>NZ_JANGAA010000010.1:0-111703 GCF_024461705.1 Blautia sp. DFI.9.10
ATATATTTACATTTGATCATTTGATATATTTGAATTTGATATATTTACATTTGATCATTTGATATATTTGAATTTGATATATTTACATTTGATATATTTGAATTTGATCATTTGATATATCTGCATTTGATATATTTCCCCCTCAAATTCACTTCTATATTATTCCAAAAAATCCGCAGATGTGCCCCGCACATCGAGACCTGCCAACGCCCTCCCACCCTCACTCTCAGCTCAACCTTCCACATCCAATACCGTCACATACCTATAACGGCCTCAAGACTTTTTCACTCTCAACAACCCCTTCAGGCCGTTCTCCTCCATCGGCTCAGACTTTCGTTCCCAGCACCGTCGCATACAGACACAAGTCAACAAAACTCCCGTCCTCCACAACCAAGCACTCCTAAAAAAAGCCCGAGGGGTGTGCAGAGGGGCCGCGGCTTTGCGGCCCCTTTGCGGTTTTCCTTTTTTCCTCAAAAAAATACTGTGCGCCATTCGCCAAAAAAGCAAACGCCACACAGTATTTAAAAAAAAGTATTTCTAACCTCTTGTTACTTTACTTAACAACACGCACCCTGTACATTCCCTCAATCTCCTTGAGTTCATCTAACGCCTTAGCAGACGCCGCACTCTCAAGATCAATAAGAGTATAAGCAAACTCCCCTTTACTCTTATTCGTCATATCCGCAATATTCAATCCCTCAGATCCAAGGATCTTGGTAACCTGACTGATCATATTCGGTGTGTTGCTGTGCGCAAGAGAGATTCTTCCAACAGCCACACAGGTACCCATATCACAGTTCGGATAATTAACTGAATTTTTGATATTACCATTCTCAAGGTAATCGCGGATCTCCTTTACAGCCATCTCTGCACAGTTTTCTTCAGATTCCTCTGTAGACGCACCAAGATGCGGAGTTACCAGAATACCCTCACGTCCTGCAACTGTCTCATTTGCAAAGTCAGTTACATACTTCTTAACCTTGCCACTCTCAACAGCCTCGATCAGCGCATCCTCATCAACAAGAAGATCTCTTGCAAAATTCAGAAGAACTACGCCGTCCTTCATCTTATCGAAAGCTTCTTTGTTGATCATCTTCTTAGTGCTGTCAAGAAGCGGCACATGAATGGTGATATAATCGCACTGGCTGTAGATCTCATCCAGGCTCTTGCTGTGCTTGATGGTTCTGGACAGGTTCCATGCTGCATCAATAGAAAGATATGGGTCATAGCCATATACCTCCATGCCAAGACCGCATGCTGCGTTTGCCACCATGGCTCCAATGGCTCCAAGACCGATGATACCAAGCTTTTTGCCGCTGATCTCGCATCCTGCGAACTGTTTTTTCTGCTTCTCGGCAAGCTTGCCGATGTGCTCTTTATCTTTCTCCTGTGCAACCCACTCGATACCTCCTACGATATCTCTGGATGCAAGGAGCATACCTGCAAGTACCAGCTCTTTTACGCCGTTTGCGTTAGCTCCAGGCGTGTTGAATACAACAACACCCTTCTCTGCATACTCCTTAACCGGAATATTATTGACGCCTGCACCTGCACGTGCAACTGCACAAACGCTCTTCGGCAGCTCCATGTCGTGCATTTTTGCACTTCTTACAAGGATTGCGTCACACTGGTCAGCGGTCTCTGTTTTTTTATAATTATCGCCAAAAAGTTTCAGACCTTTTTCAGCGATCGGATTCAGGCAATGATACTGGAACATTATGCATTCTCCTCCTCGAATTTTTTCATGAATGCAACCAGTGCCTCTACGCCGGCCTTTGGCATGGCATTGTAGATGCTGGCACGCATTCCGCCAACAGTACGGTGTCCTTTCAGGTTTACAAGTCCTGCTTCAGTTGCCTCTTTAACAA
Source organism: Blautia sp. DFI.9.10 (assembly GCF_024461705.1). NCBI lineage: Bacteria > Bacillati > Bacillota > Clostridia > Lachnospirales > Lachnospiraceae > Blautia > Blautia sp. DFI.9.10. The sequence continues at coordinate 1,869 of NZ_JANGAA010000010.1, forward strand.
ACTTGGCATCCATTTCCTTGTCACCGGTTACGAACGGTACATTCATAAGGGATCTGTCTTCCGGAACTACAGTTCCTTTGAACAGCTTGCTGGAATCCAGGTAATCATAAAGGATTTTTGCTTTTTCCTCATTGCGCTGCTTCATCACTTCCAGACCGCCCATCTTCTTCAGCCATTTGAATACTTTTCCGCATACATAGATGCAGTAAGCATTCGGCGTATTGTAAAGAGAGCCTGCGTCTGCATGTGTCTTATAAGTAAGCATGGTTGGGGTTCCCGGAAGAACATCCTCTGTGATCAGGTCCTCACGGATGATCACGATAACCATGCCTGCCGGTCCGATGTTCTTCTGAACACCGCCATAGATAATACCATATTTGCTTACATCCACCGGCTCAGACAGGAAGCAGGAGGATACATCTGCTACCAGAGTCTTACCTTTTGTGTTTGGAAGTTTTTTGAATTTTGTGCCGTAAATGGTGTTGTTCTCACAGATGTATACGTAGTCTGCATCCGGGCTGATCGGCAGATCACTGCAGTCCGGGATATAGCTGAAGGTTTTATCTTCAGAAGAGGCGATCTTGTTTGCTTTTCCGTATTTCTGAGCTTCCTGATAAGCTTTTTTTGCCCACTGTCCTGTTACGATATAATCTGCGACCTTGTTTTTCATAAGGTTCATCGGGATCATGGCAAACTGCTGGGATGCTCCTCCCTGAAGGAAAAGTACCTTGTAGTTATCCGGAATGTTCATAAGCTCGCGAAGATCTTTCTCTGCAGTATCAATGATCTCCTGAAAAGCTGCACTTCTGTGGCTCATTTCCATAACAGACATTCCTGTGCCGTTATAATCCATCATCTCATCCGCTACTTCTTTGAGTACTTCCTCTGGAAGCACTGCCGGTCCGGCAGAAAAATTATACACTCTACTCATGTTTCTTCATATCCTCCTCGTCAAATACATCATCAAGGTTCGCACCAGCCGGTACCATCGGGAACACACTCAGATCCTGATCGATCCAGCAATCCAGAACGACAGGTCCCTCTGCTGCCAGTGCCATCTTAAGTGCAGGCTCCACATCCTCCATCTTTGTCACACGAATGGCTTTTGCACCCAGCGCCTCTGATAATTTCACAAAATCAACGGCGTCATCCAGTACTGTGGAAGAGTATCTCTTTCCATAGAAGAGCGTCTGCCACTGACGCACCATTCCCAGTACATGATTGTTCATAACAATCTGGATCAGCTGTCTGCCACAGCGTGCAGCTGTTGCCAGCTCATTCATATTCATACGGAAGCATCCGTCACCTGCTATATTTACAACTGTTTTTTCCGGTCTGCCCATCTTCGCGCCAATTGCAGCGCCAAGGCCGTAGCCCATGGTTCCAAGGCCACCGGAAGTAAGAAGAGTTCTCGGCTCTTTGTATTTATAATACTGCGCCGCCCACATCTGATGCTGTCCAACATCTGTGGAGATGATCGCATCACCGTTGGTCAACTCATAAAGCTTCTCTATAATATACGGACCTGTAAGCTGTGTGTGATCATAATTCAGCGGATATTTTGATTTCAATTCCTGGATATGTGCGATCCACTCCGGATGTTCTTTCTTCGGAATTTCCTCCAGAAGGCGTTTCAGCACTTCCTTCACATCACCGATCACACTGGCATCCACTTTGATATTTTTATTGATCTCCGCAGCATCCACATCAATCTGAAGGATTTTTGCATTATGCGCAAAAGTTTTGGTATTTCCTGTTACACGGTCACTAAAGCGTGCACCGAGAACAATAAGAAGATCGCACTCTGTTACGCCAAGATCGGAAGTCTTGGTTCCGTGCATACCTACCATACCTGTATAGAGAGGATCTTCTCCCGGGAAGGTACCCTTGCCCATCAGAGTATCGCAGACAGGAGCCTGGATCCTGCGAGCCAGCTCACGTACTTCCTGGTCAGCACCGGAGATCACACATCCGCCGCCAACAAAAATAAACGGTTTCTCTGCCTCTCTGATCATTTCCAGTGCCTGATCAATATCTTCTTTACGGATACTTTTGATCTCACGGTTAACCGTAGCCGGATGGCATGGCTCATATTCATATTTCATTCCTGTGATATCCTTCGGGACATCCACAAGCACCGGGCCGGGTCTTCCGCTTTTTGCAATATAAAATGCTCTTCTTAACGTATCTGCAAGATCTTCGATATTCTTTACGATGAAACTGTATTTTGTTACAGGCATTACGATACCTGCGATATCAACCTCCTGGAAAGAATCTCTTCCCAGGAGTGGTCTTCCTACGTTTGCAGTAATGGCTACCATCGGTACGGAATCCATGTATGCAGTCGCGATCCCTGTTACCAGGTTAGTTGCTCCTGGACCGGAGGTTGCCAGGCAGACACCCACCTTTCCAGTCGCTCTTGCATAACCGTCAGCAGCATGGGATGCACCCTGCTCGTGGGAGGTCAGTACATGTGTGATCTCATCTTTGTATTCATATAAGGCATCGTAAACATTCAGGATCGCGCCGCCCGGATATCCAAATACGGTATCAACGCCCTGTTCCTTCAGACATTCTACGATGATCTCTGCACCTGTAAGCTGCATATCTTTCGTTCCTCCTTATTTTGCTTTCGGTACTTCCAGGATCGCACCACGGTTTCCGGATGTTACCATGGAAGCGTATCTTGCCAGATATCCGGTTGTCACCTTCGGCTCTCTTGGCTGCCATTTTTCTCTTCTAGCCTGCATCTCTTCATCTGAAACCTTGATCTCCAGTTTCAGCTCCGGAATATTGATGCTGATGATATCGCCTTCCTCAACCAGTGCGATCGGGCCGCCTACTGCTGCCTCCGGTGATACGTGTCCGATAGCGGCTCCTCTGGATGCACCGCTGAAACGTCCGTCGGTGATCAGGGCTACGGAAGAACCAAGTCCCATTCCCACGATGGCAGATGTAGGGTTCAGCATCTCTCTCATTCCAGGGCCACCCTTTGGTCCCTCATAGCGGATGACCACAACATCTCCCTCTACGATCTTACCGCTCTTGATGGCAACAATTGCGTCATCCTCGCTGTCAAATACACGTGCAGGACCTTCATGTACCAGCATCTCCGGTACAACTGCAGAACGTTTTACAACACCACCATCCGGTGCAAGGTTTCCTTTCAGTACGGCAAGTCCGCCTGTCTTTGTATACGGATTGTCGATAGGGCGGATAACATCCGGATTCAGGTTTACACAGTTTTTGATATTCTCACCTACTGTTTTTCCGGTTACTGTCATACACTCTGTATGGAGAAGTCCCAGCTTGTTCAGCTCATTCATGACCGCATAGACACCACCGGCCTCATTAAGATCTTCCATGTAGGTCGGGCCTGCCGGTGCAAGGTGGCAAAGGTTCGGGGTCTTCTCACTGATCTCATTTGCAAAGCTGATATCAAAGTCCATTCCGATCTCATGTGCGATAGCCGGAAGATGAAGCATACTGTTTGTGGAGCATCCAAGTGCCATATCTACTGTAAGTGCATTTAAAACTGCCTCTTTTGTCATAATGTCTCTTGGGCGGATGTTCCTTCTGTACATTTCCATTACCTGCATTCCTGCATGCTTTGCAAGACGGATACGTTCAGAGTATACTGCCGGGATGGTACCGTTTCCTTTCAGTCCCATACCGAGAACCTCTGTCAGGCAGTTCATGCTGTTTGCAGTGTACATACCGGAACATGATCCGCAGGTCGGGCAGGTTTTGTTCTCGAATTCTTCCAGATCATCTGCTGTGATGGTTCCTGCTGCATAGGAGCCTACTGCCTCAAACATACTGGAAAGACTGGTTTTGTGTCCTTTTACATGGCCGGCAAGCATCGGGCCGCCGCTTACGAATACAGTAGGAACGTTGATCCTTGCCGCTGCCATCAGAAGGCCAGGTACGTTTTTGTCACAGTTGGGAACCATGACCAGAGCATCGAACTGATGAGCCAGTGCCATGGCCTCTGTGGAATCTGCGATCAGGTCACGTGTTACAAGGGAATATTTCATTCCAACGTGTCCCATTGCGATTCCGTCACATACTGCGATCGCCGGAAATACAACCGGTGTGCCGCCAGCCATTGCAACGCCGAGCTTTACAGCATTTACAATTTTGTCAAGGTTCATATGTCCCGGTACGATCTCGTTATAAGAACTTACGATTCCTACCAGTGGTTTGTCCATTTCTTCCTTTGTCATTCCAAGGGCATTGAACAGGGAACGATGTGGTGCCTGCTGTGTGCCTTTTCTTACGGTATCACTTTTCATTTTTAAGGTCTCTCCTTTTTATTCTTTACGATAGGATCCGGTATCTGTTTATAGACTTCCTCTTCCAGGTACCGGTTTTTTCTGTTCTGTTTCGTTTTCTTCTCTCTGTCCCGCTTTATTTATGCAATGGCATCTGCGATCAGATCGCCCATCTCTTTGGTTCCGACAAGCTTGCATCCGTCAGACATGATATCTCCTGTTCTGTAACCCTCTGTAAGAACGTTCTGTACTGCTGTTTCCACAGCATCTGCTTCTTTATCAAGATCCAGAGAATATCTCAGCATCATAGCAGCGGAAAGAATGGTTGCGATGGGGTTTGCCTTGTTCTGTCCTGCGATATCCGGTGCTGAACCGTGGCTCGGCTCATAGAGACCAAGCTTTGTCTCATTTAAGCTTGCGGAGGAAAGCATTCCGATAGAACCGGTCACCATACTTGCCTCATCAGAGAGGATATCTCCAAACATGTTTTCTGTAAGGATAACATCAAACTGCTTCGGATCACGTACCAGCTGCATTGCACAGTTATCAACCAGCATATGCTCCAGTGTTACATCCGGATAATCCTTTGCCACATCCTCCACTACACTTCTCCAGAGTCTGGAAGAATCAAGAACATTGGCTTTATCTACACTCGTAACCTTATTTCTTCTCTTACGTGCGATCTCAAATGCTTTAATGGCAATACGGCGGATCTCATTCTCATTATAAGAAAGAGTATCTACCGCTGTGCGGACTCCGTTCTCCTCAGTAGTCTTTCTTGCTCCGAAATAAAGACCTCCTGTAAGCTCTCTTACGATGATCATGTCAAAACCATCTCCGATGATCTCATCACGGAGCGGGCATGCATCACGAAGCTCATTGTAAAGATAAGCCGGACGAAGATTTGCAAACAGGTTCAGCGCCTTACGGATTGCAAGAAGACCTGCCTCCGGACGTTTGGACGGCTCCAGCTTATACCACGGGGATGTCTTGGCATCACCGCCAATGGAACCCATCAGTACTGCATCAGAAGCTTTTGCCTGGGCAATGGCTTCCTCTGTAAGAGGTACTCCGTGAGCATCAATGGATGCCCCTCCTAAAAGAACCTCTGTGTATGAAAATTTATGACTGTATTTCTCACATACTCTGTCTAAAACTTTTTTGGCCTCGGCAACAATCTCCGGACCGATTCCGTCTCCCGGAATCAGGGCAATCTTGTACTCCATTTTATTCACTCCTCCGATTTCCCCTGTGCTGTAAAATTTTAACGCACTGGTGTGGATAATTGTTATTATCATAACGCACTTTTCGACGGATTTCAACCTATTAAATAGATAAAGTTATTTCCGGAATGCAAAAAATAAACAGTAATTCCCTGTTTCTGCCGCCACAGAGACATACTTTCGCACACAGAAAAAAGAAAAACTGCCCTACCATTCCGGTACAGCAGTCTTTCTTTTTTTATCATATTCTGTTTTTCCTGATGATCTTCTCAGAATTTCCCGCTGGAACCACCGAAGGTATCACCGGAAGATGAGGTATGGGTGCTGGAACCACCGTTATTATCCTCATTTTTCGGTTTTGCGGATTTTGATACCGTACTGTAGAGGTAAAAATCATTACTTCTGGTCACATTCATACTGCCCTGCCGCACATAAGAAGCCGCCCGATCCTGTTTTCGCACAGTTTTCAGCTTTCTTCTCATATTTCCGGTCACCAGTAATCCTGCCACAAGCCCCACAGCAAGAGCGATCAGCAGGTTTATCCCAACCGCAAAAGGCTCATCCGGAAGGTTTTCCACATCGTATGGCTCTGCCTCATCTGCCTGCGTGATAAAATCATCGCATTCCGTGGCAAACTTATGAAACGCTTCGTTATAATCACCGTCACTTAAATAAGGCTTCACCTGATCCATGATGTAGGACTGTCCGGCATCCGTAAACACTTCTATCGCATATCCGTGTGTTGCAATGGCCCAGTTACGGTCTCCCATATCCAACAGGAATAAAATACCGTCACCATTTTCCCCCTGTCCATATCCATGGTCAATAAAATAATCCTCCGCATACGCCTGGGCTGTTTTTCCCTCAAGACTGTTAACGGTAACGACCACAACATCTACCTGATCCCGCTCACTGATCTCATCCAGAGTACTGCTCAGGCTCTCCTGCTGCTCTGCATCCAGAAGTCCCGCCTGGTCATCCAAACGGCTTACGGTGCCTGCCCATACTGGAAAAGCACATGCCAGACACAAAAGGATCGATATCAAAAATACAGATATTCTTTTTTTCATGGCATCCACCTCCCTACAAAGCCCAGATCAGATACAGGATAATATAAGTGATCACACCCACGACCCCCGTTGTTCCCAGGAACCATCGTGCAAAAGCGTTCTTGTCTGTAGGCAGATTTCCCACAAATTTCCCTGTCTGACCATTCATGGCAAATATGTAATTATCACCCTTCCACTTCGTCTGCAGGATCCATACGGGATATAACGCATATTTCGTTGTCCCGTTATGAAGCCGGATACTGGTATTCTCCGGTACCACACTGGCGTATCCTCTCACCGTATCCCGGAATGCAGCCTCTGTGCTGCGGCGGATACGCTCATTGGCACGTTCCTCACACTCGCTGGCTGTCACATCATATTTATCTGCAAAATATCCAGCCAGATACGCAGTCTGAAAATCCACCGCTTCTTTGAAATCAAAAGGCTCTATAGACTCCATCAGATCATTTTCCATGCTGGCAGAGCCATCCACCGGTACATGATCAAAACCAAGAGAACCACTTCTGTGTACTGCATAATAGCTGGTCTCCGTATAATCATAATCACTATCGCTCCAGAACCGGGTCTTTGTTGCACGGTAACGGATATCTGCGTCTGCGTCTGTGTCATACAGCCAGAACGGAACGTAAATGCCCTTAACCTCGCTGATATGATTCTCTGACTTAAATGCTTTCGGCAAAAGTCTCTTACCGGTAAGATGCTTTTTCAGCCTCTCCTTTGCCGCTTTCTTGTCCAGCTTAAACGGGATCACATAATCCGGCTTCAGTGCACCGGACAGCTGCCCGGTCATTACCACCGGACTTCCGCAAAACGGGCAGGCCGTTGCTGCCGTGTTGGCATCTCCCACGATCTCACCGCCACAGGACTTGCACACATAGGTACGCAGCCCCTCACTCTCCCCGTCCTGCCACTCACTGCCGGCCTCATCCGACCAGCTCATATCCTCAGGCTGCTCTTCCTCCACAGTCTGGGCATATTCCGATAACGTCCCGACATCAAACTCCGTATCACAAAACGGACACTTCATCTTCTGCACAGAACTGTCAAACTCTATGGAGCCACCACAGCACGGACACTTAAACTCCTGCATCTTCGCCATATATTCACCTCACTTCATCATTCTGTATCCAACAACCGGCAGGAGTTACCCTGCATTTTGCTCCTGACCATCTCTCTTTCTGATCTATACTGCATCCTCCGGTCCGAACGGATCACCGCACTCCGGGCAGAATTTCGGTGGATTCTCCGGATCTGCCGGTTCCCATCCGCACCTGCTGCAGCGATACTGCATCTTCTTCTCCGGTTTCTTCGCTCCGCAGTTCATACAAAACTTGCCTTTATTCACCGTACCGCAGGAACAGGTCCAGCTGTCCTCCACCGGACGCGATGCACCACACTCCGGACAGAATTTCCCCGAAGAAACCGCACCACAGCTGCAGGTCCAGGAACCAGCCGCAGCCCCTGCTCCGTTCCCTGCCGGCGAAACCGGCTGCGCTGCCTGCTGCTGTACACTCTGCTGCTGCGCCTGCTGTTTCTGGCCCATCTCAAACAACTGCTGCGCATTCAGACCACCTGCATTAGCAGCCATACCCATGCCCATAAAGCCAGTCATAGCCCCTGCTGAATTAGAAGCCGCAGCCTTCATAGCATCCGCCTGGGCCCCGGTCAGAGTAGCCGCAGCCATAGCAGGATCACGCATCATAGCCGTACGCTGAGCCTGCTTGATCATCTCGGCATCCTCATCCGGCAATGTCACAGAACCAAGTGCCACACTGACCACCTTAAGCCCACGAAGCTCCTCCCACTTGGCAGAAAGCACCTCATTCATGGCATTCTCCAGCTCCGTATTATGAGTCACGATCTGATTCGGACGCATCTCCAGCTCCGAAAGCCTTCCGAAAGCAGGCTGCAGCGCACTGATAAACTCCGCCTTCAGCTGTCCGTCCAGCTCCTCTCTGGTATACTCCCGCTCCACATTTCCACACACATTCGTATAAAAAAGAAGGGGATCCGCGATCCTGTAGGAATAAACACCATGACACCTCACAGCCACATCCACATCCAGCCCGATCCTAGAATCCACAACCCGGAACGGGATCGGATTAGCAGTACCAAACTTGTTATCCACAAGCTCCTTGGTATTAAAATAATACACCCTCTGATCCTTACCCGTATCACCGCCAAAAGCAAACCTCTTCCCGATCGTATCAAAGGTCTTCCTGATTCCGTCACCCAGACTACCTGAAAAAATACTCGGCTCCGTAGAAGCATCATACGTATACTCTCCCGGATCCGCACAAACCTCAACAACCTTTCCCTGCTCCACGATCATCATGCACTGACCATCCGCCACAGCGATCCCGCTGCCGCTGGAAATGATATTATCACTCCCATGCTTATTGGAAGACCTGGAAGAAGACCTCTTCGTCCCCTTCACAACCATCACTTCTTTATCCATAGCCTCACAGTAAAAAAACTCCTTCCACTGATCCGCCAACGTACCACCCGCTGCACCCACAGCCGCTCTGATAAGACCCATAACTCCAACCCCTTTCTGAAAATTCATTCTTATTTACAATTTTACGATATTCCAAAGCTATCGTCACTCTCATTTCTGATAGTAACATCATTATTACACGAATTTTACCAAAAATCCACTTATTTCTATACAATATTACAATTGTCATATTCCCATCACATCCACAATCCTAGCACATCCACACAGTCCGTCTGCGCTGGCATCAAAGGCTATTCTCCCACACATCCACAATTCTAGGCACATCCACACAGTCCATCTGCGCTGGCATCAAAGGCTATTCTCCCACACATCCGCAATTCTAAGCACATCCGCAATCCCAGGCTGACAGCGCAGCGCCTCAGCCGTCCCCCAAACCAAACACAAACTCAGCCATTGCAGTCGTCCAGCGCAGCGCTGACGACCCACAACCAACCGTCAAACGACACTATTTCTCACCGGAAGCACCAGCCGGGGAAGGGGATGCTGGATGGCTCTGCTTCTGCAGGAGGGGAGCTGATTCTTGGACGGCGGGAATCTGCGTTGTTTTTCAAAAGTCCGCTGTCTGAGCGGCAGCAGGCCGCGAGTTCGGACTTTTTAAAAACGCTTTTAGCAGATTTCCGGCGTCCTAGAAGCCAGCCCCCGACGAAGCCGCAGACCAGCCAGCATCCCCTTCCCCGGCGTCCCTTCATCCGTTCGCCCCTTCATCCGTTCATCCCCCATCCAAACAAAAAAGACACCACGTCACAAAAAACGCAGTGCCTCTCTCATATTCAAGTTATTGTGAAAAAAGCATCAAGCAGAAGCCTGATCAGCCTTCTCAACCTCAGCAATCGCCTGCTTCCTCATAGGAATACGGCAATTCTTATTATTACCAAACTCAACAATAACATCTTCCTCAGTCATATCAATAACAACACCATAAAAACCACTGGTAGTAACAACACTGTCACCAACCTCCATGCTGTTCAACATAGTCTGAGTTCTCTTCTGCTCCTTCTTCTGCGGACGGATCATCATAAAATACATAATTCCAAACAGAACTACGATCCAGACAATACCAAGACCCGCGCTAAGTCCGCCAGCTGCCGCTGTAGATGATGCGATCATTTCAAATTCCTCCTGCTAAAAACAAATAATCTGCGGTACCCCCGCCGTTACTGACCTCTAAAAGTGTCACTTCGTACTATCATACACAAAAACCAAAAAACCTTCAAGAGTTTTCTTATAAAATCAAAGTAATTTACACAAATTTTATAAATAAAACTTACCGGTTCCCGTTGATCCTGCCTTCCTCAAAGCCTTCCAGACGCATCTTCTTATAAGCCGCAAAATTCCCTGCATCCAGCGCATCCCTGATCTCTTCCATCATATGATTATAGAAATACAGATTATGCAGAACACAAAGCCTCATGCCAAGCATCTCCTTCGCCTTCAGAAGATGACGGATATACGCTCTGCTGTAATGACGGCAGGTCGGGCACTGGCACTCCTCATCGATCGGTTTGGAATCCAGCTCATACTTTGCATTAAAAAGATTCATCTTGCCATGGTTGGTATACACGTGACCATGACGGCCGTTACGGCTGGGATATACACAGTCAAAAAAGTCAATACCACGCTCAACCCCCTCCAGAATATTGGCCGGGGTACCAACCCCCATAAGATACGTCGGCTTGTTCTGCGGCAAATGCGGAACCACCTCATCCAGGATCCGGTACATCTCCTCATGACTTTCACCAACTGCAAGGCCGCCCACTGCATAGCCGTCCAGATCCATCTCCGCGATAGCCTGGGCATGCTCAATACGGATATCTTCATAAACAGCCCCCTGGTTAATGCCAAAAAGAAGCTGGTTCTTGTTAATGGTATCCGGCAGACTGTTCAAACGAGCCATCTCATCCTTGCATCTTTTAAGCCAACGTGTTGTACGCGCTACCGATTTCTGTACATAATCCCTGTCTGCCACACTGCTTGGGCACTCATCAAAGGCCATTGCAATGGTAGAGGCCAAATTTGACTGGATCTGCATGCTCTGCTCCGGTCCCATAAAAATCTTATGACCATCGATATGAGAGTTAAAATACACGCCCTCTTCCTTGATCTTACGAAGCTTCGCCAGCGAAAACACCTGGAATCCGCCGGAATCGGTAAGGATCGGTCTGTCCCAGTTCATAAATTCATGAAGACCTCCCAGCTGCTTTACCACCTTGTCGCCAGGGCGCACATGAAGATGATAGGTATTGGACAGCTCTACCTGTGTACCGATCTCATGAAGATCCACAGTGGAAACTGCACCTTTAATTGCTGCAATTGTTCCTACATTCATAAAAACAGGAGTCTGGATCGTTCCGTGGACCGTCTTAAACTCGCCCCTTTTCGCTCTTCCTTCTGTTGTGATCAGTTTATATTCTGCCATTTCATTTCCCTTCTAAAAACATTTTAAAGTTGTCTCTGCCCGGCATCTGCGTTACAGGTACGCCATAACCAGCTGTCGATGCAAATATCTTTCAAAACTTTTAGTCAATATCATAACACATTTTTTTCTTTACGGCTACTGATTGTTAAACTTTTACATTGCCATTTTTTAAACGATATCGTATAATATAGAATATTCGCTTAAAAATCCTTTATAATAAGAAGAAACAACTCCCATCTGACAGAAATGTCAGAGTCGGGCAACCCCTGTATAGATACAACGAGGAGGAAATCAATTTTTTATGAAGAAACACACACTTGGAATTGACATTGGTTCCACCACTGTTAAGATTGCGATCTTAGACGAAAACGATACGCTTGTCTTCTCCGACTATGAGAGACATTTTGCAAATATCCAGGAAACCCTTGCAGATCTTCTTCAGAAAGCTGAGGATCAGCTTGGTGAACTGACACTCTGTCCGGTCATTACAGGTTCCGGCGGACTGACACTTGCCAATCATCTGGAAGTACCTTTTGTACAGGAGGTTATCGCCGTATCCACTTCCCTGCAGAAGCTGGCACCAAAGACAGATGTTGCTATCGAGCTTGGAGGCGAGGATGCCAAAATCATCTATTTCGAAAACGGAAATGTAGAGCAGCGTATGAATGGCATCTGTGCCGGCGGTACCGGTTCCTTCATTGACCAGATGGCATCTCTGCTCCAGACCGATGCACCAGGTCTTAATGAATACGCCAAACATTACAAGGCACTTTATCCCATTGCGGCACGCTGCGGTGTTTTCGCAAAAACAGATATCCAGCCACTGATCAACGACGGAGCAACTAAGGAAGACCTTTCTGCCTCCATTTTCCAGGCAGTTGTCAACCAGACCATTTCCGGTCTTGCCTGCGGTAAACCGATCCGCGGACACGTTGCCTTCCTTGGCGGGCCTCTTCACTTCCTTTCTGAGCTGAAGACTGCTTTTATCCGAACCCTGAAGCTGGATGATGAACATATTATCGCACCAGACAACTCTCATCTGTTCGCAGCCATCGGCTCCGCCCTGAATGCAAAGCAGGATGTTACCGTTTCCCTGACCGAACTGAAGGAACGCATGCGGACCACCATCAAGCTGGATTTTGAGGTAGAACGTATGGAGCCGCTTTTTGCCACAGAGGACGACTACCAGGCTTTCCATGACCGTCAGAGTGCCTACAGGGTAAAAACCGGAGATCTTTCCACCTATAAGGGAAAATGCTTCCTGGGGATCGACGCCGGCTCTACCACAACAAAAACCGCGCTGGTAAGCGAAGACGGAACTCTTCTTTATTCTTTCTACAGCAGTAACAACGGAAACCCGCTGAAAACCACCATCAACTCCATCAAGGAGATTTACAGCCTTCTTCCGGAAGATGCAGAAATTGCTTTTTCCTGCTCCACCGGTTACGGCGAAGCCCTGATCAAAGCGGCACTTCTTCTTGACGAAGGTGAAGTCGAAACCGTTTCCCATTATTACGCAGCTGCTTTCTTTGATCCTGAAGTAGACTGCATCCTGGATATCGGCGGTCAGGATATGAAATGTATCAAGATCCGTAACCAGACTGTTGACAGTGTACAGCTCAACGAGGCATGTTCCTCAGGCTGCGGTTCCTTTATCGAAACCTTTGCAAAATCTCTGAACTACACAGTACAGGACTTTGCAAAAGCAGCTCTTTTTGCAAAACATCCCATTGATCTTGGAACACGCTGTACTGTATTTATGAATTCCAAAGTTAAGCAGGCCCAGAAGGAAGGCGCTGAGGTTTCCGATATCTCCGCTGGTCTTGCCTACTCCGTTATCAAAAACGCCCTCTACAAGGTTATCAAGGTTTCCGATGCTTCCGAGCTTGGCAAGCATATCGTTGTACAGGGTGGTACCTTCTATAATGACGCAGTTCTCCGCAGCTTTGAGAAGATTGCCAACTGCCAGGCCATCCGCCCGGATATCGCCGGGATCATGGGTGCCTTCGGTGCTGCTCTGATCGCAAGGGAGCGCTATCAGGAGGGTGAAAAAACCTCCATGCTTTCCATCGATCAGATCAACAGCCTCCAGTACACCACCTCCATGGCAAACTGCCGCGGATGTACCAACAACTGTCGTCTGACCATCAACAAATTCTCCGGCGGCCGTAAATACATCAGTGGAAACCGCTGTGAGCGCGGACTTGGAAAGGAAAAGAACAAGGATCATATCCCAAACCTTTTCGATTACAAATATAAAAGGATTTTTTCCTATGAACCTCTTTCCGCAGATAAGGCTACCCGTGGACAGGTTGGTATCCCACGTGTTCTGAACATGTTTGAGAATTACCCGTTCTGGTATACCTTCTTTACAGAGCTGAAATACCAGGTGGTACTTTCTCCTACTTCCACACGTAAGATCTACGAGCTGGGTATCGAATCCATCCCAAGTGAATCCGAATGCTACCCGGCCAAGCTTGCTCACGGACATGTCACATGGCTGATCCGTAACGGTGTGAAATTTATCTTCTACCCATGCATCCCTTACGAACGCAACGAATTCCCGGATGCGGTCAACCATTATAACTGCCCGATCGTTACTTCCTATGCGGAAAATATCAAGAACAATGTGGACGAGCTCAGTGATCCATCCATCACCTTCCGCAACCCGTTCCTGGCATTTACTTCCGAGGATATCCTGACAAACCGCCTTGTGGAAGAATTCCAGGATATTCCTGCTGCCGAGGTCAAAGCTGCTGCCCATAAGGCCTGGGAAGAACTTGCAGCCGTACATATGGATATCCAGAAAAAGGGTGAAGAAACCCTGCAGTACCTGAAAGAAACCGGCCGCCGCGGAATCGTTCTTGCAGGCCGTCCATACCATATTGATCCGGAAATCCACCACGGTATCCCGGATATGATCAACAGCTACGGAATCGCCGTATTTACCGAAGACTCCGTTGCACACCTTGGACATCTGGAGCGTCCCATCCGTGTCAACGACCAGTGGATGTATCACTCCCGTCTCTACTCTGCCGCAAATTTTGTAAAAACAAGAGAGGATCTGGATCTGATCCAGCTGAATTCCTTCGGATGCGGACTTGATGCCGTTACCACTGATGAGGTTTATGAGATTCTGGATGGAAGTGACAAGATCTACACCTGCCTGAAGATCGATGAGGTCAACAACCTGGGTGCGGCAAGGATCCGTATCCGTTCCCTGATCGCTGCTATCCGTGCAAAACAGGCACAGAATAAAAAAAGGAACATCAAGCCGGCTTCCATTGAGAAGATATCCTTTACCAAGCAGATGCGTAAGGAGTACACCATTCTCTGCCCGCAGATGTCTCCATTCCACTTCGGAATCTTTGAGGCTGCTTTTAAGGCATCCGGCTATAACCTGGAAGTCCTCCCCAACGACAACAAGCATGCTGTTGATGTGGGCCTTAAATATGTAAACAACGATGCCTGCTATCCGTCCCTGATGGTTGTGGGACAGATCATGGATGCTCTTCTTTCCGGCAAATATGACCTGAACAAAACTGCAGTCATCATGTCTCAGACAGGCGGCGGCTGCCGTGCCTCCAACTATATCGCATTCATCCGCCGTGCTCTGAAAAAAGCCGGCATGGAACAGATTCCGGTTATCTCCCTCAACTTAAGCGGACTGGAGAGCAACCCTGGCTTTAAGCTGACACTGCCGCTGATCAAGCGTATCGTTTACGGTGCCGTATTCGGTGATATCCTGATGAAATGCGTATATCGCATGCGTCCTTACGAGCTGGAAAAGGGTATCGTAAACCGCAAGCACAAAATCTGGGAGCAGCGCGTCATTGCCTTCGTAACAGGCAGCAGCGTCAGCCATGGTACCTTCAAAAAAATGTGCCGTGAGATGGTCCATGATTTTGATACGATCCCGATCTCCGATGAGAAAAAGCCTCGCGTTGGTATCGTAGGTGAGATCCTTGTCAAGTTCCTGCCTGCTGCCAACAACCACCTGGCAGATCTTCTGGAGGCAGAAGGGGCAGAACCGGTTGTTCCGGATCTTATCGACTTTATCTGCTACTGCTTCTACAACCAGAATTTCAAGGTTGAAAAGCTTGGATTCAAGAAATCCAAGGCAACCATCGCAAATCTTGGTCTCAGAGCCATCGACTGGCTGAGAAAAACAGCAAATGAGGCTCTGGAGCAGAGCCGCCACTTTACACCGGCCGCAGATATCCGTGATCTTGCAAAAATGGCTGCGCCCATCGTTTCTGCCGGAAATCAGACCGGTGAAGGATGGTTCCTGACCGGAGAGATGATGGAACTCATCCATGGCGGTGTCCCGAACATCGTCTGCATCCAGCCTTTTGGATGCCTGCCGAACCACATCGTAGGAAAAGGTGTCATCAAGGAAGTTCGCCGTGAGCATCCGGAAGCCAACATTGTTGCCATCGACTACGATCCAGGTGCCAGCGAAGTAAATCAGCTGAACAGGATCAAACTTATGCTTTCCACAGCACAGAAGAATCTGCATAAAGACGATAAAAAAGACGCATAACAAGAAATGTAGGTTACAAACATCTTTTTCCAAGAAAACAAATTCAAAGCTGCACAGCCGCAGGATTCCTGCCGGCTGTGCAGCTCTTTTTATTTCAGATATGATTCCTGTCAGACAGATTTTTTCTCTGATCCATCACTCTTCACAGGAGGCTTTGCACGGAGCATCAAAGCTCGGGTTAAAGGCATAGAAATTTTTGGCATCCAGCTGCTCCTGCACGGATCTCAGTGCTTCACCGAAACGCTGGAAATGGACTACCTCTCTTGCCCGAAGGAAACGGATGGGATCTGCAACCTCCGGGATATTTTTCACCACCCGGAGGATATTATCGTAGGTGGAGCGTGCCTTCTGTTCTGCCGCCAGATCTTCAAACAGATCCGTGATCGGATCACCCTTACTCTGGAATTCGCAGGCATTAAAGGGCACTCCACCTGCAGCCTGCGGCCAGATTCCCACCGTGTGGTCAATATAATACGGCCCAAGTCCGCTGTTCTCGATTTCTTCCATAGAAAGATCCTTTGTCAGCTGATGGACAATGGTGGACACGATTTCCAAATGTGCCAGTTCTTCTGTTCCCACATCATTGAGCACTGCCGCGACCATCCGGTTCGGTGCGGTAAAACGCTGGGAAAGATACCGCATGGAAGCTCCTATTTCTCCGTCCGGCCCGCCATACTGGCTGGATATAAACTGTGCCAGCTTTGCGTTAGGCGTCTTGATATTTACAGGATACTGGAGTCTTTTTTCATAATTCCACATACCTTATCTGCACCCTCCTTCCTGTTCCCATGGAAACGGCTGTTCCATCCACTGCCATGACTTAAGATTGCTGTCGTTTCCGGTATCAATGGTCAGCGGTCCATAAAATTTTGCATATTTTTCCAGAAGCTCATTTCTTCTTGCTGAAAGCTCACTGTAATATTCAAGAGCTCTTTTTTCTTTTGGATGCGTATCCAGAAAAAGGAGAAGATCGTCAATGGCAAAGCTTACCTGGTCAATAAACTGCAGCAGTTCTTTTTTGGAAGTACAATTTCCATACATCATCGACTTCCTCCTCTCCTGCCGCAGAACGGCTTGCAAAGCTCAGGGAAAATAGTTCCGACCTGAAGAGCTTTTTTCAGCTCAAAGGTAGGCGCAAATTCCTGGTATGGCACATACGCCATTGCAGGAACCTGTTTTGCCATATCAGAAAATGATCGATCCGTCCGGCCTGCCATCCCGCTATTCATCCCACAGGTATACTGATATGGCCGGCAGCCCGAACGATTCATCTGAAATCGGTCCATAATCGAAATCCTTTCATTCATGATCACGCTATATTTTATGACCGTTTTTTAAACTTGTGAAAACAGGAATGTTCACTTTCCTTCATATATATCTATCTTTCTGCCATTTTTTTCTATATATACAGGAAAATATTACTGTTTAAAAATCAGATATACAGTGCTATAATATCCTTGCCTATCTTTACACGGATGGGCGCTTTTACTTATGATTTGTAGCCCTGACCGGCTATTGAAGGAGGAAATTATGCAGGTAATTATTGTAGGCTGCGGAAAAGTCGGTAGAAATCTTGCAGAGCAGCTTCAGGCAGAGGATATTGATATCACTCTTGTCGACGTTATTGCCGACAAGATCAATGATCTCTGCGAAAATATCGACGCTATGGGAATCGTCGGTAATGGTGCCAGCATCAATACTTTAATGGAGGCAGGTGTTGATACTGCAGATATTCTGATCGCAGTTACCGCTTCTGACGAGTTGAACCTTCTCTGCTGTCTGATCGCGCAGAAAGCCAACCACTGTCAGACCATCGCCCGCGTCCGTAACCCCATTTATGAAAAAGAAATCGGATTCATCAAAGAACGTCTTGGTGTTACCATGATCATTAACCCGGAGTTTGCCGCTGCCCAGGAAATTTCACGGCTTCTCCGTTTTCCATCTGCGATCAAGATTGACACCTTTGCACGTGGTCGTGTAGAACTTCTCAAGTTTAAAGTTCTCCCGGAATTCAAGCTGGACGGAATGAGCGTTTCCCAGATCTCAGATGCTTTCCGAAGTGATATTCTGGTCTGCGCGATCGAGAGCCGTGACAATGTATCCATTCCTGGTGGTGATCACATTATACACGACGGAGATATGGTTTCCATTCTGGCTTCTCCGCTTAATGCAGCGGCATTTTTCCGTAAGATCGGTCTCAAGACCAATCAGGTCAAAAACTGTATCATCGTAGGTGGCGGAACCATTTCCTATTATCTTGCCCATGCACTTCTGGGTATGAAGATCAGTGTCAAGATCATCGAGCAGAACAAAAACCGCTGTGAGCACTTAAGCGAACTGCTTCCAGATGCGACTATCATCAATGGTGACGGAACGAACCGTTCTCTTCTGCTAGAAGAAGGACTTTCCGAGTCCGAATCCTTTGTCACTCTGACAAATCTGGATGAGGAGAATGTATTTCTTGCTCTCTTTGCCAAAAGCATCTCCGATGCCAAGCTGGTTGCCAAGGTCAACCGTCTGGAATTTGATGATGTCATCGACTCCCTGGATATCGGAAGTGTCATCTACCCGAAAAATATCACTGCTGATTATATCCTGCAGTATGTCCGTGCCACTCAGAACAGCATCGGCAGCAATGTAGAAACCCTTTATCATATTCTGGATGGCAATGCAGAAGCACTGGAATTTGCGATCCGTGAGGAATCTGCCGTAACTTATATCCCTCTTGCAGAGCTGAATCTCCGCAAGAATCTTCTGGTGGGATGCCTGAACCGCAACGGCCGCATCCGCATTCCCCGTGGTCAGGATATGATCCAGGTGGGAGATACCGTGATCATCGTAACCACTCACAAGGGGCTTCGCGACATCACAGATATACTTGAAAAATAGAGGTACTGCCAAATGAATTATTCGATTATTATTTATATCCTGGGATGGATCATGAATGTGGAGGCTGTCTGTATGCTGGTTCCCGGCATCACTGCCCTTATCTACCGCGAAAAATCCGGTATTGCCTTCCTGATCACGATTCTGGCATGTCTGGCCATCGGTGTTCCACTGGTCAGCCGCAAACCGTCCAAGAAAGCGTTTTACGCCCGTGAAGGCCTTGTGACTACTGCTTTAAGCTGGATCGTCCTCAGTATTGTCGGTGCTGTGCCGTTTGTGCTCAGCGGGGCTATCCCGAATCCCATTGATGCTTTTTTTGAGATTGTTTCCGGTTTCACTACAACCGGTTCCAGTATTCTCTCCGATCCATCACAGATGCCTTACAGCATCAATATCTGGAGATGTTTTTCCCACTGGATCGGTGGTATGGGTGTTCTGGTATTTATCCTGACACTGCTTCCGCTTGCAGGTGGCTATCATATGAACCTTATGAAGGCAGAAAGCCCCGGTCCTTCCGTAGGAAAGCTTCTTCCAAAAGTCCAGTCAACTGCCAAGATCCTGTACAAGATCTACATTGCACTCACTGTTGCACTGATCATCCTCCTGCTTCTTGGGGGGATGCCTCTTTACGACAGTCTCTGTGCAGCATTTGGAACTGCCGGAACCGGTGGGTTCGGAATCAAATCCGACAGTATGGGAAGCTACAGCTTATATATTCAGATCGTCATCACCATCTTTAT
This sequence comes from Blautia sp. DFI.9.10, assembly GCF_024461705.1. Classification (NCBI taxonomy): domain Bacteria; kingdom Bacillati; phylum Bacillota; class Clostridia; order Lachnospirales; family Lachnospiraceae; genus Blautia; species Blautia sp. DFI.9.10. The sequence goes on from NZ_JANGAA010000010.1 coordinate 21,539, forward strand.
GATCCTGTTTGGCGTAAACTTCAATGTCTATTTTCTTCTTCTCACCAGGAAGTTTTCTCAAGCATTGAAATCTGAAGAGGTCCGCTGCTACTTCTTTGTGATCATCGCTTCTGCCCTGATGATCACATTCAATGTCCGACATCTGTTTGACAATGTGTGGGAAGCACTTCAACAGGCATTTTTCCAGGTTGGTTCTATTATCACCACCACCGGTTATGCCACTACGGATTTTAACCAGTGGCCTGCGGTATCCAGAACGATCCTGGTACTGCTTACCTTCTGTGGTGCCTGTGCCGGCAGTACAGGCGGCGGAATCAAGATTTCCCGTCTTCTGCTTCTTGCAAAATCCGTCCGCAAGGAACTGCATCTTTATCTGCATCCCAATGCAGTAAAAAAGATCAAAATGGACGGAAAAGCGGTGTCTCACGAAGTTATGCGTGCCACCAATATTTATATGATCGTTTATCTGATGATCGTGGCTACATCTATCTTTATCATCAGTTTTGATGAATTTGATCTTGTAACAAATTTCACAGCCGTAGTCACCACTTTAAACAATGTGGGTCCCGGTCTTTCCCTGATCGGTCCTACCGGAAACTTCGGGATCTTTTCTCCGCTGTCCAAGCTGGTCCTTTCTTTCGATATGCTGGCCGGCCGACTGGAGCTATTTCCGATCCTGATCCTTTTCCTTCGTGAAACCTGGAAGAAATTCTGATAAATATTCGTCATATTTTGCTATGTTTGTGGCATAAATTGTTCTTTTCACATTTATTTCAAATGTTAGACACACTTTCTTCACATTTTTACTGTATATTATAAACCATAGAAGGTGATGAACTTTCTATAATATTTTTCTTTTTCATACGCGCCGGTACGAAAGTACCGGCCTCCTTCCATTTATGGAGTATTTTTTTCCACTCCCTCATAATCGAAATCCGGAATAAAGCTTTCTGAAGCAGTTTCTCCTTCCTGTATAAATCCATTCTGAATCCCCATATCCACAGCAGCATCCAGAACTTTTTCATACTCTCTTTTTGTAACTTTCCGGTTTAATTCCTTAAATTCCACAAATTTTCTCACCGGCGTATACTGATTCATAATACTGATATAAATATCTTCCCCATAGGTTTCATGAAGATACCTCAGAGCCTTTATGGAATTTCCTGTATGTCCCGGCAGGATCAGATGACGGACAATAGTTCCTTTCCGGATGTATCCATCCTCTCCAAACTCACATTTCCCGGTCTGACGCACCATCTCTCCAATTGCAGCCTTTGCAGCCTGCACATAATCCGGCGCATAAGAAAATTTCTGTGCAAGCTCCGGATCCAGATATTTCAGATCCGGAAGATAAATGTCCACATATCCTTCCAGAAGCTTCAGGGTTTCTGTTTTTTCATACCCGCTGGAATTATACACCACCGGAATATCCAGACCATTCCTTCGGGCCATATCCAGTGCCTCTATGATCTGTGGTACATAGTGTGCACCTGTTACCAGATTGATGTTTGCAGCTCCTTTTTCCTTCAGTTCCAGAAAAATCTCTCCAAGCCGTTCCACACTTACAGCCCGTCCCCTGCTCCCGATGGCAATATCATGATTCTGGCAGAAACAGCAGCGCAGCCCGCACCCGGAAAAGAACACTGCCCCGGAGCCTTTTGTTCCGGAGATACAGGGTTCCTCCCACATATGAAGTGCAGCCCTTGCCAGATAAATTCTCTCATCCATGCCACAGAAGCCTTTTTTCCCTGCACTCCGGTCTGCCAGGCATTCTCTTGGACAAAGAGCACAAGCTGACATAATTTCTTCCGTACAGTGCGCGCTCCCTGCCATACTGCTGATTTTATTTTCATTCTCCACTTTCACTTTTCTCCTGATCTTTCTTCCAATATCGTTATTTTCTGTTATCTAGTACTAGTTTAGCACATCACGTCTGCTGCCAACAAGGCTTTCTCTGTTTACACTATATACTTAATATAGTACAATGGATTTCATGGAATCTTAAGAATTTACCCCTTTCGTCTTAATTTCCGGCTGCTATTCTAATAACATCAGGGAGGTACAAAAAAGTGGCTAACATACTTGTTTGCGATGACGACAAAGACATCGTGGAAGCTATCGAAATCTATCTTACGCAGGAAGGCTATCACATTCTGAAAGCCTATGACGGACAGGAAGCACTGGATATCCTGAACAGCGAAACTGTAGATCTGCTGATCATCGATGTGATGATGCCCCGTCTCGACGGGATCCGGGCAACAGTCAAGATCCGGGAAAGCAATCCTCTGCCCATCATCATCCTGTCCGCAAAATCTGAAGACACGGACAAAATCCTAGGCCTTAACATCGGTGCAGATGACTATATCACCAAACCTTTCAATCCTCTGGAGCTGATCGCCAGGGTAAAATCCCAGCTGCGCCGGTACACACAGCTTGGCTCCGCTGCACCGGTAGCATCAGAACACATCTACACAACCGGAGGTCTTACGGTAAACGATGACAAAAAAGAGGTGCTGGTAGATGGAGAAGCGGTACGGATGACGCCCATCGAATATAATATCCTGCTTCTTCTCATGAAAAATCCCGGACGTGTTTTTTCCACCACACAGATCTACGAGAGCATCTGGAATGAAGATGCTCTGGCCGCGGATAACACGGTAGCCGTCCACGTCCGTCACATTCGCGAAAAGATTGAGATCAACCCCAGGGATCCCCGCTATCTGAAAGTTGTCTGGGGCCTGGGTTATAAAATCGAAAAACTGAGCCGGTGAGCCAGCCGGCCATGAAGTATCTGTACTTCAGAAAGGGGTATTATGAATAAAAATAAACATACGGAAAAAAACCGTTCATTTATGCGCATTCCTGCTCTTGTCCTTGCCCTTATCCTGCCTCTGATCATGGTCTTTTCAGCGGCACTGGTGATCCAGGCAGGTATCCGGATGGACTCTGCCGAGGATCTTAAAACAAAGGATTATTTCCAGACCTCTGCTTTTGCTGACAGCTTTTACTCAAAAGCTTCCACGATCCTGTCCGGAATCTCAGCCAGAGAAATCCTAGATAAAACAAACGAAGATGCATACATTGATCTCGGAGAGCTTTATAACGGAGATTCTCTCTCCTTCAAAAACACCTCCGGACTAGCCTATTCCTTCAATGATCTTAAGGAATGGAGCTCACAGACGATCCATTCCAATGATGACTGGATCGTCCTGGGCCTTACCACCCCGGAGGGTGAAACAAAATATATGTACTATTCCGATTTCAAAAAAGCTCTGGAAGACGGAACCCTGCAGCTAAATGCCAACTCCGGTGCCCTGAAACACGAGGGAATTTCCCAGAAAGACTGGACTGAGAGGATTCTTTCCGCTCTGAGCGCCGAATATGCAGACGGCGGCATCCAGTCACAGGAACCTTTGAAAAACATCACAGACAAAAACGGAAACGTGGTTTACACAGATGTGGCAAATATGCTCACTCCGATCCTTGAAATCCCCTGTGCACCGGAAGGTTACGACAGTCTCCTGGATTACATGAATTCCACCTCATCCAAAACCAGGAATTTCAAGGGGAACCTGAACGATGCCTTTGAGCAGCTGGATAATGCCCGGGATCTTTTTTCCAGCTGGACAGAAGCTGCTCAGACACTGGATGAGTACAGCAGTGATAATTCCAATATCCATTATGCCTATACGGATAACACCTCACAGAAAATCTTCACAAATACAGATGCAGCCTATACTTCCGACCTGACTGATATTTCCGGTTTTTCAGACAAAAAGCCTTACGTGTTCCTAAGTGTCAACGAAGCTGCCACAGATGAGAAAAATGCCCGGAATGGTCTTATGAATCTGAATCTTTCTGCTGCTGCAAACCCTTCTGTAGGAAACTGGATCGATCTCCTTCGAAATTCCACATACGATGAAAACTGCAGTTTTCTTGCCTGGATCGATGATACCAGCCTTCCTGTACAGGATTCCATTAAAACTGACAGACAGCATTTCCTGACTTACCGTACTTTATTTATCCCGGCTGCTGTGATCACCATGATCAGTTTTCTGCTCTTTATCATAGATTTTATCTGGCTTACTGTCCACACCGGAAGAAGAAATTCCGATAGCGGTAATACAGACACTGTTCAGCCAGAACTGAACTTTTTTGACAGGATCTATACGGAAGCAGCAGCAGGACTTGTGTGTATCCCGGCACTTGGTGTATTGACCGCAGGACTGAGCATGCAAGCTTGCACCTATAACCTTGTCTCCTCCCTGATCATCCTGGGTATCACGATTTTCCTGATCACGTGCCTGTTCTGGATCGGCTATTTAAGCCTGATCCGCAGGATCAAAGCTCGCACCCTGTGGAAAAACAGCCTGCTTCGCAAATGCCTGAAGCTTCCCCGTCTGTGTCTTTGTAAAGCCGGTAAGCTGATCGATTTTTTCTCCAGGAATACCATCAGCAGAATACGTATGGTAGTGGGACTTGGCGTATTTCTATTCCTTGAATTTTTCTTCAGTGCCCTGCTCGCGGCATCTGATGGATGGTTCCTGATGTTTTTGCTTCTATTCCTTCTGGATCTGGGTGCGCTTTTCTGCGTCTACAAAATTGCTCTTGGACGGGAACTCCTCCTTGATGGCCTAAAACGGATCACCGATGGAGAGCTCACTTACAAGATCCCGGAAAAGGAACTCCGTGGTGATCAGAAAGCAATGGCACAGTATATCAACCGCATTGGTGACGGGCTGGACGCTGCCGTGGAAAAAAGCCTCAAAGATGAGCGTATGAAAACCGAATTGATCACTAATGTCTCCCATGATCTGAAAACGCCACTGACTTCCATCATCAATTACATTGATCTGCTGAAAAGGCTGAACCTCAAAGATCCGGAAGCACTGAAATATCTTGAGATCCTGGACTCAAAGGCACATCGTCTGAAAAGTCTGACCGAAGATGTAGTGGAAGCTTCCAAAGCCAGTACCGGAAATCTTTCTCTGGAAATGACGGAACTGAACTTTGTGGAAATGCTTTACCAGGTGATGGGTGAATTCGAAGAACGGATGAAAAGCAGACATCTGACCCTGATGACACATCTGCCTGATTTTCCTGCCATGATCTATGCCGATGGCAGACGGATGTGGCGTATCCTTGAAAATCTTTTCGGCAATATTCTGAAATATGCCATGGAGAACACAAGAGTCTATGCAGAAGTTCTTCTGGAAAAAGATCAAGTCATCTTTACCCTGAAAAATATTTCCGCACAGCCTCTGAACATTCCGGCTGAAGAACTGACCGAACGTTTCATCCGCGGCGATGTTGCCAGAAATACAGAAGGCAGCGGACTTGGATTATCCATCGCACAGAGCCTTACCCAGCTTCAAGGTGGCACCTTTAAACTTTATCTGGACGGTGACCTTTTCAAAGTCTGCTTAAGTTTTCCACTGAAGATCTCTCCCACAGTCTTATCCGCACCGGAAGATCCTCATTCCGAAGCACATTCTTAACCATTCATAAAAAACAGCAGCGGAAGCCCTGATGATATGATGAATCAGGAGCCAGGCTGCTGTTTTTCTCTTATTTTTGTTCTCTTTTACACTTTAATGGTGATCTCACGGTCTGTCCGGTTATATTTATAATACCGGACTCCGGCTGCATCCAGCATTTTTTTGGATGCGATCACCGACGGAGTATCTGCATATTTATCACAGTCGTATACGATAGTCCTGATCCCTGCCTGGATAATAGCCTTGGCACATTCGTTGCAGGGAAACAGGGACACATAAAGCTTGGCACCTTCCAGACTTCCTCCTCGGTAGTTCAGGATGGCATTGAGCTCACTGTGTGTCACATAAAGATATTTGGTATCCAGCGGATCTCCTTCTCTTCCCCAGGGAAACTCATCATCGGAACATCCCTTTGGAAATCCATTGTATCCCATTGACAGGATCTTGTTATCTTCACTTACGATACAGGCACCAACCTGTGAATGCGGATCCTTGGAACGCATGCCGGAAAGCATGGCAACACCCATAAAATACTCATCCCAGGAAAGATATCCCTGTCGTTTCTGTCCTTTTTTATCCATACAGAATCCTCTTTTTCTATTGGTTTCTTACTGATCGATCAATCCTCAATCATGTTGATTCTTCTGATATGACGCTCATCCCCGGAAAATGGTGTATCCAGGAATGTATCCACGATCTTCAGAGCAAGTCCCGGTCCTACTACACGACCGCCCATGGCCAGAATGTTGGCATCGTTATGAAGTCTTGTTGCCTCTGCAGTAAAGCAATCTGTACAAAGTGCAGCACGGATTCCCTTGAATTTATTAGCAGTGATGGAAATTCCGATACCTGTTCCGCAGATCAGGATTCCTTTCTCACACTCACCGTCTACGATTGCCTGTGCTACTTTCTTTCCATAAACAGGATAGTCTACAGATTCCGGACCATTGCATCCAAAATCTTTGTACTCCAGTCCTCTCTCTTCCAGATGCTTCTTTACCTCCTGCATCAGCTCATAGCCGCCATGATCACATCCCAGTGCTATCATTTTCTTTCTCCTCCTCAACGTTGATAATTTTATGACCAGCCGCTTTCAGTAAGCGGTTCATGATCGCCTGTCCCATTCTTGGTGTAAAAAATGCCTCTGAATAAATGGCACTTACATTACAGCTGTCAAAATCACGCAGGACCTCGTACAGATGATGCGCGATCGTTTCTTCCTGCTCCCGGCTTCCGATACTCTTTACGATTCCATGTGAATATCGGCCTTTTGTTTCATCTGTTGCGATGATCCCCACCGTCAGTCCCTTCTCCTCAGCCTCTCCGGCTCTTTTTTCGATCTCCGCGATCACACCCTCTGTGGCCCCCTCCACAATGGCAAGATCTGCCTTTGGTGCATAATGACGGTATTTCATTCCCGGTGCTTTTGGATGGACTTTGCTGTCCGGTTTGATCAGCCCCTTATCCATCCTTACATCTCCAAGTGTTTCCCGGAGCATTTCCAGGGAAATATATCCCGGCCGCAGGACTACCGGTATGTCTTCTGTAAAATCTACGATCGTAGATTCCAGACCGATATTTACCTGTCCTCCATCAATGATCATATCAATGGCTTCTCCCAGATCCTCTGCCACATGTCCCGCTGTCGTAGGACTTGGTCTTCCGGAAGTATTGGCACTTGGCGCTGCCACATATCCGCCAGCCGCAAGGATCAGCTCCTGTGCGATAGGATCACTTGGAAAACGTACTGCCACACTGTCCAGTCCTCCGGTTGTTTCCTTTGGCACGATATCTGCCTTGGGAAGGATCATTGTCAGCGGACCCGGCCAGTATTTCTCAGCCAGTATTCTGGCTTTTTCAGGAACCTCCGTAACGATCTTATCCAGGTCACGGATATCTGCGATATGTACGATCAGCGGATTGTCCGAAGGTCTTCCCTTGGCTGCATAGATCTTCATCGATGCTTTCGGATCCAGGGCATTTCCTCCAAGGCCGTATACAGTCTCTGTGGGAAATGCCACAAGCCCGCCGTTTTTCAGAATCTCGCCACCTTTGGCAATTGCCTTTCTGTCTATATTCTCCGCTGTCATAACTGCTATTTCTGCTTTCATTTTACGCTCCATTTACTGTCTAATATAAATCCCCTGCTCTTCAATAAAATCTTCCAGATCCTGAAGGGCATCCTGTGCCCAGGTTTCGGATTTCTGAAAAGTCTCCGGGAAAAACATGTCTTTTACTATTTTTTTACCTGTTTCTGTTTTAAAGATCTTCTCTGCACTTTTCTTTATATGTTCTTTATCCAGTCCATCTTCAAAATAATTAACCAGAAAATCAGCTTCCACAAGGATCTGATAATCCAGCCCGTCAATATCCTTATAGGTATGATGATGTCCTACCAGATATTCCACTCTGCGGATCACCCTCTCCTGAAAGCCCAGTGCGGTAAGCATCTCGCTGGCAGCTGCCGGACCTTCTGCTTCCTGCGTCTTTCCATCAGAGCGTCCGTATTTTTCCATACCGACTTTGATCCCGATATCATGAACGAGAGCCGCAGCTTCCAGAACATACATCGTATCTTCATCCAGACCCTCACTCTGGCCGATCAGCCTTGAAAGATCATGCACCTTCACAAAATGCTGGATATGCTTCGGATCCCCCTGATAATAATGGATCATTTCCATATAAAGTCTGTCGATTCTGTTCATAATATCCTCCTCCCTGCTGCCATACTGCAACTATCACTTTTTTCTGTATACTGCTCAGCAGAAATCTCCTGCTGAGCATATCCGTTAACAGATAGCTACATAATAGTTACATTATAGCGTTATTATGGAAAAAATGTCAATCCTGCTCCACCTTCACAATGTAGGTTCCTGACATATCATCTTCAAAGACAATGCTTCCCAGACTCTGAAGAACACGGTCATTAAGCTCTGTTCCGTATTTTTCTTTTTCCTGTCCTCCTACAAAGATATAGGAAATATCATAACGGCTGATCAGTTTTTTTACCGTCTCTGCATCTGTAGATGTATAAATAGTCTGGATGTCCGCACTTTTTTCATTGAGGTCAGGTACATTATTTCTCCAGAGCCATTCATGCACATACCATCCCAGTACGGTCGGAAGCCCCGTAGATGCAGAAACTCTCTCATATCCGGTATAGCTGTCCCCGTTAGCCTCGAGCACCACAGGAGAGCCCTTGATATTCTGCTTCAGCCAGCGGATCGCCGACGCATCCTGAGGAAAATCCTGCTCAAGAAATGTAGTTGCATCCAGTCCCTGATACTCCGAAACCTTCCAGACATCCCCAAACCAGGAATGCACGGCATTTCCGAAATAGCCCACGGTCCAGAGCAGTACAAAAAGCCCCACACCTGAAAGGATCCGGATAATCTTCTGTCTGGATATCACCAGCATACGATAAATCCCATATCCCATTGTCATTCCGAAAAGGATATATGCCTGATACGTCAGCTTGAACATAGTATTGGCTCTGGCATTTCCATTTTCATAAATATCCCGCACATATACAAGCTCCGGGATCAAAACCAGTCCGATAGCACATAAGCCCATGATCACTGCAAAAAGATCCGGAACTGTAATCGCCTCCAGCAGTCTGTAAAGACTTTTATGCTTCAGTCCCTTCATTTTTTCTGTGATGACAGACAGGATCAGCAAAACAGTAAGGAGCACCGGAAGTCCCCAGAGGATCAGAAGCTGATACCACAGTGAATGATGCTGTGCCAGTGCCACCCCCTGTACCATCGTATCAAATTTCAATGTAAAGGGCAGGATCACCAGATAAGAGAGACCTATGATCTCCACTGCCTGTACGATCGTCACTGCAAGGATCCTGATTATCTTTCCCTCAAATCGTATGATATTTGCGATCAGGACAACTCCACCGGTCACTACAAAATAGATCACAAAATCCCAGTAATTGGTCCACTGGAACATGCCAAGAAAAACGGACGCCAGAAGGATATGCGGCATCAGAAGCTGTCTCAGCCAGAAAACACTGCGTTCCTGTTTTTCAGGCTCAGGCCCTCTTTTTCGGATCATTTTCAGCCATGCATAGAGCATTCCCACCAGAAATGTCACAAACATCACATTTACCACATGGGCATGAAGATCTCCCAGAACAAAGGAATAGCATGGGAATTCATGTATGGTCTTATCACTGTCATTCACCGGATTATACCCTATGTAACGAGTTGCATCCGGGAACCAGTAGCTGGCTGTTTCTGCCACTCCCTGTATCTTCCGGATCAGCGGCAGTACACAACGGTAGACGATATAATGTACATTTCCCGCGATAGATACTGCAATGCCTGCAGTAACTCCTGCCAGTGAAGGAAGATATTTCTTCTTTCCATCCAGCCGTCCATACAGCCTGTCCTTCGTCATCTGACGGACCAGGGAAAACGGATACACAAAGGCAAACGCTGCCACAAAGGTACGCATCAGATTATAAGTCACTTCCACTCTGCTTCCTGTAAGCTTCGTAAGAAACACTGCAAAATACTGCCCGCCATAGTAATAATTGATGGTTCCCTGTGAATACCAGAGATCACGTGCAGGAAGAGTTTTGCTCCGTATCATGGCCTCCATGAAGCCATAATCCATAAATTTCTCTGTTCCGTATGCCTGCGGCCGGAATCCTGCCAGATAAGTCCACAGCAGAAAGATTCCAAAAAACAGAAGCTCCTCCCGAAAGATCATCTGCATCTTTCCTGACGGATAACATTCAATGCCATGCTTCAGCTGAACATGAAAAAGTACAGCACATAAAATGCCAACAGCCACAGATACTCCTACACACACTGCTGCTGTAAAAGGAAGGATTTCCACCGCTACCAGAAGCCAGGTGAGAAATCCGGTAACCGCAATGGCAAGTACCTTTGAAAAAAGCCATCCCCGGTCTTCAAAACCACCAAAAAGCCTTCCTGTGACCGGCATTGCCACCATTCCCATGAACAGTGCAAGCAGCCACCAGGTCCAGAATGTCCATACATCTCCTCCCAGGAGATACGCAGAAAGTACTGTCAGAAGCACTGCCGCAGTCAGCTCCGGAAATAATTCTCTGATCTTTTTTTTCATCCTTCTGTCCCTCCTGTATCAGATCCTGCCCCGCAGACGGATAAAGTCCGCAAATGCCTGTCTTCCGATCTTTATGATACGTTTCATGTTGATAGAGTTTTTTCCGGCCTGTCTCGGTCGGAATGTGATGGGGATATATTCCACATAAAGATGATGTTTTTCATAGATCACGGTCATCAGCACATTGGAAAGGAAAAATCCGCCTGGGATACGCTTCAGTACTTTGGCGAGCTGTTTTCCATCCATCAGCCGATATGGCGTATTTGCATCTTTTACCCAGGTTCCAAAAATAAGGAAAAGCACAAGCCGCAGTATTCTTGTCACAAAAATCCTGGAAAGCCCATCCTCTCTCTTCTGCCGGTAACCGATAAGAAGCCCGCACTTTTGACGTTTTTCCCAGAACTGCCAGAATTCCTCCGGAAGTGTCTGGCCGTCTGAATCCGTCTGAAAAATATAATCGGCACCTTTTTCTACTGCGTAACGATATCCCCTGAGTATTGTTCCTCCATGTCCTTCATTCGGTTTATCGATTCCGATAAGACGGTCATGATTTTTCTGATAATTCTGTATTTTTTTGTAGGTCGCATCTTTGCTGCCATCATTCAGGATCACCAGGCGGCTGTCCCCGCCGATTCTCTCCACTACCGGATACCATTGCTCGATCACGGTCCCGATATTTTTTTCTTCATTATATGCCGGCATAATGATATATAAGCTGTCATGTTTCATAGATTCTTATTCTCCCATCCTCTGAGGTATACACCAGTGGATATGTCTCCCTGATGATATCCTCACGACATTCCTGCTGTTCAAATTCCATATCCTCCTCAAACAGGATATATGTGATCTTTTCCTGTTTTACGGTAGCTTTCAGTAGCTCCGGATCATCCGTGGTATATATGAGCACTGCCTGGCCGGCACGATAGCTCGTATCGTACCCTGCAGACCATGCATAATAAGGCCATCCGCAATACAGCATGGCACCGGACATAGTGACCTCGTTCATGGTATATTCCGGTGTCAGCAGAAGATCATTTTTCTTAAGATTTGCACTGAGCCAGTCCGTCAGGCTGCTTTCCATATTTACAGTCATCCTGTGTGCGGAATCGTTGTCTCTTAAGATGATCACGTAATCATAGATCCCCGTTGCACTAAGACAGATACAAAGGACCGCTGCCGCTGCGCGACCGGCCCATTTCTTCCAGCTGTTTTTCCCTGCAAGGAAAACACATCTTACGATCCAGCCCCAGAAAACTGTCACAAAGGCATAGGAAATCATCACATATTTATGATTGACATTGATGTCCGGAGTCAGAGATACCAGAAATGCAAATGCCATTGGAAGCAAACAGCCCATCAGCACTGCCCGCTGACCTCTCTTCAGAAATACTGCTGCCACGATCATTCCCACAAAGAAAAATCCACTGATCTCCACCAGATACCAGAGTACACCGGAAATGCTTTTATTGTCTGCCAGAAAGCCCCAGTAAAAGGATGGACTCATAACACTTCCCGACACAAAGATCTTCGACTGCAGTTCCGAAAAAAGCACTGCCAATCCGGCACAGATCACATAATCCAGCTTACCGTCAGAAAACACTGCCAGTCCGGCAAGGATCAGAAGTCCGCCGATCAGCGCAGCTCCGTTCCAGAAGGCAGTTAATCCCAGAAACAGTCCCAGAAGAATCGCCGTATCCACATTTCTGCAGATCCAGGCTTTTTTTGTAAAAAAACGGTTACGGACCCACAAAAATCCCTGCTCCTTGTGACTGCATCCGGCTTCCACCCAATCCATAAAGGTCCATACCGCTACAGCTGCCATCAGAAGGCCGAAAGCCAGATGACGCTGGTTCAGATATACATTGAAATTCCATAATCCCCAGTTTTCATTGGTAGTATAACCGATAAACGCCGTATTTTCTTCCAGCGTCCGTACAAGGTCCCCCGCCTGAAGATGTTCCCACAGATAATGCCAGAACGCTGTTCCGCTGCGGAAAAAAAAGAAAACAATGGCAGCTGCCCCTGCCCAGAAGCTTTTGAACATCCGGTAGCTGATCCCGTAAAGCACCATAAGAAATCCCGCCAGAGACAGGATGCTTACCAGATTATATCCCAGATCAAGACGGAGGCCCAGATACTCCAGATTTCCTACAAGGAACTGGAACATAAAATGATATTTCACATCCTGCCCGCCATAATGCGGATACTGGGTAGGAAAATTATTTCCCCTTGAAAAAGATCGCATCATTGCCGTGTGGGGTGCATAATCTCCGTATACCGAAAAGCCGGAGTACAGAATGCCGTCTTTCATATGGAAAACGTAAAACATCATCCAGGTCACAAAAACCGTCAAAATGCCAAAAAGCAGAAGCTCTTTTTTCAGGATCCATTTTCTGCTGATCATCCGTTCAGATATCACAAACATTTTTTGCTGTTTTTTCTTTTTCCACCGGAAGATTCCCGAAAGCAGCAGGATATCTACCAGAAATACGATCAGATTTCCATAAAAAAGAGGATGCTCTGCCCCCGCGCATACGCTGAACATCCAGGAAAGAATATAGACTGCCCAGGTCAGCATCAGGATTCCCATCCCAAACGCTGCCGGCAGGACCACCCATATCCTGTTTCCTCTTTCAGTCGTTTGACGCGGAAACAGACATCCTGCCGTTTCCATTCCTGTTAACATGCATAATATAAGATAAATGATTCCAAGCATAGGATTCTCCTTAATTCACGTAAAGTATAGCAGAATCACCTTCCTATGAAAAGGCTATTCACATTTTTTTCAATTATTTTCGTTTTCCTTCTGTTTTTTCAGATATGTAACGATTCCATCAGCCACAGCCTCTGCTACCTTTCTCTGATACTTCTCTGTCTGAAGCAGGGCGGCTTCCTCCGGATTTGTAAGAAATCCACATTCTACGATATTGATCACACCCGGACTTCTCTTCAGAAGATAATAGGTTCTGTTTTCTTTTGCCACCCGCGGCCGTGCAATGGAAAGCTTCCGGTTCATGTTTTCCTGGATCGCTAGTGCCAGTTCTTTTCCGCCTTCCGAATCCTCATAATAAAATACTTGCGGACCTTTTACTCCGGGATCACTGTAGCTGTTCTGGTGGATACTCACAGAAAGCACCGGTTCATATTTCCGGATCTGTTCAATACGATTCTGCAGATCCTGTGCTTTCATATTTTTTGTACCATTTTCATAAAGACCTTTATCTTCTTCCCGGGTCATTACTACGGCAAGGCCTTTTTTTTTCAGGATCGTTTTTAGCTTCATGGCAATATCCAGATTGATCCCTTTTTCCTTCAGTCCACCGATTCCCACCATTCCGGAATCCACACCGCCATGACCGGCATCCACCAGGATCACCTGATCTGCTTTTATATTTCCGGATACATCTATAAGTCTGCCTGCAGTTTCTGCCGCTTCCCATGACAGAATATAAAAACAGACCAGCATAAGAACTGCCATTGCCAATTCTATGAAATGTTTTTTCAACACAAAACACCCCCGGCATATTTATTTTAATATATGTTGCCGGGAGTGTTTTTAGCATTGTGAAGATCACAATGTTTTCTTCTGTTTATGACAGGTTTTCTGTGATCACGCTCCAGATCCCGCTGTTCTCGAATCCAAGCTTCCACTCTGCCACACCTGCCAGTTTGTATTTTTTGATCAGTTTAACCTTTTCCGCAATAGACTTAGAGTCCTCCAGCCAGATCTGATATGTGGCACCTTCCCCTTCATAGGTTCCATAATTCTGACTTGTCTTCTTGTCCCAGTATGTTTCTGCTCCGTTATCACTGATCGTCTGCTGTGCCTGATCCATACCGATGGCCTCACTTGTCAGTGCACCGCCATCTGTAGTCTTCCAGAGCCTTGTGTAGAACGGAATCGCAAGGATCGTCCGTTGAGCCGCTACTTCTGAAAGCGTATCCTTAACCCCCTGTTCTACCCATGGCAGAGATGCCACAGAACCGGCATCGGAGCCTACGTAATGCTCATCATAACCCATAATGATCACATAATCCACAACCTTGCCCTGCTCCGCACGGTCATAATGACTGGTAAAATCTTCCGGAACCGGATTATCTACAGACAGTACCAAATTATTGGCGTGACACTGGATAGAAAGCTCTCTTAAAAACTGAAGGAAATGGATTCCTACTCCTTCGCTCAAAGATTCAAAATCAACATTGATTCCATCCATTCCTACTTTCAGTGCATAAGTGATCAGCCGATTCTCCAGATTCTGCCTTGAACTGGTTTTTGAAAGAACTTCTTTGGTATTCATGTTCTCATTAAAATTATCCACCAGTCCCCATACCTTCAGTCCTTTTTCATGTGCCTGCATCACATACTCCCCAGATGCAAGACTTGAAATATTTCCGGAGTTATCTGTTACAGAAAACCAGGTTGGAGAGATCACATTCACGCCTGTCATATTCTGTACCGCATCTGCGAAATAGCTGTTTGCATCTGTGCTGGTAACCTGGTGCCATGCCAGGTTCACCGGTTCATCCATGGTAAGATATGTATAGGACTCTGTTTTAAAATCCCTTTCATAATCCGTTGTATCCACAGCACTTACTTTTTTCTTCTGAACATAACCGATGTAACCGTCATCGGTTGCCACCTGATCCCAGTCCTCTCCTTCATTCATCAGCCGGAGAACTGTATTCTTCGCCAGTTTGGAAAGGATCGGCGCCTTGATCCCGCCCCGGTAACGGATCACGGTATCTTTCTTCGTGGTCACGGTCTCCACATTGGTAAATTTGTACTGTATCGCAATCCTTGCAGGATCCTGCTCTATATAAGAATCGATATCTGTATACTTTTTTACATAATCCAGTTTCAGATAAACCGTGTCATCCTTCAGCCACACGTTTCCGTCTGCCTTATCTAAAGCCGGTTCCTCTGTGAGACTGGATGGTGTTGCATACAGTATCTTCTTGTTTTCGCTATCCCAGTAATATCTCTGATTCAAATATCCGTTCACTACATCCAGCGGAAGATATACATCTTCTCCTGAGATAAGTGCCTTCTCTTCCAGTTTCTCAGTTCCAAGTATCAACGCAGCCTCACCGTCTGCATTCTGGCCGTAGTATTCTGTCAGATCCATTTGTTTCCTGCTTGGTATAAGCTTATTGATCCCGTAAACAGTCCCTCCGGCAAGAGCGACCAGAACGATCAGCAGACCTACCACAAGGACCGGTATGTGTTTTTTTATCATGTTTTTTTCCTTTCGGTATAAAATGTCATAATTTGCTTTATTATAACATATCTTGTCTACATTTCGTTATAAAAATCGACTTTTAATAATTTTTCACAATTTCTTTAGAATTTCGGTTCCCCGCATGGTATGCATGAGTGCAGGGGATGATCGTTATTCGGGGAACCGTTTTTTCTTATGTACGGTCATTCTTTGCGAATAAGATCAAAGCTTACACAGGCGATATGGCCGTCTTCATCTTCCGTATAATCCCGCATATAGACCCCGTTTTCCGCAATCTGACAGGCTTTTGCGATTTTTTTCGGAGTGCTTGGTGCTCCATTGAGATAAAGAGAAACTCCGTTCTCACGATAAAGCTCCAGTTCCCTTCGAAGGGGTTTTGCGGATTTCTTTTTTTCCTGTGATATATTTGGCGTATCCCGACCTCCTTTCCTGGTTAGATTTTCAGAAAACACCAGCAATGGTTCTCGAAAAGCTGCACCTTCCCTGTTAGGATGATACTTGTAATAAAATATAAATAATAAAATGGGGGGAAATTTCTCTGTGTACCGACAGACTCGCCGATGAATTTCACACAGAATCCTTATCTTCAGAAAAATATGACTTTAAGTTATCGTTACTGTCTTCTTACTTCCGGGAGGAGACAGCTTTTCTGCTTTTCATTATACCTGATTTCTCTTCAGATGCAAGTCTTTTATAAAAGAATCAGAAATTTTCTTTTTTCTCCGGTTTCTACATCTTTACATCTTGTGTATAACTGTTATATAATACAGTATGTAAAAGATTAAATTTATTTACCTATAGGATGTGATCATATGAAAATAGAAAAAATCAATGAAAATCAGATCCGCTGTACCCTGACGAAAGAAGATCTGGACAGTCATCAGATCCGTATCAGCGAACTTGCATACGGTACCGAAAAAGCCAAACGTCTCTTTCGTGATATGATGCAGCAGGCACAGATACAATTTGGTTTTGAAGCAGATAATATTCCTCTGATGATCGAGGCTATTCCTGTCAATGCCGAAAGTATTATCCTCATTATCACTAAAGTGGAAGATCCTGAAGAACTGGATACACGTTTTTCCAAATTTGCACCCTTCAAGGGCAACAAACCTTCCGATACCGTAGAGATCGATGGCGCTGACAATATCATCGATATCTTCCAGAAGCTCTGTGAATCCAAGCTTAAGGATCTTTCACAGAAACCGGAAGAAAAAAGGGCGGAAACTTCCGCCTCTCAGGCAACAGAAACTCCGGATGCATCACAGCAGCCGGCTGAGAGTTCTGTAAAGCTTATACGCCTGTACTCTTTCCCGGGGCTGGATGATGTTATTGCCGCATCTCATGGTATGAATGGTTTCTTTACCGGTGATAATACTCTCTATCGTGAAGGAGAAGACGGTGTCTATCAGCTGGTACTTCATCAGTCAGACTGTACACCAGAAGAATTTAACAAGGTCTGCAATATCCTTTCCGAGTATGGCATCGGCCGCGCATTCACACCAGCCGGTGAAGCCTACCTCAGAGAGCACTGTGCACTGATCGCTGATCATGCACTTCAGAAGCTTCTGAATATCTGACAAACCAAATATCCTACAGACAAACAAACCGCTGTCGGAATGCGATCCATATGATCTGCATTTCCCGACAGCGGTCCTTTTGTTTCAGCAAAAAAACTTCTGTTTATTACTCACCAAGAAAATCATTGATCTGAGCTACGAGGACATCTGCGTCCAAGCCATGGACCATTGCTGCTTCTTCCAGAGATTCCATCTGTGAAGACGGGCAGCCAAGACAATGCATTCCTGCTCTCATCAGGATCGGTGCGATATTCGGGTCTACAGTGAGCAGTTCTCCGATCAGCATGCTCTTTGTAACTTTTGCCATGATTGTATTCTCCTTTACTGTTTTATCGAAATATTTTCATTCCGTTCTGCTATTATAATACGAATCCTGAATGGAATCAACGGGTTACGAATTTTCAGTTTTGTTTATAAATTTATACTTGTATTCTTTATGCAGATATATTAGAATGGGAATAGAATCCCTGGTAGGGGATACATATAATACACAATTTAAAAGGAGGATATCAATTATGGCATATGTAATTTCTGACGAGTGCGTTAGCTGTGGAACATGTGAGGGTGAGTGCCCGAACGAGGCTATTTCTCAGGGAGACGAGCATTATGTAATCGACGCAGACGCTTGTGTTGACTGCGGAACATGCGCTGAGGCCTGTCCAGTTGGTGCTATCTCTGCTGAGTAATGCATCATTAGCTTGATAAGCTGCTATAATGAATGAGGCTGCCGGTTTACCGGCAGCCTTTTCTGTTTTTTTTATTCTTTTTTCCCTCACAGGAAGCTGCCGCTTCTCTTCTTGCCTGCTGCTGCCTGCGGATCGCTTCATCCAGAGAACGACACCGGTACTCTCCTTCTTTCTTTCTCTGCATTTCCTCACGGATCAGGCGTTCCATGATTTCCTGAAACTCCAGTATCTTATCATTATCTGCCTCGCACTTCTCTGTATTCCCGGATTCCGTTTTTTCCATGAACTCCTTTTCAGATCCCGTTTTTTTCATTGGGATATCTTCAAGCTCAACAGCTTCTCCATCCAGGATCCTGATACCAGATTCTGAAAAATCCGGTGTATCTGCCTTTCTTGCCTCCGGTGGGATCAGTGTACGGATTGCTTTCAACTGAAGTCCTTTACTTTTCAGCTCATTTATTTTAAGAAAAAGCTGGATATCAAACGGTGTATAATAGCGATGTCCCAGTTCATTGCGTCCGATCCGAAGCTCCAGTTCTTCCTCCCAGTAACGCAGGACATAAGATTTCACTCCGGTCAGTGTTACGGCCTGTCTGACTGTATATCTTTTTTCCATTGTGAACGCCCCCTTATATAGAGATTCACTGCTGCTGTCTACAGTATAACCCCTGAGATCAGGAAATAGCAAGAATAATCGGTTGACATAATTTTACCAAATATGACTCTTTGCCTATATCCATAGCATCCTGAACTCCACGATCACACAGCCAAAAATACAAAAGGCCATCAGGATAACTATAAGCTTTCATCCTGACAGCCTTTCATTTACCGTCTGCACGGCTCTATTTTTTCATATTTACAAACTGGGTATATCTCGGCAGCCATACCAGCTCCACAGTTCCGATAGGACCGTTTCTCTGCTTGGCTATGATAATTTCCGCAATGTCTTTCTTCTCGGTATCTTTGTGATAATAATCATCTCGATAGATAAACATGACCACATCCGCATCCTGCTCAATAGCTCCGGACTCTCGAAGATCCGAAAGCATCGGCCTGTGATCCGGTCTCTGTTCCACTGCACGGCTAAGCTGTGATAACGCAATTACCGGTACATCGATCTCTCTTGCCAACGCTTTCAGCGATCGTGAAATATCTGAAATTTCCTGCTGTCTGGAATCCGATTTTCCACTTCCGCTCATCAGCTGAAGATAATCGATCATGATGATCCCCAGATTATGCTCAAGCTTATATTTTCTGCATTTGGAACGAAGCTCCGCAATGGAGATTCCAGGTGTATCATCAATAATAAGATTGGAGCCACCGATAATATCCGCTCCTTCTACCAGCTTCGTCCAGTCCTCATCTTTCAGATTTCCGGTACGGAGATTCTGGGAATCCACGTGAGATTCCATAGCAAGAAGACGGTTTACCAGCTGCTCCTTGGACATCTCCAGACTGAAAATAGCCACGGTCACATCTTTACGAAACGCCATATACTGGGCAATATTCAATACAAAGGCAGTTTTTCCCATGGAAGGTCGAGCTGCGATCAGTACAAGATCGGATGCGTGCATACCGGAAGTCTTATAATCCAGATCCACAAATCCGGTCGGAATCCCGGTAACGGAGCCCTTCAGCTTGGAAGCCTTCTCAATATTGCTGACTGCATTCAACACAACCTGCTGGATCGGCACATAATCGCTGCCATTTGTTCTCTGCAAAATATTAAACAGCTTTTTCTCGGATTCCTCAAGTATGGTTTCCGTACTGTCCTTTTCCAGATAACAGGCATTGGCAACTTCTTCCGTAGTCCGTATCAGCCGACGGAGAACTGCCTTTTCGCTTACGATATTGGCATAGTATTTCACATTGGCTGATGTAGGAACTGCTGCGATCAGATCACGGACATATTCCATACTGCTGATGTCCGGCGGAAGCTCTTTCTCCTTGAGACGATTCTGCAGAGTGATCAGATCTACCGGCTGTCCTTCATTACAGAGCTCCACCATGGCATCAAAAATGATGCCGTATTGTTTTTGATAAAAATCATCACTGGTCAGGATCTCGGAAGCCACCAGGATCGCATCACGATCCAGGATCATGGATCCGATCACTGACTGCTCTGCCTCAATGCTGTGAGGCAGAATCCTCTTGATCAGTGCTTCTTCCATTGATTACGCCTCTTTTACCCAGACTTTGAGACTTCCGGTTACCTTCGGATGAAGTCGTACCGGAACATTGGTAACACCCAGGTTACGGATCGGATTCTCCATCTGGAGCTTTTTCTTATCGATATCAAGATTCAGTTGTTTTTTGGCTGCCTCTGAGATTTCTTTTGAGGATACAGAACCGAATGTTCTTCCGCCTTCACCTACCTTCAGAGTAAGGATAACCTCCTTTGTGGAAAGCTCCTCTGCAAATGCCTTGGCAGCGTCCAGATTTTCCTGTGCAACCTTTTCTTCATTTGCCTTACGGAGTTTCAGGTCATTGAGATTCTTGGATGTAGCTTCAACACCAAGCTTTTTTGGCAGGATCATGTTTCTTGCATATCCGTCACTTACATTTACGATCTGTCCCTTTTTACCCAGGGATTTAACATCTTCCAGAAGAATTACTTTCATTTCTATTTGTCCCCTTCCTGATATAACTGGTCTATAATTTCTTTCAGCATTCTTTCGGTCTCATCCATGGTGTCTTTCACCTGTGCACCGGCAATATTCAGATGTCCGCCGCCGCCCATCCGTTCCATCATGACCTGTACATTCACTTCATCAATGGCTCTGGCACTGATGTAAACCTCATTATTATAGCTGGTAAGAACAAAAGATGCCTTGACTCCTGCGATATTGAGCAGCTCATTGGCCGCCTGTGCTCCTACAACGGTAGGACTTTCCAGACCTTCACTCGGACATCTTGCAATGGCAAAATAATCTCTGTAGATCTCCGCAGTACGAACTGCCTCCGCTCTCGCCTTATAGGAATCAATATTATCCCGGAGCATCTTACGTACACGTGTCACATCTGCTCCGCATCTGCGCAGGAATGCTGCTGCCTCAAAGGTACGCACACCCGCTCTTGTTGTAAAGTTGTTGGTATCAATCATGATACCCGCATAAATACAGTCCGCCTCAATACTGCGAAGCTTCAGCCCGTCTGCAAAATACTGCAGGATCTCTGCGATCATCTCGCAGCTTGAGGATGCATATGGCTCCACATAGGACAGAACTGCATTCTGGATCACCTCGCTGCCGCGGCGGTGATGATCCAATACCACAATGGTCTTTGTCATATAGAGAAGATCCTGGCATTCGGTATAGCTTGGCTTGTTGGTATCCACCACAATTACTACCGTATTGTTATCCACCAGTTCTTTGGCCTGATTACTGTCCACAAACATGGACGGCTCATAATCCGGATTCTCCATAAATCCACTCATCAGCGGCCGAATGGATGTGGTCGGATCATTGATCACAATATGCACCGGCTTACCAAGAGTCTTACCGGCACGGTAAATACCGATCCCAGCTCCCAGAGCATCCACATCTGTGATCTTGTGTCCCATAACCACCACTCGATCCTTGGTGCTCATAAATTCCTTCAGAGCCTGAGCCTTCACTCGTGCCTTCACTCGGGTTGATTTCTCCATCTGCTGTGCCTTGCCGCCAATGTAGGTAATATTATTTTCATTTTTGATCACTACCTGATCACCGCCACGGCCCAGTGCCATCTCAATGGCAATTCTGGCATATTCGTAATTCTGGATATACGTAGAAGCATTCAGACCGATTCCGATACTTAATGTCACAGCCATTTCATTTCCGATGTTAACCGTCTTAACCTCATCCAGGATATGAAAACGCTGTTCCTTCAGTGTTTCCAGTGAACTCTGGCGCATGATCAGAAGATATTTATCTTTCTCCAGTTTCTTCACAAGGCCGTCAAAGTTGGAAAAATACTTGGTGATCTTTCGGTCGATCAGTGCGATAAGCAGAGATCTTCTCACATCCTCCACGCTCTCCAGTGCTTCTTCATAATTATCCAGATAAGCCAGTGCTACAACAAGCTTGTTATCCTCATTTTTCTGGATGTATTCCTTAAGCTCTGTTTCATCATAAAGATACATGGCGATCAGACTGACATTCTGGGACATATTCTCCAGAATATCCGCATGGCTGACTACTTCACCCATAGTCACCCGCTGCATGGAAACCCGATAGATCCGATCCCCGAAATGTATACTCATCTCAGAAATTTCCGGTTCATCGGCTACAGGAAGCTTGTCCGGAGTAATATCCGGGAAAACTGTGCTGATATTTTTTTTATAAAACTGATCTCTCCCCGTGATCTCTGAAAAAATACGGTTGGACCAGATCATGCGGCCTTCCATATCCATAATGGCATAAGGAAGCGCCAGTTCTTCCAGCATCCGCTTTTCTACCACATCATACTGATTGGCAAATGCGATCATATCATTGATGATCAGCGGTTTGTGATATCGAAAAAGCTGTACTGCGATAAAAATATAGATCACAGTACCTACAGACACCAGAATTCCGGCCTTTACACTTACAATAAACACCAGCAGGTCCAGCAGCACGACCAGGACCGAAAGGTACAGCGGCCAGCGCATGAAGTGTTTCATAGGCCCCTTGAATTTAACTTTGTTGTTCATTGCTTTTTCCTGTTCTTAATGTAATTTAACCCATAAGTTATTTAACATTATACCAGATTCCTTATTATAATTCCATAGCAATGATAAAATCTGTTTTGCTCATAAAAAAAACAGGGCCGCTGCCTCCAGATGACTGCTCATCTGTTTCGCAACGACCCCGTATAAGATCAGAATTAGTCCTGAACGTATGGCATCAGGGACATATGACGTGCTCTCTTAACAGCAACTGTCAGTGCTCTCTGATGTTTCGCACAGTTACCTGTAATTCTTCTCGGGAGAATTTTACCTCTCTCGGAAACATACTTTCTTAACTTTGCTACATCCTTGTAATCGATCTCGTTATTCTCTTTACCGCAGAATACACAAACTTTTTTTCTTCTGCGTCCGCCTCTTCTCTTCATCGGAGAATCTGGTCTCTCGCCTCTATTGTAAGCCATGATTGTTTCCTCCTATCTTATTCGTCTCATCTGTCTTGATCAGATGTTCTAATTGAACGGCAGCTCCTCATCAATTCCATCTGGAATGTTCATGAAGCCGTCGGCGCTTGCTGCGCTCGGACTCGGCATAGACGTTGCAGGTGCTGCCTCTGTTCTCGGATGAGCTGCTGCATAGCTGTCGCTTGATGCTTTGCTCTCAGCAAATTCCTGATCCTCAACAACAACCTCTGTCGTATAAACCTTCTGTCCCTCACGGTTCGTATAGCTTCCTGTCTGGATACGTCCCGTAACTGCAATTTTCAGTCCCTGTCTGAAATACTTTTCCGCAAATTCTGCTGTACGTCCGAAAGAAACACAGCTGATAAAATCAGCACTTGCCTCTCCGTCACGACGGAATCTGCGATCAACTGCCAGTGTATATCTGGCGATTGCCAGGGCATTTTCTCCTGCGGAATATCTTACCTCAGGATCTCTTGTCAAGCGTCCCATTAATATTACTTTGTTCATCGTTCTACCTCTCTTATGATTTCACTTAACTGAACAGGTTCTTAATGGTGTTTTCAAAAATCCGCTGCAAAAATTATGCCTCTTTCTTGACAACCAGGTATCTTAATACATTGTCCATGATGCGGACATGTCTCTCGATCTCCGCCGGGCACTGAGAATCTGCTTCAAACTGAATAAAATAGTAGAAGCCTTCATGCATTTTCTGAATCTCGTAAGCTAATTTCTTCTTACCCCATTCTTCAACTTCTGTGATCACGCCGTTGTAACGTGTGATGTAGCCTTTTGCTTTCTCAACTACAGCGTCACGTGCTTCGTCCTCAAGCTTAGCGCTCACAACTAATGCTAACTCGTACTTGTTCATGCTTGTCTTAACCTCCTTATGGTCTTTTGGCCCTTTGCCTGTCAAAGAGCAAGGATATGAAATATATCACGATTGTTGATTCTAGCACATCTCTCCCGTGATGTAAAGCATAAATTTAATTTTTTTCAATTTTTTTCAAATCTCGTGTATTTTTCTCAACCAGCTTACGTGCCACCATGATCTGATGTCCGCAGCCCTTGCATTTCAGGCGGAAATCCGCTCCTACGCGAAGGATTTCCCATTCTTTACTGCCACAGGGATGAGCCTTCTTCAGTGTGACAATATCTCCAACTTCATAATTTAATCCCATTTGATACTCCTCATTTTTAATTTGCAGATCATCCCAGGTTCCCATATTTTCAGACTCTTATCTGAGAAAACACCTGCCCGATCGGTTCTTTAATAAGAAGATCCGCATATTTATCCCTCGGTGTCGGTGCCTTATTGATCACCACCAGATGATTTCCCCGGAAATAATCGATCAGGCCTGCTGCCGGATATACCGCCAGAGAAGTTCCCCCAATGATCAGCACCTCCGCCTCCGAGATCACTCTTACTGATTCCTGGATCGTATAGTCATCCAGCCCTTCCTCATAAAGGACCACATCCGGCTTGATCATGCCGCCGCAGCTACACCGCGGAACACCTTTCGATTCCTTCATATATTTAAAATCATAGAATTTCCCGCATTTCATACAATGATTTCGGTAAACGCTTCCGTGGAGCTCCAGGACCTTTTTACTTCCTGCCATCTGGTGAAGATTATCGATATTCTGAGTGATCACAGCCTTCAGCTTTCCTGTTTGCTCCATCTCCGCCAGCTTAAGATGTGCCGCATTCGGTTTTGCAGTATCACAAAGCATCTTATCTCTGTAAAATTTAAAGAATTCCTCAGGTTTTCGCATAAAAAATGTATGGCTTAAGATCGTCTCCGGCGGGTAATCATATTTCTGGTTATACAGTCCGTCCTGGCTTCGAAAATCCGGGATCCCGCTTTCTGTTGAAACACCTGCGCCGCCGAAAAATACAATATTTCTGCTCTCATCAATGATCTTTTGTAATTTTTCTATCTCATTTCCCATATCATTTCCTCCCAAACTTATCCGCAAAAGCTCTACTGTGGGTTCACCGCATTCACTCTTTTTCCCTGTACCACAAAACGTGTTGCCTGATTGCCGGTACAGGTTGATAATGTAACGATCTTATCCTTCACATTGGCTTCACTTGCAGTGGCATCTGTTCTGATCTCCGAATTCTGGAACATTTTTTTCTCATATTCCAGAAACTCTTTGCCAGGTCCTTTAAATAAGGTATACGTATCGCTGTTTACAGAAGTCGTATACGCTGCAATGATCTCATACCGGTAATCTTTTTCCGGTGTGAGGATCCAGAAATATTTGCTGGTATTATAAAGCGTCTCATCCGCTCTGTACTTTTTCAGCATTCCAAACATGGAACCATTCTTCATGTTGTGTCCGTACACCAGGGTATTACAATCGCTGAAATCTCTTTTGTTCTCATAATCAATAAAGATCGTTCCCGCAAAATTATAATTTTTCTCATATGTCTGGTGCAGATAAAAATTATTATCCTCTCCCTGTACCACCGGATAACTGATCTCAGGCAATGCTTCCATATAGATCCAGCCGATCACATCCTCATTGATACTCCTGAGAGAATCAAAATCAATGCTCACAGGTGCTACAGGCTGTTCATCCGGCTGATCTATCTCTTCCACCTGGTCCGGATCACGTTCTGTCACTGCCATTTCGGAAATGCTGTTATATTCATCGGTTCCTTTTTTATATTCTGTATAAATATGATAAAGGTTAAAAGCTGCATAACAGAAAATACAGATTGCCACGATCAGAACGATCGTCAGAATATGATCTCCAACTGTTTTTTTCTTTTTCACCTTGTTTTTCCTGCTCATAATCACACTCCTTTAAATCTGTCAGGATCATCTGGTTTCTGTATTTATTATAAATATCCCTCCGTTTTCTTGCAACCGTTTTGTTTTTGTCCTGTTTTATACAGAAAGAAGCCGCCTCGGAATGAGCATCCGAAGCGGCTTGTAAGGTATGTTCTATTTCAGAGCTGCTGTTATTTTTCAGGCCAGTTCTTTTCCTGTAAGCATTTTGTATGCCTGGAGATATTTCTCAATAGTCTTGTCAACGATCTCCTGCGGAAGTGTCCAGTCGTTGTCCGGATTGGCTTTCAGCCAGTCACGTGCAAACTGTTTGTCAAAGGATGGCTGACCATGTCCTGGTTCATAGCCTTCTGCCGGCCAGAAACGGGAGCTGTCCGGTGTCAGCATCTCATCACCGATAACCATGTTTCCGTCCTCATCAAGACCAAACTCGAATTTTGTATCTGCAATGATGATTCCCTTGCTGAGTGCATACTCTGCACATTTTTTGTAAAGAGCAATGGTGTTGTCACGAAGCTTTTCTGCATACTCGCGTCCTTTTCCTGGGAAGTATTTCTCAAGATGATCGATACTCTGCTCAAAGGAAATATTCTCATCGTGATCACCGATCTCAGCCTTGGTAGATGGTGTGTAGATCGGCTCAGGCAGCTTGTCGGATTCCTTCAGTCCCTCCGGAAGCTTGATGCCGCATACAGTGCCGTTCTCCTTATAGCTTGCCCAGCCGCTTCCTGTGATATATCCACGTACGATACACTCGATCGGAAGCATGTTCAGTTTACGGCACATCATGGATTTTCCTTCGAATTTCTCCTGCTGGAAAAACTCCGGCATATCCTTGGTATCTACAGAGATCATGTGGTTCGGAAGAATGTCCTCAGTCATGTCAAACCAGAATTTGGACATCTGGGTCAGTACAGCACCTTTCTTTGTAACTTCGTTATTCAGAATTACGTCAAAGCAGCTGATACGGTCTGTTGCAACCATGATCAGACTGTCTCCATTGTCATAGATCTCACGTACTTTACCTTCTTTGATTGGTTTTAATTCCTGCATGTTCTCACACCTCATCATTCGGTTATTTGATTTTTGTTTTCGACACCGTTACCGTATCACCTCACAAGCCCTCCTGTCAAGATATCAGGCCCCTTTCAGTCATAAGTATTCGTTAAGGGATCATTCATATTTCTAATAGTGATGCACATTCCTCCTGAAGCTTTTTCTCCTGTTTCCGGTAAAGAAGCTTCTCACTGCAGGCAAAATAAGGATCACAGCCATACTCTCGGATAAAGGCCGCCGCATGGCTGTTCCGGGTCAGTCCGGTGACAAAAAGCACCGTTTCCTGTCCGTCCCCGAAGCATTCCTTCATAAATGCAAATGCCTGTTCCAGCTCCCCGCTGATCTTTTTCGCACAGGCCTTTCTCTTCTCCGCCATTTCCGTAAACAGCTGCCGGATCCGTTCAAAGCCAGCCTCTGTTTCTGTGATATGCTCCTTTCGGATAGTAAGGCTGAATTCCTCCAGAGTGCGGATCACAAGCTCTTCTGTAGTCTGCTGATCTGCGGTAAGAAGCTCCGCCTCCAGACGGACAGCCAGACTTTTCTTCTTCATATCTGTAAATTCATCCAGCGCTGTCATGTCCTTTTTATCCTGAAGAAAAGCTTTCAGATGCAGAAGTTCCTGATAAACAGCACCTGTCTCACCATCCATCTTCTCATAGGTCAGAAAACCTCCGTTCAGACCGTCAAGCAGAAGCCCTGTCACAAGGAAGCGTTCCTCAAAGGAAGCTTCCTTCGCCATTTTTACCTTTTTCTGCTGTTCCTCCTCCGGCATCTCTCCGGAAAGCAGACGTTCCAGGCCATAGTCCTCTCCGTACTTCCGGTACAGCTGATAGCT
The DNA here is from genome assembly GCF_024461705.1 of Blautia sp. DFI.9.10. Lineage (NCBI taxonomy): Bacteria > Bacillati > Bacillota > Clostridia > Lachnospirales > Lachnospiraceae > Blautia > Blautia sp. DFI.9.10. The sequence continues at coordinate 49,444 of NZ_JANGAA010000010.1, forward strand.
GGCAAAAAAGCTTCTTGCGATCTCCTCTCTGCATAAATACTCCCCGACCAGATTCTCTGTGATCTCCACGCCCAGCTCCTCATAAGCCTTCAGGATCTCAGACAGGTCTTCCCAGCCTCTTGCTGTCACGAAGAATTTCCCGTCCACTGTATTTTCCACAGAATAAAAATGATCCTTTTTCATGCCGAGATAAGCCAGGATCGATCCGTGGATCTCCTTTTTCCAGGCATACTCCATCCACACCTCAAGATCTGCCTCGATATCCATCCTCCGCACACGGTCCAGTGTTACAATATCAAACTCCCGGACCGATTTATTATATTCCGGAGGATTTCCTGCTGCCGCGATCAGCCATCCTTCCGGCACACTGTGGCTTCCGAAGGTCTTGTTCTGAAGGAACTGCAGCATGGTAGGCGCAAGTGTCTCGGAGACACAGTTGATTTCATCGATAAACAGGATTCCCTCCTTCTTTCCGGTACGTTCCATACAATCATACACAGAAGCAATGATCTCGCTTAAGGTATACTCTGTGATGCTGACCTCTTTTCCGTTGTAGCACCGGGTCACGATCCTTGGCAGTCCTACCGCACTCTGTCTTGTATGATGGGTAATGGTATAGGCTACCAGACCTACATTACATTCCTCTGCCACCTGCTCCATGATCGCTGTTTTCCCGATTCCGGGAGGCCCCATAAGCAGGACGGGACGCTGCCGGAGTTTGGGAAATGTGTAGCGTCCGGCTGCATCCTTCCGGTTGTAAGCCAGTAAGGTATGTTTGATCTCTTCTTTTGCCTCTTTTATGTTCATGTTCTGTAACGCACTCCTTCCTGTTCTGCCACAAGCCGGATCGCCCAGGGCGGAACAAGCTCCATTTTTTCTGTTTTATGTAAAAATACAAAGGCCGTTTCATAATCCGGTTTGCTTCCGGGATATATCCCATCCCCGTCTGTAAAATAGATCAGAGCCTTAAGACTGCGGATTTCTTTTTTCTCCTGCTGCTCCTTCACATACCGGAACACCGGCCGGAAATCTGTTCCGCCCCGGCCCTGTATGGTGATATTTTTGCTGTATTCCTTCCATTCTTCCTCGGAATGGATCACCTTAACATCCTGGATACAGCAGTCACACTGGATCAGGTACACCTTCATTTTATGGAAAAAATTCTCTTTTTCACTGAGAATGGAATACGTTTCTCCAAGGAATCTCCGCACAGTCTCTCCATCACAGGAGCCGGAAGTATCAATGGCGATCACCAGCTCCTCCAGACGGTTCACTTCCTTATATTCCAGCGGCTCGATCAGCGGAAGATTTCCATAATGCTCCATCCCGTAATTATAAAAAATATAATCAAAGCTTTCCGTATCCAGCTCCACCTCTTCCCGCAGCACAGAAAACTGACGGAGAAATTTTTTGTAATCGTATCTTCCGGATCTTACCGTTCCTGCCTCTTCCTTCTGGTCCCCTTTCTGACTTCCCCGCCGTTTCCGGTGATCCTGACGGTTTGCGGCAGTATAGGAAAGAAGCTTGTTCCATTTTTCCTTTGTTCTTTTTCCTTTTTCTCCTGTGCAGGCATCCCATAGTGAGTGATCATCAAAATGGAACGCTTCTTCCATCTCTTCCAATCGAAATGGAAATACCTGATCTTTCAGTTTCTGGCAGATCTTTTCTGCGGAATCCGCGCCGTTTCCAAGCATATGGAAAACTTTTTTCCGGATTTTTTTTTCATTTCCACCTGTCTCCAGAACCGGGATCTTTTCTCTGGAAATGATCTGTTCCACCGCAATATCACAGGCTAGGTTCCATAAACGTCTGTCTTCCTGATTTTCCCGAAAAAGATGCAGATACAGGCAGTGCAGCAACATATGCAAATACCCTCGTCGCACTGCCTCCGGCTTTTTCACATAAAGTTCCAGCAGATATTCCGGAGAAAAAAGGAAGAACTCTCCGTCTGTTCCAATGGTTCTGGTCTCTTCCGAACCCTTCCCGGAAATGCAGGCAAAAGCACCGTCCAGATATGGAAAATAGTAGTACAGTTCGTTCCTCACATTTTCCAGGATATGTATTCCCAGTTCTTCCTGATTCCGGTCCACCGAATCCGCCTCCTGTCCTTCTGATCAAACTATAGCACTCCAAAAAAATACTGCACACTCTTGACAACAGGACTATGATAGAGTCAAGAGGTGATTATTATATTACATGATGAAACACGTAAACTACTTATTGAAGCTTGGAATAAAACGCACAATGCAAAAGAAATCCCAGAGTGTTTTTCTGTGAATACCAGTACTGTTTACCGCCTGGAAAAACAAATGCGTGAAACAGGTTCTGTAAAAACAAGAACATCACAGAGAGGACGTAAACATGCCCTGACACCGTAAGATATCCAAAATATTGACCGGGTGGTTCAGCAGGAACCAGATATCACAATTGATGAAATCATTGATAAACTTGGTCTGCATGTTTGTAATGAAACAGTCCGCAAGGCAGTTATTAAACTCGGGTATTCTTACAAGAAAAAATCTCTTCATACCTCAGAGCAGGAGCGTCCCCGATGTCAGGGAAAAACGCAGAAACTGGAAAAAACATATGTCGGAGAGAGACATAAATCATCTGGTCTTTCTGGACGAAAGCGGAGTAAACATCAATATGACGCGACATTATGCCAGAGCATGGAAAAACCGGAGAGCAGTAGATAAAACTCCACTCAACACGCCCTGCAATACAACCGTTCTTTCTTCCATACGTCTGAATGGAGACTGTGCCTATACAGTCTATCAGGGAGGAACTACTGCAGAGCGGTTTGCAGAATACCTGAAAACAAAGTTGCTGCCGACGCTTTCAGAAGCAGACATTATCGTTATGGATAATATGCGTTCCCATCATGCAAAAGTGGTGAAACAGCTACTGGACAGCTCAAAAGTAACCTATCTGTATTTACCCCCGTATAGTCCGGATCTGAATCCGATTGAAAAGATGTGGTCAAAACTCAAAGCATTTTTAAGGAAAGAAAAGATACGGATTGCATCGGAATTACCATCAGCTATTTCAAAAGGATTTTTAACAATTCGTCCAAAGGACTGCATAGGGTGGTTTCATTCGTGTAATTATGTGCAATAATTTATTGGATTGCTATAGTTTTTCACCAGATTTATTTACAATTCAAATTCCTTCTCTTTAAATCCATAATTTGCTTTTTTCAAATGGAGAAGTCCCATCAGCGCTGCAGGTCTCCTCCACTCTTCAGCCAGTTTCAGGAACACCTCCAGCTCCTGTTCCCCAAACCATTCGTTCTCATAAAGCTTCTCGATCTTTTCCCAGTCATCTTCCAGGATCAGGCGTTCCACAGCCGGACGGATCCTTTTCTTAAGATATGCTCCATAATGCGCGCGTTCCTCTTCCTCCACACCTTCCTCCAGAAAATATCCCCGCAGGGCAACTGCCAGCCGCAGCGGCTCCTGCTTGGTACTTCCGAATTTCCGGTAAAGATGAATGGCCTCTTCTTTGGCATCCTCGTTCTCCGCCCGCATTTCAAGAGCAGTGGCAGCAACTTCCACATCTTTTTGAAAACGGCTTAATTCTGTCATAATGATCCCTCCTGTCTGCTGTCTGTTTATAGTGTTCGAGAAAATGCTTTTGTATGACATTATCATATCACGTACCGCTTTGTTTGAACATTATTTTTTGATAAAAAAGAAGCCGCCACTGCCTTTTTTCTGACAGTGACGGTCCGAAATTATTTTCTCAGATTCCCTTTTTATAAAGAATAAATGAATAGATCATTGGCACAAGGATGACCAGCAAAATTACCGCAAAAACAATTTCCGTTTTCAGGAGCAGCGAATTCATAAGAAAAAGCAGCCCTGACAGGATCAGTATCCAGCCTGTCATACGGTTGGTACGGTTCCAGTTCTCCTCGCTGTTCAAGGTCCAGGGAAGCTTCATTCCCACTGTATAATTCTGTTTCACCTTATGAACGTAATTTCCGAGAATGATAAACATGATCCCCACCATGATATTCACGATCACACCTATATCAATGTCCATACCCAGAGCAAGACCATAGATTGACATGCAGGTGATCACAGACACCACCGGAACCAGCCACAGGACCATGGTAAAAATACGCCTGTTGATATTTTTTCTCTTTGGATCATTGGCTGTAAAAAACACGCAAAACAAATGGATCAGCAAAAGCAGAAATGGAATTCCAAAAACTGCCATCGGCTTGCTGCTCCAGCCGTTGGCCACATTGTGCTGATCAAAATGTGTTGCGATCTTCTCCGGCAGACGGTTCCACAGCAGGATCCCTGCCAGTGACGGTGAGATCGTAAGGATACTCCCGGAGATCAGGGACATTTTATATTCCTTCAGAAACTCTTTTCTTTCTTCACCTTTCATCATTCTTTCCCCCTTTCAGATCACTGAGCCACAGAAGCAGCTCCTCTACAACTGTGGTATTCAGTTCATAATACACGAAATTCTTCACCTTCGTTTCCCACACAAGATCTGCTTTCTTCAAAATTTTCAGATGATAGGATATGGTTGCACCCGTCATGTCAAAATGTCCTCCGATCTCACCGGCTGACATTTTCCCGTTTTTCAGAAGCTGCAGGATTTCTCTCCGCACAGGATCCGAAAGTGCCTTGAAGGTTTCCGCAAACGCCATCGTGTATGTCTTCCTCCTTTCAGATAGTATTTAGAAATATTTCTAAATAGAATATAGCATTTTCGAATTTCCCAGTCAATAAGTATTTAGATTTTTTTCTAAATACTTACATTTGTCATCTATAAAAAAATGAGGATACCGATCATCGCCTCTGCGATCTTACGATATCCTCATTCACCATCGATCAACCATTATTTATTTTTTCCCCTCTTAAACCTACCTCATGCAAAAACCAAGACTGGATGTGATCTCCGGCGCAAGCTCCGGCACATGTGCACAAAAGTCCATCTCTCTTCCAAGGCCAATGGATGCAACTCCAAGAATGGATTTGCCATTTACCGTTCTGCTTCCCCTTTTCAGATCCACTGCAAACGGAAAATGCTCCGTCACATCAAGAAAACGGTTCACTTCATCCATGCTCTCAAACTGTACTTTTTTTACTGTCATCGTTTTTTTCACCTCTTTTCTCTATCTATACTACTATTTTACTATGATATAATTATTTGTATAGAGTAATTTTTTTATAAAAAAGGTGATTTTTTTAGATGTTATCTTCTCCTATTTCTGTTACAATATAAAAAAACAACACCCAGGAGGTATCAGAATGTCAAAAAAGAACCTTATCGCAGGACAGTCCGGCGGACCGACCGCAGCTATCAACAGCAGTCTTTACGGTGTGGTATCTGAAGCACTTAAACATACAGAAGAGATTGACCATGTTTATGGTATGGTCAACGGCATTGAGGGATTTTTAAACGGAACAGTCCTTGATTTCCAGGAAGCACTTCCGGGAGAGCAGCTTCTCGCTCTTACCTGGACCCCCGGCGCTTACCTTGGCTCCTGCCGTTACAAGCTTCCGGAATCCCTGGAGGATCCGGTTTATCCGAAGCTTTTTCAGAAATTCGAGGAGATGAACATCGGCTGGTTCTTTTATATCGGCGGCAACGATTCCATGGATACCGTCAGCAAGCTTTCCCGCTATGCTGAAAAGATCGGCAGCGACATCCGTATCCTCGGTGAGCCGAAGACCATTGATAACGATCTTGTAAACACCGACCATACTCCTGGATTCGGAAGTGCTGCCCGCTACGTAGCCTCCACCGTCCGTGAGATCACCCTGGACGCCTGTGTCTATGAGAAAAAATCCGTCACTATCATCGAGATCATGGGACGTCACGCAGGCTGGCTCACCGGAGCTGCTGCCCTTGCCCGGAAATACGTTGGAGACAATCCGCTTCTCATTTATCTTCCGGAAACCGATTTCGATGTAGAAGAATTTCTCCAGAAAGTTCATGCTGCCTTCGAGAAAAACTGCAACGTCGTAGTCTGTGTATCTGAGGGAATCCATGATAAAGACGGCACTTTCATCTGCGAATACGACAGCGCTGCCGGAACCGACGCCTTCGGTCACAAGATGCTTGCTGGCTGCGGTAAATATCTTGAGAATCTTGTACGCAGCCGTCTTGGTGTCAAAGCCCGCTCCGTAGAGCTCAATGTAAGCCAGCGCTGCTCTGCAGCTATGCTCTCCGGAACAGACCAGCAAGAAGGCATCCTCGCCGGTGAATTTGGTGTACAGGCTGCCCTGAACGGCGAAACCGGAAAGATGATCGCATTTAAACGTCAGAGTGATTCTCCGTACTCCATGAAATGTACACTGGAGGATGTCAACGTTATCTGCAACGAAGAAAAGACGGTCCCTGTGGAATGGATCACAGAAGACGGCTCAGATGTCACCGAAGACTTTATCCGCTATGCCCGCCCGCTGATCCAGGGAACTGTAACTGTTCCGGTTGGTGAGGATGGACTGCCGGCGTTCGTGTATCGGAAATAAGATTTGTGGTAATGCGGATAAAAATATCCACATTTGCTGCGTAACTCTGTCCTGAGTAACTGTTTATCCGTCATTCAATAAAAAATGCACCGGGAATTTCCTAATAGTTCCCGATGCATTTTCTTTATTTCTCTCTATATATTTTTCTTTTTTATTTCTTACTGCGATATGCTTCTGCTTCCCAGTGTGTGATAAAATATGTGATCTCATCAGTCATCTGCAGCGGACCGCCAAAGCTCTCTGCATACACTGCAAGCTTGATCGCATCCTTTACCAGAAGCTGTGCCTTTGCTGCCTTTCCTTTGTCATCTTCCATGATAAATGCGCCAACGCCCTGTACCAGGATCAGTCTTGGCTCTTTATCATGCTCTGCCATAAATGCATCCATCGCATTTTTCGCCTCATCAATATTTTCTACAAATAACGGATAAGGTCCGCAATATACAATATGATCCGGAGTAAACGGCTTCAGAAGAGGTGCCGCAGCAGTTTTATCTTTTACAAAATGATCCGCCTCCGCAGCCGGTACGACTTCCACCGCATGTCCAAGCAGACTGGAAAGCTTCTGTGCTGCCTGCTCTTTTTCAGGTGTAACTGCATCACTTACATCCGCAATTCTCTTTACCTGCTTTTCCAGCTTTCCGATCACACCATCGAATAAAACGCCGATCTCCTCTACAGTATCAGCCGCAACAAAAATTCCGTGATTCTGAAGCAGAAGAACCTGCACGTCTTTTCCTGTTTCTTCTTTATAGGCATTCATTTTCTCGAAGCAGATGCGGGCAAGTGTGTATCCCGGTTTGCAGATATCGATCCAGAGTACATCTTTTCCAAGAAGCTCTTCGCAAAGAGCCTTTGCGCCCTTTCCGCAGGTCAGTCCATTGATAAGTGTCGGATGAACATGCAGGACATACGTATAGGCAAACAGATTGTGGAGCAGTGCTTCCACGCTGGGACGTTTGGTTTTATCCTCATCGGTCACTGCCGCCATTACATCTGCAAGATATGCAGATTCACGCTTCACATCATCCGCCGGATATTCCGTTTTCATGATCTCATTCAGACGGGCTCTGTCCATTTTGACAAATTCCTCTGCCTTAATGGTAGCAAGCTGTGTACCGGATCCCTTTACATACAGTGTTGTATCGTCTTTTACAGAAGTATTACCGCCTCCTGCCAGAACATAGGCCGGATTGCTTCCGTAAGTGTTTGACATTTTTACCAAAGTTGAAAGCTCCATAAGTAAAATTCCTCCCTGTTGTGTCATTATATAATTTTTCCATATATTTATAGTACACGATACAAAGTGAATTATCTATATGAATATTTTTTCCAAAATTAGTACTTTCGTATCCTTTTTTTATTTTTCCAAATGTAATATCTATGCATCTTGTGCATCTACTCTTTCCAAAGGAAATGATCTGTTTCTGCTTTTCATATTTTTTCCAATTCTCATCATCTCACGTCAGCAGTTCAAAGGTATGATACAGATCCACCTTCCCATACCCCCACTCCGGGTTTGGGTACTGCATGTTTTCTTCTCTTCTTGCGCCTCTCTGCAGATAATATTTCACGCTGCTCCCGGTAAAAAACGGCTGGTTATCCCGTATGATCGCCCATTCAAACAGAAGTGCCGCGATGCCGGCGGTCTGTGCGGCGGAGATACTAGTTCCGGAGCGGGTTCCAAAGTCGCCTCGTACCAGCGGCACTTTTACGTTAACGCCAGGAGCTGCCAGATGTGGAGTGATCATGCCATCTGGCGTATAGCCTCTGCCTGCTGCAATGTAGATGCTTCCGTCACGATGCTGGTAGGCAGTTGCCGTAATGCTGTTCCTGGCGTCTCCCGGCGCTGTCACCGTGGTATAGGGGGATGGTTCCAGAAAATAGGTATCCTGGGAGATCAGCCCTTCCACAGGAAGCCATATATGGAACTGTACGTTCTGTTGATTTCTTGCCTGGGTAAAAATTTTCCAGATACCGGACGCCGGATGGAAAAATCGGATATACACCAGGGAATATCCGGTCTGACGCTCGATCAAGATATAATTCACATACACCTTTGTTTCCACAAAAACAAATGACAGCTCCTGGGTTCTGGAACCTATGGAACTGCTGACTTCCAGTATCTCACCGGTTGGTGACTGGATGGAAAGCTCATAGATTTCCGGCGGTTCTCCCCAGAATTCTATGGTAAAGCCCTGCTCTCTTTCCGCTACACGGAGTTCTGTCACGATCTGTTCCCTTCCCTGAGAAAAAATCCCCGTACTGTGGTTTCTTGTATTTCCTTCGTTTCCTGCTGCCACAGATACGGATACCTGAGAAAAATTTGCCACATAGTCCACATACTGGCTTAACGCATTGGTCCCCAGATGCGCGCCCTGGCTGCTTCCGATCCCCAGGCAGATAGAAAGTGGCATCTTCAGCTTTTTGGCCTGGGAAATCGCAAAAGCAATGGCCATCATCACATCATTTTCCTGAAAAGCTTCTGCCTCCGGAGGATAAAGATAAAAATTCCGGAGATATTGCTTTGCCGGCTTTACCTTGATGATGATCAGGGTTGCCTCCGGCGCTGCTCCGGTAAAATTTTCTCCGGGTACCATATTTCCGGCAGCAATACCCGCCAGTGCCGTGCCATGGCCGTTGGTATCTCTGGATGGCACGATGGCAAACGGCTCCTCGGAAGCCAGTGCCCGGTCGATATCCTTTTTCCGAAATAATTTGCCATATGGAACTTCTGTATCTGCTATATCATCCCCCGGCAAATTATCTGCATCTCCATTTTCAGCTTCCAACTCCCGTCCAGACTGATTTTGTTCTTCCTCTTCTATGGACTGATCCCATAAATAAGCGATTCTGGAGCCGCCTGCATTTCGAAACACTTCATTCTGATAATCAATCCCCGAATCGATCACCGCCACCGCAGTACCTTTTCCACGCAGCTTCAGATAAGGGTGATCGTGCAACCTGTTGATCCCTGATTCCCCTGCTGCCTCCATATCCATGTAGGTATAGCATTTCGGGATCGAATTATAGGAGGTTCCCGTGACCTCAATTTCTCCCATACTTTCCAGCGGAACATAAAGAACCCCGAAAATTTCATTGATCGCCCTAAAAGATGCCCCCGGAAAAAGTTCCATAGTATCCTGGACATTCTGCATATATTTCACGATAAAATCCCCGAAGCGCTGACTCTGTGCCGGATTTTCCGTCTGCGCTCCGGGGATCTTATCCTCTGTTTTCATATTTGGTTCAAAATCTTCTTTTCTGAGCATGACAGGCCTGCTTTCGCCTTTTTCATAGATGTATGCAGCGAAAACCTGTCCTTATACCACTATTGTCCAACTTTTTCCTGATACATGGGACTTCCCTGATCCATTTAAACACTGCTCTTGCTATCTCTTTTTTTCCTGATCCGTATCAGCAGCACGATCCCCGCAATCCCTGTAAAAATACTGATAAACTGGGAAGTCGACAAAATTCCCACACTTCCACGGATAATATCCCCACGGAAAAACTCGATCACAAACCGTCCAATGCTATAAAAGATCAGATAACAGGCAGTAACCTGACCATCTTCTTTTTTGTTCCGTGCGATCAGCAACAACAAAAGAAAATGCAGAAAATCCAGTCCGCTGGAATACAACTGCGTCGGGATCAGCGCCACGTGATTGGGCGCATATTCGGAATTCTGAAATATCACAGAAAAAACACTCTCTGTCTCTTTTCCATAACAGCAGCCCGCCAGGAAACATCCGATCCGTCCAAATCCCTGGGCCAGTGCCACAGATGGCAGGATCACATCCGCGTATTTAAAAAATACAAGCTTTCTGATCCTGCAATACAGAAGCCCCGTCAGTATCCCGCCGATGATACCGCCAAACACCACAAAACCGGAGCTTAAAGTTTCCATTATAAATCCCGGATCCTGAACAATTGATTTCCACTCTGTGATCCAGAAGAGAAGCTTTGCACAGAAAAATCCACCCACCAGGCACCACAGGATCATTGGAAAGATCTGTTCACTGTCAAGCTTCTGTTTTCCGGCTCTGTATTCTGCAGTCAGGCAGCCTGCCACAATTCCAATGGCGATCATCAGACCATAACCGTATACCGTAAATGGCCCGATGGTAAGAAGTTCATTTTTCATCGGTTTCCTCCTGTTATCTCATTCTTATTTCCGTCATGATCTTCGCTCCCGTATGCGGACAGAAAACACTCCAGCAATGTAGCATTGGCCCGGTCATTCAAGGCGCTGTTTCCAGATTCTGCTACATCACATTCACCACAGATATCCACGCCCAGGATTCCCTCTGCACATATTTCTCTGACTCTCTTCAGACATTCCAGCATCGTATCCAGGCGCATATCCCCCTGGCTCCAGTTCGTGTCCGCATCATCCTTGCAGAGAACATCTTTATCCACAGAAATGTACAGCGGCAGCTTTCCCACATGCTTGCTTACAAACGCACACACCTGCGCCTCTTCCATTTCCAGAAGCTTCTCTCTGCTCAAGAATTCCACCTTTTCCTGAATCTCCGATTCCACTCTGGAAAAAGCTTCCTCATCCGGGCCGATCAGGATCACCCTTTTAAGCAATGGAAGTTCCATAACAGAATCGTAGATCCATCCTCCGCAGGAAAGCAGACCTCCGAATGCCGGCGGCTGCATATCCGTGTGATTGTCAAATACAAGAAGCGAGAAAGGCTCCGATATCTTTTCCAGCCAGATCCTTGTCATATAGTGATAGTTTCCGGAATCAATAAAATGGATCCCTCCGGAAGAATAAGGGGCAATACGGCTGCGAATGGCATTCATCGCATCCTCATCACAGTAGCAGTTGGTTCCGGGAATGTCCCTGGCCTCCACCCGGGATACTTCTTTTCCCCTCCAGAACTGCTGATCCTCATATATTCCGGAAAAATCCATCATCAGTATCTTTATATTTTTATCTGTATTTTTCATGTGCACATCTTACCACGGAATGGCAGATGATGCAAGAGAAGGGTCAGTCCTTCCACTCTTCCAGTTCTTCATCGGAACCGTCCAGAAGATCCTTCAGGCTGCCGGTTTCCGCCTGGTCTTTGCCTACAGCCCAGAGCTTCATTTCCACATTCTCCGGTTCTTTTTCCCAGCGGGAATTCTTCTGCTTTTGCTCTTCTTCCGGTTCTGTGGATTCTTCTGTCTCTTTTCTGTCCGCAGAATATCCGTCTGCATCCTGCGCCGGCATAGCCGCTGTAGTCTCTGCTGTAGTTTCTGTTGGATATTCTGTTTCCTTCCCACTCTGCTGCTCACTCGGCGCGTTTTCATCCTGGGTTCTTGTATCATTTGGCACATCCATATCTGCCGTTTCATTTACAGCATCTGAACTGTCTGCACCAGAATCTTCCTTCTCTGTCTCCGCTTTTTTTGCGATCTTTCGAAGCCCCAGCTTCATAATAATATAGAATACGATATCCGCAGCTCCGTCACACACCAGCACCCAGCCGGAAAAGATCAGCAGAGTCATGATCTTCGGAAATCTTCCAAACAGCATCACGATTCCAAGTGCAATGAAAACAAGACTTCCGATCAGAAGCACGCTCCATGCGCCGTTTCCTCCTTTTTTCAGAAGGAAGGCTCCTTTAAACTTCCACAGACTGTCAACCAGTACAAATGCGCTGAGCATCCATGGAAGCAGTTTGATCACAATGGACGGTGTCATAAAAAGAAACACCCCCAGCACAAAAACAACCACACCACTTAGAAGATCCATGATCGTAGCTTTCGCTTTTCCACGTATGTAAATATAGATATGATAAATGCCAGCTCCGATGAGGATCAGCCCGAATACTACTTTGCAGATCACGTCCACCGTCTGCGTGGGGATCAGGATCAGGCAAAGTCCCAGCAGTATATAAAATACTGAGGAGATGATCTCACCCTTTAGAATGTTGTTGATTTTTTCACCCATGTTCCTTCATACCTCCTCTGTTATTTCAACAGTATAGCTCTTTTCCACTGGTCAGTCCACCCTGAACCGTCAAAAAAATTTCTTTTTTCCAGAAAAATATTCTTATAATTCAATACAGCCCGAAGGACTTTTCCGGCGTCATTTCGCCTTGTTCCTTCAGGCTGTATTTTACTTTTTATGTTTCTTCTTTTTTGTCATAAGACCACCGATCCGTCCGGTTTCTTTTGCAGAAAGGCTTTTCCACCCGTCTTTGATCACTTTATCCAGAACTCCCATCTCATCGGCAATCTCGTATTTCAATTTTTCCGCCTGGGAAAGCTTTCCCTCAAGATATGCTTTTACTTCTTTCTCCCTGTTCATCTTCCACACTCCTCATCTTTTTTATGGAGTATGGACAATTTCCGGATAAATTATGCATTCTGAAAAATATGTCCGTCCTTTATGGGTACTGTCATTTTTAATCCGGGATAATGATCGCCGCAATGATATACGCCAGGATTCCAGCTCCGCCCATCAGCGTGATGATTACCCATACCAGCCGGACAAGAGTCGGATCGATATTAAAGTATTCCGCAATTCCGCCGCAGACACCACATAACATACGGTTTACTGATGATTTGTATAGTTTTTTGTTACTCATAATGCTTCCTCCTTTAGTCTTCTTCAAATTCAACCTGAACGTTTCCCATTCCGCAATCCAGTTTTATATTTTTCGTGGCACCTTCATTTGTGATCTGTTTATTTCCGGAAGTAATGGATGTTTCCAGAGAATCATCCACCTCCAGATTTCCAAGACCACATTTCAGCTCATAATTATACTCAGCAGCTTTTCCTGTAAGTGTAAGCTCCATATCTCCCATACCACAGCTTCCTTTTAAATTCTCCACCTGAAGTTCACTGATGTCAGCAGTTCCCACTCCGACTGTAAAATCTGCTTCCTTTATATCCAGGCTGCCGGAATTTTCAATGGTTCCGGCCCCCACATTTACTTCCATCTGCTCCGCTTTAAAATCACCATCCAGTTCGATGGTTCCGGCTCCCATCTGAAGTTTTATCTTATGAAAGCTTAAGTTTTCCGGGCAAAAAATTTCTATGGAACGGTTTCTCACTTTTTGATTGCTTGCAATTCTCAGACTACCGTTGTCATTGCTGATCTGAATGCGATTGTGATCCTTCCCTGAAACTTTCACCTGAACTTTATCCTCATTCCATGTTTTCAAAACCAGTTCTTCGTATCTCAGATCACAGAAAAGATCTGACACAGCCGAGGCCTCATATACTTTCGTATATGCGGAACTGTCTGCACTGTCTGCCAGAACGCCCTTCTCAGTTACCGCGCTCTCTGCAGCTGCCTGAAAATCGTCCTCCTGCTCATCCATATCTTCCTCGGAATCTTCCACTTCCCAGCTGTCTTCATGATCCAGAACACGAAGCACCTGCGTGATTCCATGATCCAGAACACTCACATCTCCCATAGTCGCTCCCATGGCAGCTCCGCCGGCAGTAAGTCCCAGGCCTGCTACACCGAATACTGCTGCAAGGATCAGAATTACCTTCAGAAAACGTTTCATACTTTTTCCGCCTTTCTTCCATTCAGGAGATTGCTGCAGAATCCCGTAAATTTCCGCAGGATCGCAGGCAATATCTTACCTGTAAACCACACCGTCAGTAACAGTAACAAAAGTCCAAGTGCCATCATCAGGCATCCGATACCGATAGTCAGGATTCCGGCCGGCGGAAGAGACACCGTCATGGCAATCCCAACAACAATGCACGCAACTGCACCGATCACAAGGATGATCGATCCCGCTCCTGCAAAAAATGTCAGCAGGAAAGGCAGCAATGCCAGTGTCACCAAAATCCCCAGTACTCCGCCAAATAATCCTTTTATCAGAGGAGCCGCAAAAACAAGAACGATCAGCGCAAGAATGATTCCTGCCTTATTCTGCTTTTTCTCTGCGTGATAGCCGCGCTGGGCACGTCTTTTCCTGCGGTCTTCGAAATTTTCTGTATTTCCCGTATCACGATGGGCCTCTCCCTGTCCATTTCCGTATACGGTTACTTCTGTATAATGGTCCGGCATTTCCCCGTTCTCTTTCACACGGGTATCCTGATATCCGTTCTCTGTGTATTCCCCGTAATCTTCACTGTTCTCCTGAAGATCTGCCTTAATGATCGCAGCAACCTTCCCCGGATTTCCCAGTTCCCGGATCACTTCTCCTTCATTCTCAGGACCTGCATCATCAAAATATCCTTCATAATATTCCAGTGCTTCCTGTCTCTCTGCCTCTGAAATATCGGAAAGCAGCCGTTCAAGCTGTTCCATAAACTGCTTTCTGTTCATAATCAAACTCCCTCCTCAAACATCCTGGTGATCTTGGATGAATAGATCTCCCATTCACTTCTGTAAAGATTCAGCTGCGCTGCGCCCTTATCTGTCAGCTTATAATATTTCCGGTTTCTGCCTGCATATTCCATATTGTAGGCTTCCAGACATTCATCCTTCTGAAGCCTGCGAAGGACCGGATACAGCGTAGATTCTGAAACCTCCAGAACACTTCGCACATCCTGGGTGATCTTGTACCCGTAGGTACCGTCCTTCTCTCTGGAAATAACAGCCAGGACGATCGCATCCAGGAGGGCTGCTCCTGTATTAAATACCATCTGCTCACCTCTCTATGACCTGTAAAACGGACATTCACATTCCGTCTTACTACATGCTGATGAACGCGATCACTTCACGATCCAACGCTCACATGATAAGTCATGTAATATTGTTCTGTGAATAATACTATATATCGTATAATATAGTTTTGTCAATAGTATTTAGAAAAATCCCTCTATACTTTATAATATTTTTCGGAAACCACTCTTTTCACACAATATCCGAGAGAGTCAAGTTTATATTATGGAGGAAATTATGACAGATTCAGATAAAATACAGACATTACCGCTTCCTTTTCTGGAGCGTATGAAAGAAATGCTGGGAGATGATTATGATGCTTTCCTGAAAAGCTACAAAAATCCCCGCACCTACGGTCTACGTGTAAACACCGCCAAGCTCTCCTGCCAGGATTTTCAGGCGCTTTCCCCTTTCCCTATCCGGCCGATCCCGTGGATCAATACCGGATACTTCTACGAGGAGGAAAGCCGCCCTGCACGATGTCCTTACTACCAGGCGGGCCTTTATTATCTTCAGGAACCAAGTGCCATGACACCAGCTTCCAGGCTTCCTATCGAACCTGGAGATTTTGTCCTGGATCTCTGTGCAGCTCCCGGAGGAAAAGCCACTGCCCTGGGTGCAGCCTTAAATGACACCGGATTTCTCCTTGCCAACGATATCAGTACTTCCAGAGCCAGAGCCCTTCTTAGGAATCTGGAGCTTTTTGGCATGAAAAATATGCTCGTCACCGACGAAAAGCCCGCCAAACTTGCCCAGCGTTTTCCTGCTTTCTTCAATAAGATCCTTCTGGACGCTCCATGCTCCGGGGAAGGCATGTTCCGAAAAGAGGAAGCCCTTGCCCGCGACTGGACACCGGAAAAATCTGCTGAGCTTTCTGATATCCAGAAAGACCTGGTCTTAAAAGCTGCCGATATGCTCCGTCCGGGCGGAATGCTGCTTTATTCCACCTGCACTTTTTCCCCATGTGAAGACGAAGAAGTGGTAGCCTATCTTCTCAGACAACGCCCGGATATGGAACTTATGGAAATGCCAGGATATGAAGGCTTCTCCAGCGGCCGCCCGGAATATGCCGGCACAGCAGACACTTCCGATTCCGAAATCGCGTTAAGCTTAAATGCATTTAATCCGGAAGAACTTCAAAAATGCGTCCGAATCTTTCCACACAAAATGGATGGCGAAGGTCATTTTCTCGCCCTGTTCCGCAAAAAAGGTGACTCTCTTCCACCTGTTTTCCGCTTTTCCGCAAAAGGACCGGACAAAAATACCCGGAAATGGCTGGAGGAATTTTTCTCTGAGATCGGCCTGAAAACCATTGGCGGTCAGGAATTTGACTGGAACCGTGTGGAAGTCCGCAAAGATAAAGTATACTATCAGCTGCCCTTCCCTCTGGATCTCCGCGGAATCTCCTTTCTTCGAAACGGCCTCTACCTGGGTGATCTGAAGAAAAACCGTTTTGAGCCGTCTCAGCCTCTGGCGCTGGCGCTTCACAAAGGAGATGTGGAAGCAGTTATCTCCCTGCCGGTTTCTGATGAACGGCTTACCCGTTATCTGAAAGGCGAAACTCTTATGATCGAGCCGGAAGAGGCCGCTCACAAAAAAGGCTGGCACCTTCTCTGTGTGGACGGTTATCCTCTCGGCTTCGGAAAGCTTGTAAACGGAATCCTGAAAAACAAATATCCTGCTGGCTGGAGAGTGTAATCTCTCCGCCGCAGGATATCTGCCCACATTAACATATCATTTCATTTTCAGATCAGAGACTGAACGCTTCTCCAAGAGTAAACGAATAAATATACCGTTCCTTCACCTTCCGGCCTGTCATCCGTTCCAGCGCCTGGGCGTAATCCTCCAGCTGTACATGATAACGGTCGATCAGCTTCTGTTCTTCTCCACGTCTCACAAAGTCCGTTTTATAATCCACCAGAACGATTTCTTCATCCTCTATAAAATACGCATCAATGATTCCCTGTACCAGAACATTTTCCTCACACTGCCACTGCGGATCGAGCTCCGAAGCTTTTCTTGCGATCACAAAAGGCTGCTCCCGGAACAGAAGTCTCTTCTCTGAAGCTGCTTTCATCCGCTGTCCGAGAGGTGCTTCCACAAAATTCCAGATATCCTTTACCCGGACCGACTCAGCCTCTTTTCTTTCCATCTTCCTGGCGTCAACCCATTCTCTCAGCTGTCTGCGAATCTCATCCCTGTTTGCTGTCTTCTGATAGTCCAGGCATTCCATTACACGATGATAAGCCGTTCCACGAAGTGCTCCTGTATATCCTTCCTCTTTCTTCTCCTCGATAAATCGGGGAACCAGCGGCTGGATCTCTTCTTCCGTCTCATAATCCACCGTTTCTTCCAGATCCTGCTCACTGTGGTAGCTTCGCTTTTTCAGTTCTGATACACTCACCTTCACAGGAAGATCTTCCAGATATTGATAGGGATATACAAAGGAAAAACGTCTCTGGATCTCCTCCCGAATCTCACTGTCAAAAACTCTGCCCGGATTCCAGTTCTCCAGTGTTTCCTTCTTCATTTCCCGCTCTGCCTGTTCCATAACCTCACTTTCTGTCAGTTCCTGTGCTGTGACCCGTGTAACTTTGAATTCTGCCGGATCTTTGTACAGAGGATTTGCGGTATTCATAAAGATGCCATATTCATGAAATAATGGTGCCATGCAGCGATGCCTTGCCAGTGCCGGAAGCACATAATCCCAGTAAGTCTTCCCGCCAAGCCTCCTGCCCAGAGAAAGCAATGGTTCCTCACTGTCCCTTAATGCGGACAATTCCCCCAATTCCGGATGCAGGGCTCCAATAGTTCCACTGAGGATCAGTTTTTCCTTTGCACGTGTAAGCGCTACATAAAGTACCCTCAGCTCCTCTCCGAGGCTTTCCATCAGGAGCGCTCTCCGTATGATCTGCCTGCAAAGGGATGGAGCGATGATCCTCTTCTCCGGCAGGATCGCATCCGCACCGATCCCCAGCTCCGGATGGATCAGGATACTTGCGTTCATATCCCGGAAATTAAAGCGTTTTCCCATTCCTGCTGCAAACACTACCGGAAACTCCAGTCCCTTGCTCTTATGGATCGTCATGATCTGTACTGCACTTTCCCCGGTTCCGGAAAGATTTACCTCCCCGTAATCCACCTGATACTGCTGAAGCTTCTGGATATATCTTACAAAATTAAAAAGGCCTCGATAGCTTGTCTTCTCATATTCCATTGCCTTTTCCACAAGCATGTTCAGGTTTGCATTCCTCTGTTCACCATTTGGCATTGCCTTTGCATGGTCTCCATATCCGGTGCGTGCAAGTACCTCCAGGATCAGCTGATGGACCGGCGTGTAAGCCGCCTTATCACGAAGTGTATTCATGGTGTCCATAAAACAGGACAGCTTCTCTCCGAGGATTTTTTTGTTTTCCTCAGAGCTCCCATGCTTTCTGTAGTCCTCCACAAACCTGCACACACATTCATAGATCATTCCTTCCGGATATGCGATCCGAAGCTCAGCCAGCTCTTCTGTGGTACATCCAACGATCGGTGAACGCAGTACGCCGGTCATGGGAATATCCTGCAGCGGATTATCCAGGATCCGGAGATAATTCAGCAGTGTCACAACCTCTGTTGCAGAAAAATATCCGGTTCTGGAGGCCGTATATACCGGTATCCCTCTTGCACTCAAAACCTCCCCGAAGGTTTCAGCCCAGCCTGAAGCAGATCGGAGCAGGATCACGATATCTCCATATTGAAGAGGTCGATACTCTCCCGTTTCCTTATCCAGCACCCGTTCATGCCCTACCATAGATCGGATCCTTCCTGCAATGGCAAGGGCCTCCAGCTCTCTCTCATTCTCCGTTACTTCTTCATCCTCCTCTTCCAGCAGCGGACTGTATTTATCCACAAGAAGGATCTCTGTTTTTACAAATTCCGGATCCTGGCCTTCCGGAAAAGAAGCTCCGGGATACAGAGCTGCCGCCTCGTCGTAAGCAATTCCTCCCAGATCTTCCCCCATGATTTGCCGGAAAATAAAGTTGACACTTTCAAGGACTTCCGGTCTGCTTCGGAAATTTTTGTGCAGGTCGATCCGCTGTTCCGGACTGTCTTCCAGTGAATAGCTCTTATATTTTTCCATGAACAGTTCCGGACGGGCCAGACGAAAACGGTAGATGCTCTGCTTTACATCTCCTACCATAAAGATATTTTTGCGTTCATTGACCCAGCCGGAAACTGTCTGCATCAGGATTTCCTGAACCAGATTACTGTCCTGATACTCATCCAGCAGGACCTCATCATATTTTTCAGAAAGCTCTCTTGCCGCCTGGCTGGGCACATAGGTTTCTCCTTCCTTTTTCAGAAGGATGTCCAGGGCAAAATGTTCCATATCTGAAAAATCCAGAACATTTTTTTCACGCTTCTTTGCCTGGAAACGTTCTGCAAAATCCTTTGTCAGCTTTACCAGCATCTCCAGCGGTGGTGCAGATGCTTCTGTCAGTTCCGTCAGCTCAGCCAGATTTCCGTAAAAATATCGGATCCCCAGTTCCTTCAGATTATCTTTTGCATCTTCGCGAAGAGTTTTTACCAGATTTTTCAGCTGCTCCGATACTCCCTCCATTTTTTTTGAGGAAAGTCTTGCAAACTTCAGATTCCGGAGATTCTGCGCTATCTCATCATAATCCCTTTTAACGGACAGTTGTTTTAACTGCCGGATCAGTATCATATCCTTTTCCAGAGCCTCCAGATAAAGCTCCGGTCCATCCTGGAGCTGACAGGTCTTCATTGCGGTTTCTGTAAGCTCTTCCGCTTCTTTCAGTGCGCAGTCTGCAGCCTCCCACAGATATCGGAACCATCGCGTTCCCTCAAGACCTTTTTCCGGATCCAGATGATAATTCTCCACACAGCTGTCCAGCCATTTTTCGGGCCATGGATTACTCATCGCAGCATTATAAAGCTCCAGCACATGTTCCTTCAGTCCTTCATCCGTTTTTCCTGGCGCATAGCATTCCACAAATGCAGTAAAATCTGCCTTTCTTTCTGCATAATGATCTTCAAAAAGCTCCTTCAGCACATCTTCCTGCAAAAGCTTCAGTTCACCCTCATCTGCAGTCCGGTAACCCGGATCCAGTCCGATCAGATGAAAATAATTTCGGATCACATAGGCGCAAAAGCCGTCAATGGTAGTGATCTGTGCCGTATGGATCAACGTCATCTGTCTCTGCAGATGCTCATTATCCGGATCTTCAGCCAGTGCCTGATCCAGTCCTCGTTCGATACGTTCCCGCATCTCTCCCGCTGCCGCCCTTGTAAATGTCATGATCAGAAGACGGTCAATGTCCACCGGTTTCAAAGGATCCATGATCTTACTTAAGATCCTCTGCACCAGCACTGCAGTTTTACCGGAACCGGCTGCTGCGCTGACCAGAATATTCCGGTCCCGGAGCGTGATGACCTTTTTCTGCTCTTCAGTCCATTTCACTGCCATTCTCTTCCTCTCCCTTCATGATCTTTTTCCACAGTGCATCTTCTTCTATGGACGACAGCCTGTGAAACTCATATCCCGGTATCTTCCTGTCGAAGCCGCACACAGTAAGATACGGACAATATGTGCAGGCATTCTTTTTTCCAAGTTCATAGGGTTCCACTGCCGCATTTCCATCCAGGATCGATTCCCTGATGTCACAGATCTTTCTCCGCACATACGCTCCCAGAGCATCAAACTGCTTCCTTGAGGCAACAGAAGATCTTTTGCTGAAGCTTCCGTCCCGGTTCAGGGATACCGGTATGGAGGCCATAGTGCTGTCGATTTTGGTACTCATATTATCATCTGCCTGCACAAGCCCGTTCATTTTCATTTTCTTCAGCATCTGCTCATTGATGCTTTCCATATCCGCATGGATCTTCTCCTGTATCATAGGATCCTTCACATTATAATAAAACACACCGGCCGGAACGATCTCGCGATCCGGATACTTCCGTTTTTCCACCTGTAATGCTCCATCCAGATAGACCATCAGCTGAAGCTGAAGGCCATGATACAACGCCAGCAGATCAAACGAAGTATTTCCGGTTTTATAATCGATCACCTTCACATAGACCCGGTTGTTCTCCGGTTCTTCCATGATATCCACACGGTCGATCCTTCCGCCCTGAAACCTCACCTCAAATCCTTCCGGCCGGAATGCTCCATGCTTCAGCTGTTCCTGCAAAGCCCACACGGTACGCCGCAAAATACGTCTGGTCCGTTCGATCATATATTCATTTCTCGCACTGCTTTTAAGGATCGTATTTCCGTAATCTGCGGAAACCTGATCCAGACAGCTGTCTATGATACGGTTTCGCTCTTCCTCCGTAAGCTCTGCCCAGTCCAGTCCCTCTTTTCGGACTTCCGCCGCAAATTTTTCCAGTGCCATATGCATGACATTTCCCATATCCATAGCCCGGAACTCATACTCTGCACGTTCTGTAACCTTCAGTCCATACTGCAGAAAATGTGCAAATGCACAGGCCGCAAAACGCTCCAGCCGGGTAGCACTGTACGGGGAAATTTCTCCATAGAGGATCTTTGCCACTGTTTTTCCGATCTTGTCTGACGGTCGTTCTGAAAAAGATGCCTCTGTAAGTTTTTTTACAAGGATCCTGTATTCCGGGCTCTGAAGATACCAGCTGTACAGTTCCTGGAAGACCGCATTATCCTGGTAAGCCTCTCCTGCAAGCCCTCTCAGGAAATAATCCAGGCTGATTCCCGGAAGCTCCAGTAATTCCATAGGTTCCTGCATATCTCCGCACTGCCGGATCTCCATTTCCGGAAACATCTCCCGGATATTACTGACAAGAAAGGCCGGACTCAGGGCTTTTCCCTGGCTGTCGGACTGACAGAAGGACAGACAGAGCAGTTCTCTTGGCTTGGTCATGTTCAGATACAGATAAAATCGCTGCATGTTCATCAGTTCCTTTGGCCCCGGTGCAAGCTGGATCCCCTGATCTTTAAAAAATTCTCTGTCAATCTCCGTAAGCATTCCTCCACCGGATGTATTCTTCGGAATATTCCCTTCATTTACTCCCACAAAAAACAGTGCACGGATATCCTTCAGCCTGGTTCTCTCCATATCTCCCACAAGTACCTGGTCCATACTTGGCGGGATCAGAGCCACCTTGGCCTGGTTCAGTCCTGTTTCCAGAAGCTGACGGAAATCCTGGCGGTTCACGGTTTCCTCTCCAAGGATCTCCACCATATTATCCAGAAGTTCCATAACAATTCCGTAGATCTGGGCATATTCCTTTTCCATGGCCTTGTCGCCCTGTTCCTTGAATTTCAGTTCCTGATGCTTCAGTTTCTGCTGCACCTGGCTCCGCACTGCAAACTCGTAGAGAAAAGTACAGTATTCCCGCACCGTCTTTTTCCCACCTTTAAAGCTTAGCGCAAGCTCTCTGGTCTCATCTGCGAACCGCTGCCGGATCTCATTAAGCCTCTGAATGCTTTCCGGCGGCATTCCCCGGTAAATACGCACCCACACTTCATCCCATTTCTTAAATCCACGGATACCAAGAGCCAGCACATAATTCTCCAGAAGGTCTGCTTCCTCCCTGGTCACACAGGACATTCCGCAGCGGAGATACCGGAATACACTCTCATAGGAAAAATCCTGTACTGCCATCTCAAGTGCTGCCCGGAAATATTCTACAAACGGATTCATCAGGACCGTATGCTTCTCATCAATGAAATATGGGATCCCTGCTGCTGTAAATACCTGCTTTGCAAGATTGCCATACTCCTCCAGGTTACCTGTGATCACGGCGATCTCACCGTAACGGCAGTCCTTTTCCCTTACAAGTCTGGCGATCCGGCGGGCAGCTTCTTCCATTTCCTTCTGCGGGTTCACTGCCGAAAACATGCAGATCTCATCCTGCGCTTTTTTATATATATTTTTTCGGTAACGGAAGATATTTTTTTCAAGGAAATGAAGGGCAGGTGCCTGGGAAAAGCGGGATTTTCCCACATCCTTCAAAAGAACCGGTGTCTCGATCTCCCTGGTCAGCTCCGAAAGCCCGTGGATCATCTGACGGCTCATATAAAAAAGCTGATAAGGTTTTCCTCTCATGCTCAGATTCTCATCCGCATCCATGGTCACCGTTACCATCACCTTCTCACAGACAGCAAGAAGTTCTCCCACAACACGCATCTGAATAGGCGTAAAACCGGTGTAACCATCCAGAAGGAGTACACTGTTTTTCATTTTTTTAGAAAACGGAAGAGCTTTTTCCAGCGCATCCATTACTTCTTCTCCTGTCATATAATGATTCTTCAGATATCCGGTAAATGCCTGGTAAAGAACAGCTACGTCTTTCAGCTTCATCTGAAGTAACGCTCTGTCACCGGAATCCTCGATCATCTCCTGGATCTCACTGTCCCGGATATCGTACTGCATAAACTCCGACAGGATAGACTTCACTTCATCCAGATATCCCGCTTTACGCATCTGACCTCCCAGATAGGAAAGCTCCTTTCCATGCTGCTGTACCATCTTCTGCAGCACCATACTCTTACCGGTTTCTTCCAGAAGGATGCGGCTGTCTCCTCCAACTTCCTCCAGAACACGGTATGCAAGACGCTCAAAGCTCAGGATATCAATATTCAGGATTCCCCTGCCCGGACTCATCTCCACCAGTGTCTTCTGGGTCTGCATGGTAAACTGCTCCGGCACGATCACATAAAAAAGCTTCTCAGGATGCAGCCCTGCCTGTTTTATGATATTCTGATAAGCATAACAGGATTTTCCGCTTCCGGAACTTCCTATGATAAACTGTAATGACATCTTCATCCTCCCGATCACTTGCAGATTTTCAGTCATTCCGACGCCATCCTGCGCCTGAAGTATTCCTATCATACCACAAATTCTGCTCCTATAGAACGGTCGTTCTCTATATTCTGAAATATCTGCCTGCTCTTTTCCTTATTTTTCCAGGCACAGTATCGAATAACCTGCGCACAGCTGTGGCATAAATCCTCCCTCCCGATAATAAACTATATAAAAAGCTTTGGGAGGCGTGCGCCATGAGTTCCAAAACCAGGATCATCGTCCTACATATGAAAGAGATCATTTACACAGCTGTCTTTCTGGCTCTGGCTGTCGTTCTGGCTGTCGTTCTTTTCTTCATGTTCGGTCCCGGAAAAAATGCCAGTCATACAGCCAGCGAAAAATCCCGCTACAAGCCGGGCGTCTATACCTCTTCCATCACCCTGAACGAGAATACCTTCGATGTGGAAGTTACTGTAAATGCTGACAGGATCAAGGCCATCCGTCTGGTGAATTTAAATGAAACCACAAAAGCTTCCTATCCTCTTATGGAACCGGTTCTGGATTCTTTGGCAAGTCAGATCTATTCCAGTCAGTCCCTGGAAGACATTCAGTATGCAGGAGACCGGAAATATACCTCCCAGGTACTCCTTTCAGCTATCACGGATGCAGTAAAAAAAGCGGAGAACACTTAAGCTCTCCGCTTTGCGATCTACGTTCAGATTTTAATCTTCTCCAGCACATCCTGCCAGATCCTTGCACTTGCATCACTTGGCATTCTGAGATCTCCTCTGGGAGAAAGTGCCACACTACCTACCTTCGGGCCATCCGGCAGACAGGAACGCTTGAACTGCTGGGCAAAAAATCTCCGATAGAAGATTTTCAGCCATTTCAGGATCGTCTCTTTATCATAAATCCCCTCAAAGGTCAGGCAGGCAAGCCTGTAGATCTTATCCGGTGTAAATCCTGCACGCAGCATGTAATACAGATAAAAATCATGAAGCTCATAAGGTCCTACCAGATCCTCCGTCTTCTGGGCGATCTTGCCATCCTTAGGAGGAAGAAGCTCCGGGCTTACCGGAGTATCCAGGATATCCAGAAGAACCTCCTTCAGTTCCTCATCTCCGCAGGTATCCGCATAATAACGTACCAGATGACGTACCAGTGTCTTCGGGACAGAAGCATTTACACCATACATGGACATGTGATCGCCATTATAGGTTGCCCAGCCAAGAGCCAGCTCGGAAAGGTCTCCGGTTCCCACAAGAACACCGCCTTCCTTGTTTGCCGTATCCATCAGAATCTGAGTACGCTCACGTGCCTGGCTGTTCTCATACGTCACATCGTGGATCTCCGGATCATGTCCGATATCCCGGAAATGGATATTTACCGCCTCTTTGATATTTACCTCGGTAAGCCTTGCACCAAGGCAACGGCTTAACTTGCAGGCATTCTGATAGGTTCTGTCTGTGGTTCCAAAGCATGGCATAGTCACACAGTGGATCTGTTCTCTCGGCATTTCCATCCGGTCAAAGGCACGTGCCATTACAAGAAGCGCCAGGGTAGAATCCAGTCCTCCGGAAAGTCCTACTACCGCACTCCTGCTGTGGATATGCTCCATACGTTTCTTAAGTCCCATAGCCTGGATGTTCAGGATCTCCTCGCAGCGCTCATCACGCTCTTCCTTCACAGACGGAACGAAGGGATACTGTGGATATTTTCTGGTAAGTCTTGTTTCCTCCTCTGCTACGGAAAAATCAACTCTTGTATGACTGCAGGTAGAAACTGCCGGATACGTGGACATTCTTCTTCTCTCATCAGCCAGTCTCTGCACATCGATCTCACTGTAAATGATGCCGTTCTCAAAGCGTCTGCTTTCCGCAAGCATGGAACCGTTCTCTGCGATCATATTCTGTCCGCCAAACACGAGATCCTGGGTAGACTCCCCTTCCCCTGCACTGGCATAAATATATCCGCAGATCAGTCGTGCTGACTGCCCGCTTATCAGAGTTCTCCGGTAGGAATCCTTACCTACCATCTCATCACTGGCAGAAAGATTAACGATGATATGCGCACCGTTGACGGCATGACGGATACTTGGCGGCGCAGGGACCCAGAGATCCTCACAAAGCTCTGCTGCAACGGTGAATTCCGGAAATTCCTTACATTCAAAGATCAGCTCTGTTCCAAAAGGAATTTCATCCCAGAACTCATCCTCCTCATTTTTCTCGCACTTCAGGAAGTCCACAAATTCCACATCTTCTTCCTCTGCACCTGCAAACTGTCTCTGCTCATAAAACTCATTATAATTCGGAATATGCGTCTTCGGCACAAATCCCACGATACGGCCATGATTCAAAGCTGCTGCCACATTATAGAGCTTGCCTCTGTGACGCAGCGGGAGTCCCACAAAGATCAGGGCGTCCGTCTCCCTTGTCTCCTCTGCAATATGCAGAAGCTCATCCCACGCACTGTCCAGAAGACATCTCTGGAGAAAAAGATCGTGACAGGTATATCCTGTGATACAAAATTCCGGAAATACCATCAGCTTGACATGTTCCTTTTCCATTTCATGAATGGCCTTCAGGATTTCCTCTCCGTTTGCCTTGCAGTCTGCAACGGTAACTCTCGGCGTTGCCGCTGCCACCTTGATAAAACCATGCTTCATTTTTTCTTCCTCCCGAGTTTTATCGCTTGCACTCTCTTATGATCCTCTTAAGATCTTCCACGGTAAAATTATAATTCTTATTGCAGAAATGGCAGTTCATCTCAATGTCCTTGCCTTCCTGGATCATCTCGTTAAGTTCTTTTCTTCCGATGCTGATCAGCGCTTTTTCCACACGCTCTCTGCAGCAGTTGCAATGAAACTGTGTGGGCAGTGTATCATTGATCTCTATGTCAAAGCCTTCCAGTACTTTTTCAAGAAGACTTTCCGGTGTGTGTCCCTGCTCCAGAAGATTGGTAACAGAATCGATCTTTGATACGTTTTCCTCAAGCTTTGCGATCACCTCTTCCTCTGCAAAAGGCATCAGCTGTACAATAAAGCCTCCCGCCTGACGGACTGTATTATCCTTATTCATCAGCACACCCAGTCCTACCGCAGACGGAACCTGCTCGCTGGTTGCAAAATAATAAGTGAGATCTTCTGCGATCTCGCTGGTCTGAAGAGCAACCTGTCCCACATATGGCTCTTTCAGTCCCATATCCTTGATCACATCCATAAAGCCTACGCCGACAGCTCCCGCAACATCCAGCTTGCCTTTGCTGTTTGCCGGGATACATACATCCGGATTCCCCACATAGCCCTTTACATTTCCGTGAGAATCTGCAGTTACTGTGATTCCCTGCAGTGGTCCTCCTGCATGGATCCGAAGTGTAAGGAGATCCTTTTCTCCTTTCATCATAGCTCCCATCATGGCACCGCCAGTAAGGAGACGTCCCAGTGCCGCTGTTGCCACCGGACTGGTGTTATGATTCTTTCTCGCTGTCTCCACCATATCGGTTGTAACAGCCGCAAATGCACGGATCTGGCTGTTTGCCGCTGTTGCTCTTACAATATAATCACTCATATAAAAAATTTCCTCCTTTATTTCTCGTCTGACGGAATTTCCTTTCCATGTTCTCTGGCCACAAAAGTCAGTCTTCCGCTGTCCGGCTTCGGTGCATCCTTGGTGTATGCGTCATAAACCGCCAGCGGGATCAGGCCTGCCTTTTCAAGAAGTTCCCTTACTTTCTCCGAATCATAAGCCTTCTGGTAATGAATTTCCTCGTCTCTCTCATAAAGACCATCTTCTCTCGGAAGAAACAGAGTCAGATCATACACATTGATCCCGGTCTCCTCATCAAATTCATTTTCCCAGATAAAGCTTCCCTCTTCCCGATTCTCTGCAATAGTCGTATTTCCAATCATTTTCCGGTATTTATACGGGGTGTTCATATCAAATATGAAAATTCCATCCGGATCAAGATAATTGTTCACCAGTTTAAATACAGTAAGCAGATCATCCTCCTCTGTGATGTAATTCATACAGTCACAGACGCTGACGACAGCACGTACTGTTCCATAAAGTTCAAACTCCCGCATATCCTGTTCCAGATAAAGGATCTCATGACCGGATTCTGCACGTTTTTCCATGGCTTCGCCAAGCATTTCCTCAGAGTTATCCACACCGATCATATCATAACCGGACTCAGCCAGAAGCTCTGTCATCACTCCGGTCCCACAGCCAAGTTCCAGCACGATCCCGTCTTCAATTCCGTATTCTTTAAGACTTCCTATAAGATATTCCGCCCATTTTTCATATTCCACATTGTCCATGAAAATGTCATAAACTCTGGCGAAATCACTGTATGCTTCCATAAAAACCTCCAAATATTTTCCGGGCGTTCCATCGCCCGCAGCGTTCACATTATACCATGTCTTCCTGTATAAGTATACGCCTCTGACATAATATGACACAAAAAATCCGGGACCGCAGCCACAAAAGCTGTGATCCCGGAATTCTTATCTAACCGAATCTCCTGCTACTCCAGGCTTTACTGTACAGGCATATAGTATACGTCTGCAGCCTCACCGTGCCAGTAGAAGCTTGTTCCATCCTCTTCATATACATCACAGTCATACTGAGAAGAGAAGGTGAAACGGTTTCCTTCGTTATCCATCCATGCACCGTTTCCGTCCGGAACGATAACACGTGGTTTACCATCGGAGTTTCTGTAAATAGTTCTTGTCTCATCTGTGTTGCCAAGCTGCTCATCTGTAAATCCGCCATTTACGATAGCACCGGAGGAGCTGCTGTCAGTGGATGCAGTTCCATTGGAAGAACCATCAGATGTACTGCTTCCGTCTGTAGATGTTCCGTCAGATGCTGCACTTCCGTCTGTAGATGTGCTTCCGTCGGCAGCTGTAGTTCCATCTGCTGCTCCGTCAGAAGAAGCTGCTGCATTACCATCTGCAGATGCACTTCCGTCAGAGGAAGCTGCTGCATTACCTTTACCGGCAGTCTTGGCTGCGGAACCATTTGCCGCACTCTTCAGAGTGGAATCACCAAGGATCGCAAAGCTGTCGACAGACTCCTGAACCTTTTTCAGAGCATCCTCTTTTTTAACAGATGCCACAAGGCTGTAATACTCACTGTCATTTACAAAGTATTTATTGATAGCATATACATAACCGTCACTCTTGGTCGTATCCTTATATTTCACAGTATAGGAATAAATGTTGATTCCGTCTTTCTGATCTGCCTTGTAATCCTGGATCTCAAAATCGGTTCCATTTACCATGTTCTCTGCCTGTGTCATGGAAACTGCCATATCCTGGGAGTTCGGGATCACTGCGGATTCCAGATCTGCGCCGGATCCGTGAAGGATCAGGATCCTGCCCTGGTCCGGAGACTCGAAGCTTACCATATCTGTCTCGTCGGACTTGTTGGCCCAGGTTGCATCCGGAAGCTTGATCGCTACGGATTTATCCTTGGATGTATAGGTTGTATTCTGTGCGTCTGCTGCAACAGTCGGTGTAACCTTCGCTTTTTTCGCCGGTGTCGGAGTAGGAGTAGACTCCACAACCACGCTGTCCTCTTTTCCTCCTCCGAAACTACATGCCGTCATGACACCAGAAAGAGCAACAGTCATAGCTAAAAGTGCAATAAATTTTTTATTCTTCATAGTATCCTCCTCATAATCATCATCAGTCACAAAGTGTGTCCGGAACATTCACTCCTGAACACACTCTTTGCTATAGTTTACGATTTTATTACAGCTTTGTCAATTGATTTCTCCCTGTACTTTATGAATATCCTGTAAGCAGATATCCTGCTCCGTACAGGATTTTTCTAACATTATAATTTTCCCAGATATACCTATCTTATTCTCTTCTTATGCTGATCCTGTATTTCCCGTTTTACGCCTTCATTACGAAAGTTCTGATTTATTCCCCACCAAGTAAGCCTCCTGTTTTAATGACAAATATCTCCTTGAATCTGTCCCCTCTTTTTTTTCTATAATTGTGTCTTTATTCATGTACACTCATGTTGTAAAGTATACCCAACCAAAAATATATGAAAAGAGGACATCCATACATCGATGTTTTCGGGAAAGGATCTATCACTATGGAAAAAGCAGTTCAGACATCTCAGAGAACTGACCAGGAGCTTTCATCTGTTCAGTTTCTCACCATTACAGCCGCATTTGTTGCACTGACTTATATCTTCACCGCATTTATTAATGTTAAGCTTCCGATCGCAGCCAACGGCGGACTGATCCACCTTGGAAATGTACCGTTATTCATCGGTGCCATTTTATTCGGAAAGAAAACCGGAGCCATTGCCGGTGGGATCGGAATGGGGCTCTTTGACCTTCTCTCCGGCTGGACCCTGTGGGCACCATTTACTCTTATTATTGTAGGGATCATGGGCTTCACAGTAGGTAAGCTCACAGAGGATCCCCGGCACCAGAACATGAAATGGTATGTGATCGCCATTGCCGCAGCCTGCGTGATCAAGGTTGCAGGATACTACATTGCAGAGGTTATCATCTACGGAAATCCACTGGCACCGGTATCTTCCATCCCAGGAAACCTGGTCCAGATCGGTGTTGCAGCTGTCATCGTTCTCGTAGTGATCACACCATTAAACCTTGCAGCAAGAAAAACCGGATTAAAAAAATAGCTGTAACAGCTGCCGTAATTTGCGGAAATAATATAAAGATCAAGAGGTGAGCTTATGTATAAGATCATGACACCGGGACCTACACAGGTCGCAGAAAATGTCCGTCTGGCAAGAAGCATGGAATGCACAAATCCGGATCTGGACGAAAATTTTGTCGAATTTTATAAAGAAACCTGCGAGAAGATCAGCACTCTTCTCCATACCTCCAACGAAACTCTCATCTTAAGCGGTGAGGGTATCCTTGGACTGGAGGCTGCCATTGCTTCCATGACTGAGCCCGGAGATAAGGTTCTTGTTCTGGACAATGGTATCTACGGAAAAGGCTTTGCCGATTTTGTTTCCATGTACGGAGGCAGACCGGAGCTTTATACCAGAGATTATCAGAACACTCTCAATGTAAAGGAACTGGAAGCCTTCCTTGCGGATAACCATAACTACAAATATGCAACCGTAGTACACGGCGATACTCCAAGCGGCATGCTCAACGATGTATCTGCCATCTGCCCGCTTCTTAAAAAATACGGGATCCTTACCGTTGTAGATTCTGTTTCCGCTTCCTTCGGCGAGCCTCTGAACATTGATGCATGCCAGATCGATATCATGTGCGGCGGATCACAGAAGGTGGTATCTGCACCTCCTGGACTTACCTTTGTTGTAGTCAGCAGCGATGCAAAGAAGGCAATGACTGAAAGAAAGACACCCATTGCTTCTTTCTACGCAAATCTCACAACCTTTGCACATTATTATGAAGAAAAATGGTTTCCATATACCATGCCGATCAGCGATATCTATGGTCTGCGGGCTGCTATTGACAACATTGCCGATGATCCCGGGATCCTTACACGCCACGCCAAAATCGCCGCAGCCTCCCGAAAGGCCATTACAGGAGCCGGCCTGAACCTTTACCTGCACAGCGGATATTCCAGTACAGTTACTGTTTTTGAAGTACCGGAGGGCACAACAGCCGAAGCGATCCTTGAGGGAGTAAAAAAAGACTACAACATTATGCTGGCAGGTTCCTTCGATGTCCTAGCTGGCAAAGTGATCCGCATCGGACATATGGGAAACAACGCTACATTCTATAATGTAAGAGAAGTTTTCGCAGCCCTGGACGGGACTTTACGCAGGCTTGGCGTTCCGCTTAAGGCTTCCATGGAGGATATCTTCTGCAAAAACATGCAGTAATTTCTGAGATTTCAATAGTAAAAAGCACTGTAAGATGAATCCAACTTTTCATCTCGCAGTGCTTTTTTATAATTCTTATAATATTTTTCTTTATTCTTTTACCGCACCGGATGTCATACCACCTACGATGTATTTCTGGCCGATCATGTAAACAATAATAACCGGGATACAGGTAAGTACGATATCAGCAAAAATATAGTTCCAGTAACTCTTGTTCTTTCCGAAGAACTGATATACAGCCATTGTCATCGGGAAGAGACGGCTCTTGCTTGACAGATACAAAGGTGTGAGGAAATCACTCCATACTGTCATGAACTGAAGGATAAAACATGTTACCATAGTTGGTTTCAGAAGCGGCATGATGATCTTGAAGAACAGGCTTAACGGGCCTGCGCCGTCGATAACAGCAGCCTCGTCCAGCTCAACCGGGACAGAGATTACGAAGTTACGGATGGTAAATACACAGAACGGAATCATTGCACTGGTAAATACCATGATAATGCCAACTCTTGTATCGTTCAGGTGCAGTGTACTGAGTACACGTACCAATGTTACATAGTTGACCGGGAAGAACAGTCCGCAAAGTACAAAGTAATACAGGAATACATTCAATTTTGTTCTCTTACGGCACATAACAAATGCAGCCATGGAGCAAAGTACAACACCAAGTGTTGTAGCGATCAGCGCATATGCAAAACTGTTCAGGAATCCCTGGATCAGGCTTCCTTTTTCAATAACCTCAGAGTAGTTGGAAAATACCCACTCTGTAGGAAGTGCCAGACTCATTCTGGCTGCCTCTGCTTTTGTCTTAAAAGAGTTGATCAATACCATATAAAATGGAAGCACGACACATAAGCAAAGCAGGATACATACAACATGTTTTAATAAATTCTGAATTCTTTTTTTTGCCATTACTGCTGTACCTCCTGTTTACTCAATGTCTTAACAATAAATACACCTATGATCGCTGTAATTACAAGAAGAACAGTATTCAATGCAGAAGACATTCCATACTGGCCTCTGGAATAGAGCTGGAATGCATAAGTTGTAAGAACCTCTGTTGCATGTCCAGGGCCACCGTTTGTAAGTACATAAACAATATCGAATACTTTCAGACCATATGTAATACCAAATACAAGGTTGATCATGATAGCACCACTCAGCATCGGAAGTGTTACATACCGAAGTCTCTGCCAGAAGTTTGCACCATCGATCTGCGCAGCCTCATAATAAGATTTCGGAATCGTATTCAGACCTGCAAGAAAGATAGTCATAACATAACCAATACCTCGCCATGCATCTACACCATAGATGGATTTCCATACAATAGCCAGATCAGACAGCCATTTCTGTTTGAAAATTCCAAGATGGAATGCATCAAGAAGTGTGTTTAAAAGTCCGTTATTATAATTCAGGATGGATTTAAATACAAGACCAATGATTACAAAAGGCAGAATAGACGGCAGGTAGAGCAATGTTCTGTAAAGCCCTTTGCCTTTAAGTCCCTCCTGAAGCATAATCGCGATCAGAAGAGCCGGGATCAGCTTAACGATGTTGGAAATGATAGTAAACTTCAATGTATTGCCAATACCGCTCAGATAAGACTTATCTGATGTAAAAATCTCAGCAAAATTCTGCAGTCCCACAAAATGAGTACCATTAAGAACACTTCTGGAGTTCCAGTCTGTAAAGGAGTAACCAACACCCATTACACTGGGAAGCAGGAAAAAAATGATATATAATGCCAACGGCAGTATCAGAAACCACTGTGGATAGATTCTCTTCTTATTCACAGAAAGCACCTCCTGTTTTAAGTTAAAACAGAGCCGGCAAATACCGGCTCTGCCTTCGGGTCAACTAGTTTTAAGTTCTGTTATTTATTTCCAGTTCTCGTCGCCTACAGTTTTTGCTGCCTCAGCACGGTTGGTATCCATGTTCTTAAGAACATCGTTTGCTTCCATCTCGCCCTGGCAGAATGCAACCATATCCTGACCAAACTGTGTCCAGTAATCGTTTGTATATTTTGTACCTGTCTGAAGTGTTACAACAGCCTTCTTGTCATCCGGAACTGTTTTAAGGAACTCCTGCTCCTCCGGCAGCCAGTGCTGCTCAAGCTTGTCATCGTTAACGTCAAGGTTTGTGTATGCCGGAGAGTTGTCAAGAATTTCCTGAAGGCTCTCTGTTGTTGTAACGAAGTTGAAAAACTCTTTTACAAGATCCTCATGCTCTGTTCCCTTGTAACCAAACATTGTCGGGCCGGAGTTGCTGCTTGGATACCAGGTATTGTCGCCAAGTGGCTCAAGGAACATTCCAAACTCATCAGATGTGCCTGTGTCTTCCTGGATCTGTTTGATGAAACTGGAATTTGCAAGTGCCATTGCACAGTTTCTGTCACCAAATTCGTTGGACATGTTTGTACTGTCTGTTCCGATCCAGTCTTCTCCGAAGTATCCTGCATCAGAGAGTTCTTTGAACTCATTCAGAACTTCAAGCATCTTCTCGTTATCTGCAAATGTTGCTTTGTTTTCATTTAATTCGTCATATAGACCAGGTGTTGCTTCTTCATAAACGCCGCCGATCTGGAAAAATGCCAGCTGATGCTGCCATCCATCTGCACCAGGCATGAACCAAGGTGTGATTCCTGCATCCTGGATCTTACCGCAGAGTTCTTTCAGCTCATCATATGTTGTCGGTACTTCCCAGCCGTTCTCTTCGAACAGTGTCTTGTTGTAAACCATTACATACTCCGGAGATGCGTTCCAGATCTGAAGTCCGTACAGTTTGTCATTGTATACGCAGGACTCTTTTCTTGTCTCCGGCATAACATTCTCCCAGGAAGCTCCTGTAAAGTCGATGCAGTATTTCTCAGGATCAACGATGGTAGATTCAATTGCAAACGGGTTGGACTGGATCCAGAAGATATCTGCACAGGAATCTGTAGCAAGTTTGGACTGAAGAAGATCTGAATACTGATCAGCCGGAATCGTCTGAAGGTCTACGGTAACATCGTAGGTATCCTCAAAACGTTTAATTGTCTCATCGTAACGATTGTCCATCCATCCTGCTGAAACCAGGATGCTGAGCTCCTCGCCTGCGAAATCGCTCTTCTCATCCGCTGCAGATACGTTCACTGCAAGTCCTGTCGTCATGGAAGCGATCATTGCTGCTGCACAGGCTACTGCCAGAAATCTCTTTCTTTTCATTAATGTTTCCTCCTTTTTTTGAACTGATTTTTCGTTCTCTCTTGATGATATTAGTTTATCATCTGATCATTTTAAAAGCCATGGATATTCCTGCCCTGTATTTGTACTTTTTTCACAGTTTATTATACTTTTTTCATATTTTCCGTAACTATACACAAGTTTCTATTGACATTTTCAAGCACTATTTCAGAATTACATTTTTACGGTTTGTACTTTTTTTACAAATGTGCTATACTTTTAGCCAATGTTTTGCACGACCATTTCACACACAGGGGGCTTACCAATATGAAAACACGCAGTCTGCAGTCCAAACTTTTTATCGCCTATCTTGGCATGGCCTGCCTGATCCTTTTTTCTTTTGCCATATTCTTTTATGTTTTTGCATCCGGGCAGCTGAAGAAAAGCCAGATCAGTGCCATGAGCACCTTAAATTCCACATTTCAGTCCCAGGTAGACTCTGCAATCCAGAATCTTGACACTGTATCTGTAAACATCAATTACAGCAACATGTCGAAATCCGTTCTCGACCAGAAATTTGACCTTAATATTTCCGATGAAATGCTTTCTGCCATGTCCGATCTTTTTATCTCCTTAAGCGGCACCGAATTGAAAGCTGATCAGGTAAATCTTTATGATTTCTCCGGATATGTGCTCCAGGCCGGCCTTTCCACCATGGTCAAAAAAAGCGACGACTCTCATAATGAATGGATCCAGAAAGCCCGTGAAGCCAACGGAAAAAAAGTCCTGACAGCTCCTTACAGCACTTACGTCTATTCCAAATCTGCCCGCTATCCCCAGTGGTTCATCTCCCTGTACCGCTCCTTCACCAACCAGTACGGCCGTGGTGTCGGCGTGATTGAAACCGCCAAACAATGTAAATCCATCTTTAAGAGCATCATTTCCTATGAGAAAAAAAATCACGGAAATGCTGCCAGTGTCTATGTTTTCAATGAGTCCGGCGATCTTATCTATCCTTATGATATCACAGCCGACGATACCAATGATATTTCAAAATATTACAAACTTACTGATTCTGACCAGGATACCCTTACCGTACAGAGTCCCGTCACAGATCAGAAAGAATACGTCTCCAGACTGAATTCCGCATATACAGGCTACACTTATCTGACTATCCAGCCGGAATCTGTGATCCTTGCCCCTGTATACAAAATGCTGAAGATCCTTCTGGCTGTTGTTGCTGCTTTTCTTGCCGCAGCAGTAATCGTTTCCTACAGGCTTTCCCGTTCTGTAGTAAAACCGGTGAAACACCTGAAGCACATTATCCAGCGTATGGAACTGGACACTCTCGGCCAGGAAAAAGTCACTTCCTATCCGGTTTCCGTCAATGAACTGGAAGAACTGTATCAGGCATTCCAGCTGATGAGCGATAACCTAAAAGATTCCATGACTCAGCTTAACGAAGCCAAGGAGCAGGAAATGAAAGCACGCAGCATGGCTTTGCAGAGTCAGATTAATCCTCATTTTTATTACAACTCTCTTTCCAGCATTATGGTGCTTGCAGAAAACGGAGATACGGATACCGTGGAAAAAATGTGCCGCAATCTTTCCAGGATCATGCGTTATATTACCAATACTGCTGAAACAACTGTAACACTCCGCGAAGAGCTTGATTATGTCCAGAAATATCTCTACTGCATGAAGGTCCGCTACCAGTCCAGTCTGAATTATTCCATTGATGTGGATGAATCTCTTCTGGATCAGCCGGTTCCGAAGCTGATCATCCAGCCTATTGTGGAAAACGCTATCAAATATGGTTCTGACTGCGAACCGCCATGGACTATCACAATCAGCAGTACAATAAACCAAAACAGCTGGCAGATCGATGTTACAGACACCGGACCGGGATTCACTGAAAAAGCCAAGAAAAAAATAAATTCAGATATCATGAATGCCATTCGAAATCCCGGCATGCCTGCTTTGAAGATCAACGGTCTTGGCACTGTCAATGTATTTCTCCGCTGGAAACTCTTCTGCAAAGATGACATCATTTTCAGGTATGGAAATACAGCGGACGGCCACGGAATTGTTTCTATTGGACGGTATTTTCAGACAGATGCGGAGGAATAATACTATGAACTATACTGTTATTGTGGCAGAAGATGAAGAACTTCTTCTGAATAATCTGGTACATAAGATTGAAAAAGCAGATCCTGATTTTCAGGTGATCGGCACAGCACAGACAGGTGCACAGGCCCTCTCGCTGGTGGAACAGATGAGCCCGGATGTGGTATTTACGGATATCAAGATGCCCGTCATGGACGGAATCACCCTGCTCACCAGGATCCGTGATCAGTTTCCCTTTACGAAATTTGTGATCACCAGCGGATTTTCTGATTTTGAATACGCAAAAAAAGCCATCACGCTGAAGGTTTCTGATTACCTTCTGAAGCCTGTAGATCCGGACGAACTCCAAAATGTTCTCCTTAAGATCAAACAGGAACTTCAGATCAAACGTGATGACTACGAAACCGTATTCGCCCCAGGTGCTTCCTGCATGTCACCGGGACAGATTGCAGAGCTTCTCAAGAACTTCATGGTACAGAATTATGCAGAGGATATCAACCTGAACCTGATTGCAGGAACCATGAACTACAGTCCCAGCTACCTGACCAAAATCTTCTGTCAGGTCTATGACTGCACCCCTACCAAATATCTGATCAATCTCCGGATGAGCCATGCACAGAAGCTGCTGATCCATGAGCCTTCCCTTTCTGTAAAACAGATCGGTGAAATGTGCGGCTATCACGACCAGGGATATTTCAGCAGGATCTTTAAGAAACATACAGGGAAAAGCCCTCTGGAATATAAAGATGAGGGAGAGAGCCAGCAGATCAGTTAATAAATTTTCCAGGTATATATAAACAAAAAAGTCATTTCACGACGTCCGGTTATGCTCTGTTCCCAAAGCATCCGGCTTCTGAAATGACTTTTTATATTTTATTTCACAACTTCATACATATACAATTCATGAAGAGCTCTCGTCGCCGCAATATATCTCGCCCGCTCCACGATCGGACTTCGGTCTTCCCCAGGAAATACAGAAAATACTTGATCAAACTCCAGCCCCTTTGCCATGTAGAATGTTGTGACAGTCAGGCCTTTTTGGAAGTTTGTGCTGTCTCTGTGAAGAAGGGACAAACGCTCCTTGGTATCAAAGCCTTCTGCTTCCAGCTTCTCCTTCAGAATGTAGTAAGTTTCCCTTGCTTCATCTGCAGTTCTTGCGATCACTGCTGCTGTTTCATATGAAATAATATCTTCAACACCTTCATCTGCATTCTCAGCTATGACTGCCTGCTTCTCAAGCCGCAGCTCTCTCACTACGCTCTCCAGTGCCTCCTCAAGCCCCGGAAATTCTTTTTCCACAACAGGTTTTCCATGACGTTCAAAAAGCTCCACTTCCGTAATTCCCGCCAGTTTATTGGCATAAGACGCAATCTCAACAGTATTACGGTAGCTCTTGTTCATCACGATCCTGCGTATATCTTTTCCAAAGATCTTAGGCAGAAATGTCAGCACATCCTGTTGCTCGCCGTCCATAGTCTGTTCTCTGTCCCCAAGAATAGTCATCCTACATTTAAAGAGTCTCTGAATGATCAGATACTGGATCATGGAATAATCCTGCATCTCATCCACGATCAGATGGCGCACACCGGAATCCTCCTGCTGAGTTTCCAGCCGATATTTCAGATACAAAACCGGATACACATCCTCATAGCGCAGCTTTCTTTTTTCATACTGAACCTGTGGAAGAGAAGGAAAACCTTCCTGTCTCAGGAAACGGTTGTACAGCACATAGAGATCTCTTGTCTCATACATCCTGTAGAAACGGCTCTTCACAGCCTCCCTTTCCTCATCCGGAAGATCGAATCCCTTAAGAGTCTCCACCTCATCAATGAAATATTCTGCTACTGCATCCATTCTGGAAAGCAGCGGGATATCCATGAATTTAAAGTAAAAAAGCTCTATGATCTCCTGCTCTTTTTTAACCACGCCTCTGTGTTCCACATCACGGAAGTTCATAAGGCTGTCCTCAAGCTCCACCAGATATCCTTCCATACGATCCAGAAAATCCCGTGACAGTTTCTCTTTCAGAAGCTTTTCATCGCATAATCCTGCAATCTGACGCTCGATCAGATCATATCTGTCTTCACAGTCAGAAACAACATTTTTCAGTCTCTTGTATGCAAAAAGGTCAAAGCTCATCTCCCGGATATTCTCCTCGCCAAGCTCCGGCAGGATATGGGAAATATAGTCCGAGAACACCCCATTCGGTGAAAGCACCAGCACAGAAGAAGATTTCAGATTTTTCCTGTCATGATACAGGAGATAAGCGATCCTGTGCAGGGCAATGGAAGTCTTTCCGCTTCCTGCTGCTCCCTGGATCACCATGATACGATCCGAAGTGTTTCGGATGATCGCATTCTGCTCCTTCTGGATCGTGCGGATAATATTCTTCAGCTGTACATCACCGTTGCTTCCAAGCTCTGCCTTCAGGATCTCATCGTCGATCTTCACATCACTCTCAAACTCATAGATCATTTTTCCACCGCGGATCTTGTACTGCCACTTGGCAGCAATATCCCCGTGGATCTCGCCAAGCGGAGCCTGGTAGGAAGCCGGTCCCTTGTCAAAATCATAGAACAGTCCGGACACAGGTGCTCTCCAGTCATAGATCAGCGGAAGTCCGCCGTTCTCCTCAGCCAGGTTCGCAATTCCGATATAAAATATCTCCGGCTCATCTTCTCCTTCATAGCAGAAATCCACCCTTCCGAAAAACGGTGAATCCATCATCTTCCTGAATCTCCGACGCAGTTCGATCTTCTCATTGCTGGCATTGATCTCATGGAGAAGTGCCTGCTGGTTATCAAAATTCTCATATCCGTACTGGTCCATCTCTGTATAGTTTTCCCAGTAGTACTCATGCATACCTTCGATTTCTTTCTGCCCGACCTCTATGGATTCATCCAGCTGTGCGATCCTGTGCTTCAATGTCTCTGTCACATGTGAAAGGTATTCACGTCCGTTTTTTACCGCTGCCATAAGCCTTAATCCACCACTACAGCAGTTCCACTTGCTGTTACCATCAGCATTCCATTATCTGCACCAAGCACTTCGTAGTCAATATCCACACCGATCACTGCATTAGCTCCCATTGCACCTGCACGCTGCTCCAGCTCTGCCAGGGCTTCTCCTCTGGCTTTCTGAAGTTCTTCCTCATAACCGGCGCTTCTGCCGCCAAAGAAATTCCGAAGACCTGCTCCAAGATCTTTCATGAAATTTACTCCTGTGATCACTTCTCCAAATGCGATTCCTTTATATTCACGGATTGCTCTTCCCTCTACAGATGGCGTTGTTGTTATGATCATGGTAAAATCCTCCCGTTTCTGTTGTTTTTTCTCCGGCATAAAAATGCCTTATTACAGAATTATACCCGAAAGCCGTCACGATGTATAGAGTAAAAAAAGGCTGCCCAAAGAGATGCCAGGCACCTTTTCAGACAGTCTTTCCTTATTATCGCTTATTTATTTTACAACTTCAGTCACATAGGAAACTTCTTCCATTCCCGGATAACTTCCCTGACGCCCGCCAACAGTCAGAGTTCCTGTTTTATCATCCCAGGTAAGCTCTGTTGTTGCATAAGCACCGTTTTCAAAATTGTAGTTATTTCCCTCATCCTCATAAATAGTGAACTTGCAGTCTTCACCTGGATATACCATAAGTTTCACCGACTCCTCAGGTTTCTGGGAAGCATATACAAGTCCCTCTGCAACAGGAAGGATACTTCCTGCTTTTACAAAGATCGGCATTCGGTCGATCGGAGCATCTACGGTTACGTACTGGCCGCCTTCATACTCCTTGTTTGTCCAGTAATCGTACCATTTCGTACCTGCCGGGAGATAGCATTTCCATGTTTTCTCTCTATGGAGCTCAGTACTCTCCGGTCCGTAATACATCGGCTCTGTAACAGCACAGATCAGAAGGGACGGTCCGAACATAAACTCATTCTCAACCTTGCGTGCTTCTTTATCCTCCGGGAAGTCAAAGAGAAGGCTTCTCATAATCGTATAATCATTAAAATGTACAGCACCTGCAAGGGAATAAATATACGGCATCAGATGATAACGGAGCTTGATAAACTTCTCAATGGCATCATAGAACATGGTTCCTTTTTCACCAAAGTTCCAGATTTCTCTTGGTGTATCAGTTCCATGGGAACGGAACATCGGAAGGAAGGTTCCCATCTCCAGCCATCTTGTATACAGCTCACAGTATCCTTTATCCTTCACACCTTCGTTATATTTGCCCTGCCAGAACCATTTCGGCTCCGGATCTGTGTTGCAGCCGCATCCACGGTTCTGCCACTTATCAGCAACTGTAAAGAAAGCGCCGATATCCAGTGTCCAGTATGGATATCCACTCAGTCCCATATTCAGGCCTTCCACGATCTGTGTCTTAAGATTATCCCAGGATGCACAGGTATCGCCTGACCACAGCATTGCAGAATATTTCTGGCCGGAAGCATAGCCGGAACGTGTCAGGTTAAGAACTCGTTTCTCTTCTGTAGTTTTTCTCTGATTCTCATAAATTCCCTTTGCATGCATCAGTGCAAAAGCATTGGCAACAGCAGGATCCAGATATTTCTTGTGCTCACCGCCGACAAGCTCATATCTTTCCCATGGCTCTCTCTTTGCTGCACCACTCCAGTCAGGACCGGAAAACGGTTCTGTGGAATCGCACCACCAGGAATCAAAGCCCTGGTCAAAAAGTCCTTCCTGTGCCTGTTTCCAGTACATTTCTCTCGCTTCTTCATTAAAAGCATCATAAGTCGCATAATCATAAAGAAGATGACCAGTCTTAAAAAACTCTGTATGGTTCTTGCCGCCTGCATTCATATTCGGCCATACGGAAACCATGGTATGGGCATTCAGTTTGTGGATTTCCTCCGCACATTCTTTCATATCTCCGTAACGCTTCTGATCCAGGATCTTCTCGCCCCAGTTTCCAGGATCCCAGGTATTCCAGTCCTGTACCACACAGTCAAGCGGAACCCCGATCTTACGGTAGTGGCGAACAATCTCAAGAAGCTCTTTTGCCGTGTAATACTGCTCTTTGGACTGTACATAGCCATAAGCCCATTTCGGCAGCATCTGCGCCTTGCCTGTAAGATAACGGTAATCATGGATGATCTCATCCATAGTATGACCGCCCATAAAATAATAATCGATCTGATCTACAGTATCCAGAAACAGATAGGAATCTTTCAGATCATCATTAAAAGTCATAAGTGAACAGCAGTCAACAAGAATTCCATATCCTTCTGTGGAAACCAAAACCGGCATCGGGATACGCATGTTATGCTGATATAAGTACTGGCAGTGACCTCTGTAATTGTAAATACCTTCCTCTGCCTGGCCAAGCCCATGGATTTCCTCATCCTCTTTCCATGTGAAGAACAGTTTTCCACGATATGCTGTTCTTACTTTCTCAGCTTTCAGATTCTGGATAAAATTCCTCTCACCGTCAACTGTCTTTACACGGTTGATGATCGGCTCCTCATCGCCTGTATTATAGTGGATCACATCTGTTTCAGTCAGTTCCGGTTTCTTCTGGGAAAGCCACTTGCTTCCGTCTGCATGCTTCCAGATGATATCACCGGATGCAGTGTTGATCTCTGCACAAACTTTCACAGTTTTCACAATGATACTTCCTGCATTTTCCTCTGCTGAAAAATCAACCTCAGGATATTCTTTTTTCTCAATGATCAGGGAGTCCTGTGCCTCTTTGATCTCTTTTCCGGAAACGATCATGCGGATGATCTCCTCTGTCACCGGAACCACCCGGTATGTCAGCTTTCCTGCTTCAAACTGTACATAGCTATCTGTTTTAACCATAATTTCCCTTCTCCTTATCTGTCCGGTAAATCAGACATTAATATTCCGTTTCTGATATCGGAGCCTTTCTAATAAAAAAGCTCCGATATCAGGACAAAATTTCTTACTTTTATCCTAACATCG
This sequence comes from Blautia sp. DFI.9.10, assembly GCF_024461705.1. Lineage (NCBI taxonomy): Bacteria > Bacillati > Bacillota > Clostridia > Lachnospirales > Lachnospiraceae > Blautia > Blautia sp. DFI.9.10. The sequence continues at coordinate 92,452 of NZ_JANGAA010000010.1, forward strand.
AAGCCTGATTTCCGTCTATGACTTATCCGCTCATGAATTTTAACTATTTTTACTGTTTCTTCTGCTTCTCATCTTTCGGCGGTTTCCCCACGTGTTTTTTGTAAAGTCTGTAAAAATTGGAAATATTATTAAATCCGCATTCCATGGCGATTTCCGTAACATTTTTATCTGTTTCCCGAAGAAGCTCACGCGCATGGTTGATCCTCATCCTTGTGACATAATCGCTGAAACTGATATTTGTCACCTTACGGAAATAAGAAGAAAAATAGTTGGAACTCATATATACGGAAGAAGCAACTTCTTCCAGAGTGATCTTCTCACAGTAATGATCATCTATGTAATTAAAAGCCTGCTCAAGACGCTTCATTGCATTTTTCTTCTCACGGAGCATTTCCCCTGACTTGCTCTTATCCTGATAAGCCCGGATCAGCATGGTAAGGATGCGAAGTACATTCGCCTTGATCATCAGCGGATAGCCTTCTTTTTTCTGCTGCCATTCGTGATAGATCTCCCAGATACTGGAACGGATCTCTCCGCTTACCTCTTCTTCCCTGCCGATACGGTTCTTAAAATTACTTCCTCTCTCAACAAAAGGCTTCAGATATTCCGTATCAAAAATACTCAGCTTTTCGGCCACGAATTCCGGTGAAAAGATCATCACAAGAAGCTTCATGTCTCCACCGATCAGCTTCCATCCATGAGGCTCCACATTATTGAAGATGATGATGTCATCTTCTTCCATTGTATATTCCTGCCCGTTTACAAAATAATTTCCCTTGCCCCCCAACACACAGGTGATCTCGAAATAGCTGTGCCAGTGATAACTTCCAGGCCGACTGTTCTCCGGTGTCAGTTCCACCTCTGAAATCTGAAAAGGAAATTCTTTGTCAAGGGGTATGTTGTCTCTCTCTAATCGCAAATTCTGCCTCCTGTAAACGCAGACACTGTCATCGCATCAGCTGTTTCCGGCAGGACCGGCAGCCTTTCCAGTGTCTTCTTACGCTCACAATATTATAGCAGATATTATTTTTCCATGCAATCTGTGATAGTTCGTTCTAACTCTTCCAGCTGATCTTCGTGCTTCCCATGGACAGCAATGCGGAAATAATCATTACCCTGAATTCCTTTTATCATATAGTAATCGCTGTCAATCTTAAAAAACGGCTGTTTCAGCATATCAAGATATGTGAATCCCCCCAATGGTCTCAGCTTCAGAATGAATTCCCGCTCTACCGGTTCATCCAGAAGATAATCCCAGGCAAACCAGCCGGATTCTGCACATTTTTCCCTGGAAGGCTGTTTTCCTATTATTTTCATAATCGTGTATTCCCCTTTCCTTTACAGGCAGATTTCCCGTGGATCTGCTGTCTGCTCTATATGACTGATTCCTGTGATCGTTCTTCGTAATACATCCGTATAAATTTGCTCTGTAACTTGCCTGCTAAATATTCCGTGCCACAGATGCTGCTATTTCCTTCGCAGCTCCTAAAAATTCCTTTATATCCTTCTCCTCCGTAAACCACGAAACACTTACTCTCACAGTTCCGCCCTCTTCTGTTCCCATTGCCTTATGGATCAATGGCGAACAGTGAAGCCCTGAACGGACAATGATCCCATATCCGCTTTCCAGAATATACGCGGCATCCGAAGCTTTCAGTCCCTGAAAATTCAGGCTCATCACAGGTCCTCTGCATACGTCATGGTTTCCGTAGCTCCTTACACCCTCTATCTGTTCCAGACCACAATAAAGCATTTCCATCAGACGAGCTTCTTTTTCCATAATTGCCGCAAGTCCTGTCTGCTCAATAAACTCCACCCCAGCCAGAAGTCCTGTGATTCCCGGCATGTTCTGAGTTCCTACCTCATACTCATAATCTTTGTTCTCGTAGGTAAGCTGTGCGCTGTTTCTTCCGGTTCCCCCATATTTCAGAGGCTTCAGCTCAATTCCGCTCCTGACATAAAATCCGCCGGTTCCCTGAATTCCCATCAGACTTTTGTGGCCTGTAAAAATAAGCGCATCTGCTTCCCATTTATCTGCATCAACAGGGATACAGCCAGCACTCTGCGACACATCCACAATCAGGATCAGTCCATGTCTCTTTACAAATTCCCGGATCATCTCCATATCCTGCACACAGCCTGTCACGTTGGAACAGTGGTTCACGATCAGCACACGGCTGTCCGGTCGTACTGCTGTTTCCAGGGCTTCTTCCGTCACTGTCCCGTTTATCGTACACTTCACTACCAGCACCGGATGTTCTCTCAGCTGTTCCAGATTATATACCGGACGTAGCACACTGTTATGCTCTGTCTGCGTTACCAGGATGCTACTGCCTTTTTCACCATAGTCCAGCCCCCCAAGGACTGTATTCATGCTTTCTGTTGCCCCTGATGTAAAAAATATTCTCTCTGTTTCCCTGATTCCAAGGAGCTGTCCCAGTTTTTCCCGGCAAAGTACTTCCACATCTTTTTTCATGATCGAGCTGCCGCCCCGGAACTGCGAAGCAGGCGTGCCGCTAAGGCACGCCTGCACAGCTTCCAAAACAGCAGGGGGCTTCGGCCAGGAAGTTGCCCCGTTGTTCAGATATATCATCCAATCATCCTTCCAGAATATTGAAGTTCATAATTTTTGCAATCTTCTTGATCATCTTTGTGTAATCACCGAAGATCAGCACCTGATGATGTCCGAATCCTGCAAGATTGTGCATGAATTCTCTTGCATCGTCCATCTGGATGTAGTAGAACGGACTGCAGTATGTATCTGCATATTCAGAACGGATAACCTTGCCTTTCTTGATGCACATGGTATCGCCTGCCGGATTGAAACGTCCAAGTGTGATATAATCATCATCGTTCTCTGTGAAGTCAACCTGCAGTTTTCCACCGAATCCCTGGCCTGTGAATGCCCAGAGTTTGTATGCCAGCGGTTTTGTTCCATAACCGTTCATCTGAAGAGCCGGTACTGCATGGTGGATGCGGAGAAGCTCGTCTGTCTCGTGGTTCGGGTTACCCATGAATGCCGGACGTTTTCCGGCATACTGCATGATCAGCATGGCCATCAATGCGTTAAGGTCTTCCTCACATCCGCTTGGAATTCCCTCGTCTTTCATGATGGAATGGCACATACATGGTGTGAATTTACGGTTCTGCGGGATTTCTGTTGTACAGAGCTCATGACATGCGGTTGAGAAAGCGTTGCAGTCATAAATATCCATCATCTTTTTGGCAGCCAGATAATATTTCACGTCATTGATAAACCAGTCTGTGTTTACCTGTGTATCGGTAGATCCTGCAATGATCTTATCTGCAATCGGCTTTGCTTCCTCATCTGTGATCTCATCCATATATTTGAAAATGGATGTAAATGGAAGCTTCACCACTTCAACTCCGTAACGCTGACGAAGGATCTCCGGATCGCGGATCAGACTCTGAATTCCGAATGTAGGCTGAGATCCTGCTGTCAGTACAAGCGCCCTTGTATTGCGAACTGCTTTTCTTACCCAGAGAATATGCATGATCTCATTCACATCCTGAAGATCCATACATACATATGCCTCTACTCCGATGGAACGGCAGTATGCTGCAAAATCAATTCCTTCGTTTCCGTTCTGCCAGATAACGACCGGCTTTCCGAAACGCTCAAGCTTAGGAATTCTCCATCCCATGCAGAGGAAGCAATCGATCTCATCAACATCCTCTCCGATTTTTGCAAAAAGGTCTTTATCTACAACAAAAGACTCATTATAGCGGACATCCACAGGCTCCGTGAATTCTACCTCATCAATAACCCCTTGTAATCCCTTAACTGAATTTTTGAACGCCTCATCAGCTGCTTTTGTCTCAGCTTCAACAGTCATATCCTCTTTATGTCCGGCACGACATGGTCCCTCCCAGAAATGTGTATGTGTCAGACATCCAACCAACGGTTTTACTACAAGTTTCATATCCATTGCTTTCTGTTTCATAATAAAAATACCTCTCTTCTCTTTAACATTCCGCATTTTCCAGTTTGTAGTTTTTCCACACACTCGATATATCCTATTATACTGTATGAATCATGGAATTCCTCTTTATTCTTCCGAACAGACTGTACTTTCTTACGATTTTGTGCTATTTTCATATAATTTATATTATTATTCCCATCATTTTTATATGAATTATACAATATTTATTCACCACATTAACCTGAAAAAAATCCGCAAAAAAAAGCACCGGAAACGTGGCCGATCCGTTTTTCGGATGGAAGTACATTTCCGGTGCTGTAATCCTGCCCAATACTCAGGTTATCTTATGCCTGTGCCTCTTTCAGCAAAGCAGACATTCGGAATCCGCTTCGCTACTTCCTCATGAACAAAAACAGGATTATGCCTGTTTTTGTTCAAACTGACTGTTATACAGATCCGCATAGAAGCCCTTCCGTGCCAGCAGCTCTTCATGATCTCCCTGCTCAATGATATCTCCGTCCTTCATCACCAGGATCAGATCTGCATCCTTAATGGTAGAAAGTCTGTGGGCGATAACAAAGCTGGTTCTGCCCTTCATCAGGTTATCCATAGCCTTCTGGATCTGCATTTCTGTTCTTGTATCAACGGAAGATGTGGCCTCATCCAGAATCAGGATCTTATTGTCTGCCAGGATCGCTCTTGCAATGGTAAGCAACTGCTTCTGCCCCTGAGAAACATTACTGGTCTCCTCATCCAGGACCATCTGATAGCCGCCGGGCTGCTGCATGATAAAGTTGTGGATATGGGCCGCTTTTGCTGCTGCGATCACCTCTTCATCCGTTGCGTCCAGTCTTCCGTAGCGGATATTTTCCATAATGGTTCCGGAAAACAGCCAAGTGTCCTGCAACACCATTCCGAACATCTCACGGAGATTGCTGCGGTTGAAGTTCCGGATATCATGTCCGTCAACCTTGATGCTTCCGCCATTTACATCATAAAAACGCATCAGCAGCTTTACGATCGTCGTTTTTCCTGCACCTGTAGGTCCTACAATGGCGATCTTCTGACCGTCATGCACATCTGCGGAGAAATCATTTACAATGATCTTATCCGGATTATAACCGAATTTCACATGCTCAAACTGTACATTTCCTTCCAGTCCCTCAATGGAATCCGGGTTCTCCGGCTGAAGTTCTTCCTCCGGCTCCTCAAGAAATTCAAATACCCGCTCAGAAGCTGCCGCCGAGGACTGCAGAAGGTTTGTAACCTGGGCGATCTGCTGGATCGGCTGTGTAAAGTTACGGATATACTGGAAGAAGGACTGGATATCTCCAACCTCGATAGTTCCTTTGATGGCAAAAATCCCTCCGAGAAGTGCCACCATCACATATCCCAGATTTCCCACAAACTGCATGATCGGCATCATCATTCCGGAAAAGAACTGTGACTTCCATGCAGACTCATAAAGCTTCTGGTTGTCATGCTCAAATTCCTTCAGCGCATCCTGCTCTTTGTTGAATACTCTTACCACATCATGGCCGCCGAAATTTTCCTCAACCTGACCATTTACTTTTCCCAGATACTCCTGCTGTGCCTGGAAATATTTCTGGGAGTGTTTCATTACTTTATTAATGATAAGCATGGAAACCGGCAGTATCAGCACTGCTGCCAGTGTCATCCACACGTTGATAGAAAGCATCATGATAAATACACCGATCAGTGTTGTTACGGATGTGATCAGCTGTGTCATGCTCTGGTTGATGCTCATCTGCAGGGTATCCACATCATTTGTCACCCTGGAAAGGATCTCACCGTTTGTTCTGCTCTCGAAATAATTCATTGGCAGACGGTTGATCTTCTTTGAAATATCCTTTCGGAGATTGTATGTAACATCATTGGAGATCCCCGTCATGACAAATCCCTGGATCAGGGAAAAGCATGCACTTGCCACATACAGTCCCAAAGTCCACAGAAGGATCATTCCGATCTTACCGAAATCAATACCGCCTGTACCGTTTACCTTAGCAACCAGACCATTGAACAGCTCTGTGGTAGCTTTTCCAAGTATCTTCGGGCCTGCAATATTAAACGCTGTACCTGCCACTGCAAAGATAAACATCAGGATAAAACGAAATTTATATCTGCCCATATAGCCAAAGAGCTTTTTCATGGAGTCTTTGAAGTCCTTGGCCTTCTCTGTTGGCTGCATTCCGTGTCCGCCCATCGGACCTCTTCTTCTCTGCTGACTCATGCCAATTCCTCCTCTGATAACTGACTCATGGCAATCTGGCGATATACCTCGCAGGACTTCATCAGCTCCTTATGGCTTCCGATCCCTGCCATATGTCCATCGTCCAGTACAAGGATCTTATCTGCATTTAAGATCGTACTGATACGCTGTGCCACGATAATGGTTGTTGCTTCTTTTGTATGTTCTTTCAGCGCTTTTCGAAGTGTGCTGTCTGTTTTGAAATCCAGTGCGGAAAAGCTGTCATCAAAGATAAAGATCTCCGGATCTTTTGCGATAGCTCTGGCAATGGAAAGCCTCTGCTTCTGTCCACCGGAAACATTGCTTCCTCCCTGTGCGATCGGAGTCTTATATCGCTCCGGCTTGGTGTCGATAAACTCCGTAGCCTGTGCAACCCCTGCTGCTTTTTTCACTGCATCCTCCGAAATCTCTGTCTTTCCGTAACGGATATTGGAATCAATGGTTCCTGAGAAAAGTACACCCTTCTGCGGAACATAACCGATCCTGTCACGGACATCCTTCTGTGTCATTTTCCGGACATCCACGCCATCCACTTTCACAGATCCTTCTGTTGCATCATAGAAACGCGGGATCAGATTGATCAGTGTACTCTTACCGCTTCCTGTACTTCCGATGATCGCTACTGTCTCACCTTTTTCTGCCTTAAAGGAAATATCTGTGATAACATTCTCTCCTGCCTCCGGATATGCGAAGCTTACATGATCAAATTCTACAGTACCCTTCACATCCTGGGAAGGCTGTACCGGATCCTCCGGATCCTGGACACTGACTTCTGTCTCAAGCACCTCGTTGATACGGCGTGCAGATACATTTGCTCTCGGCAGCATGATAGACATTGCTGTGATCATCAAAAATGACATGATGATCTGCATTGCATACTGGATAAATGCCATAACATCACCAACCTGCATGCTTCCGCTGTCTACCGCATAAGAACCGCTGTAGATGGTCAGTACGGAAACTGCGTTCATGATCAGCATCATCACCGGCATCATAAATGTCATACAACGGTTTACAAAGAGGTTTGTCTTCATCAGAGTGATATTTGCATCCTCAAAACGCTCCTCCTCATGTTTTTCACGGCTGAATGCACGGATAACCGGAATACCGGTAAGGATTTCTCTTGTTACCAGGTTCAGCTTATCTACCATGGTCTGCAAAGCTGTAAATTTCGGCATTGCAATCCTGAACAGCATTGCCATAAATGCCATGATCAGTACAATGGCCACCCCAAGGATCCATGTCATGGAGGAATCTCTCTGAAGCACGCGGATCACACCACCGATTCCAAGGATTGGCGCGTAAAGCACGATACGGAACATCATAGCCATTACCTGCTGGATCTGCTGGATATCGTTCGTGCATCGTGTGATCAGGGATGCTGTTGAAAACTTATGGTACTCTCTGCTGGAAAAACCTATGACTTTGTTATAAACCAGTCCACGGAGATCATGTCCCATAGATGCAGCAACTCTGGATGAAAGAAATACCACACATACTGCAGCCATCATGGTGACCAGTGCCATCAGCACCATGCGGATACCTGTTGCTTTCATGTAATCCATCTGTATGGCATCCACATCTTCACCCATGGCTTCATATTCTGCACGAACATAGGAAACACCTGCCTGTGTGATGATGGATTCCTGCATCTTGTCGATCTTTTCTCCGACCTGGTCCTTCATAGCAGCCAAAGCCTCTGCCGGCATCTGAGAAAGAGCCGCCAGTGGATCCGTCCCTTCCGGGATTCCCATTTTTGCAAGAGCTGCCTTTGATTCTTCACTGTCGGACATCAGAGTAGAAACGATCACCATCGGTTTGCCGAAGATATCGTTGAGTTCTTCTCTGTCTTCTTTGGAGATTTTATCCTTTAATACCAGATCATCTCCCTCTTCCTCATAAAATCCATCCACAGTTTTCGCATCATCCTCTTCCATAAACAGCTTCAGACTGTCCATGGACGTCTTTCTGATCTTCTCAGGAACACTGTCTTCAATACCGTTCTGCTGAATTCCCACATTAATGATATTTGATGTGTAATTCGGCAGAGACAGATCACAGTATGCCTGAAGAAAAAGAAGCGCAATGATGAGTACGATGTAACCTGCAGATCGTTTCAGATATTTCATCAGTTTAATCACGTTTCTGTTCCTTCCTTTCTGTCATTTCATCCGGATGAAGCTTTTCTATGGCTTCCTCCGGCTGGATCTTTTCGATATTTACAAGGATCTGCTCCAGAAATCTCCGAAGCAGGCACTGTTCCGCCTCACTGAAGCCTTCCATCATCACAGCCTCATTTTTATGGATCCGTTCCAGTGCTTTTGCCTTGATTTCCTTTCCCTTTTCTGTCATATAGATCCTGGTCACACGCTGGTCCTTTTCATCCGGTTTCTTATAAAGAAAGCCTGCTTTCTCCAGTCTCTGTATCGATACATTTACCGTAGGCGGCTTAATATGCAGGATCTTTGCAATTTCCCGCTGACTCAGGCCATCCCTTCCAGACACAAGCCCCAGAACCGGTATCTGTCCCGGATAAATCCCAAGCTCCTGCATCTGACCAAAGCATTTCGTCATAAAATGACGGTCTACCTTCATAAACAGAGATAAAAAGCTGCTCTGCCTTTCTTTCTCATCTTCCTCCTTACAAAACACGCTGTCACTCCTCTCTCATCCGATCAGACACCTGCTCTTTGTTAATGATATACGAAGCAGTGATCTTCTTTTTTAATTAGTCGGCTAACTATATATAATATACATCTGCACAAAAAATGCAACTGGTTTTTGTGAATTTTACACTTTTTTAAGATTTACAGCTTCTTTAATTTCCACCTGAAATCTATTAATTAATTTGTTAAACTAATTTATTTTCTGCTGTTTTTCCTATTTTTTCACAAAAAAATACCCGCTTCGTTTTTTTATTCGAAACGGGTACTTCTTTCTGTTCCTGATTTTCTTATACAAACTGATTCACAGCCGGATCATAAGCATAATCGATCATGTCAAGCTTATCCTCCAGTTCTTTCCTGTCAAGTCCTCTGTCCTCGCAGAAAGCATTCAGGGAACTGTAAAAATCCCTCAGCTGCGTGTTCACATAGCTTAAAAGCATTACCGGGTCCTTTGGTATCATAATCTGTTTCCATCCTTTTATCTGATATTTATCCAATATCCCAGATGCTGCTGGATAGCTGTCTGATCTGAAATATCAGATTTACTATCTTACCAATTTTATTTTTTGTCAAGAGCCAGTAAAAAAATTTTTCAGGATTTTTTATTTCTTCAGTATCTGATAAAAATATTCCATTCCTTGTCCCAAAAAAAGAACTGCCTGGTTCCGATTTTCATCCTGAAATGGATTTCTATCAGAACCGACAGTTCTTTTCCTTGTCAATCTATCATAACTTTATGGAGTTATTTTTTACTTCGTGCTGACGGTAAACGCTCCATCCTTCACATCCAGCACAATGGTATCTCCGGCATGCACATCACCGGAAAGGATCTTCTTGGCTGTCAGTGTCTCCACATAATTCTGGAGATAACGCTTCAGAGGACGTGCGCCGTAAACCGGATCATAACCATTATCCACTACCATCTGTTTGGCAGCATCTGTAAGCTCCAGAGAAAGCTCCTGGTCAGCCAGACGGTCGCTGAGCTCTTTGACCATAAGATCTACGATCTTACCTACATTATCCTTGGTCAGCGGCTTGAACATGATAATCTCATCCAGACGGTTCAGGAACTCCGGACGGAAGTGACCACGAAGATCATTCATAACCTGTTCCTGTGCCTCCGGTTTGATATCTCCCTTCTCGTCGATACCGTCAAGAAGGTACGGAGAACCAATGTTGGAAGTCATGATCAGGATCGTATTCTTAAAATCAACCGTACGTCCCTGTGAATCCGTGATACGTCCATCGTCCAGTACCTGCAGAAGTACATTGAATACATCCGGGTGAGCCTTCTCGATCTCATCAAAAAGAACAACACTGTACGGTTTTCTTCGAACGGCCTCTGTCAGCTGTCCGCCTTCCTCATATCCGACATATCCTGGAGGCGCTCCGATCAGACGGGACACGGAATATTTCTCCATGTATTCACTCATATCGATACGGACCATATTCTGTTCATCGTCAAACAGTGTGGCAGCCAGAGTCTTGGCAAGCTCTGTTTTACCAACACCGGTTGGTCCGAGGAACAGGAAGGAACCGATCGGCTTTGTGGGGTCCTTGATTCCGGCTTTGGAACGAAGGATCGCATCTGTTACAAGACGAACACCCTCATCCTGTCCTACTACACGTTTGTGCAGCTCATCCTCAAGGCCCAGCAGCTTGGTTCTCTCACCTTCTGTCAGCTTGGTTACCGGAATACCGGTCCATCTGGAAATGATACGTGCGATCTCATCATCTGTGACAGCCTCATGTACCAGGCTTCTGTCACTCTCCTTAACCTGCTTCTCCTCAATTTCCAGCTGCTGCTGAAGCTTCGGCAGCTCGCCGTACTGCAACTCTGCTGCTTTCTCCAGATCGTAATTCTGTTTTGCTTTCTGAATCTGTTTATTGATATCCTCGATCTGCTCACGTAATTTCTGAAGCTTCTCTACGGAATGCTTCTCATTATCCCACTGAGCTTTCTGGGTATTAAAAGTATCTCTCAGCTCTGCAAGTTCTTTCTGCAGATCAGCCAGACGCTCTTTACTTAAGTTATCAGTTTCTTTTTTCAGGGCAGACTCTTCAATCTCCAGCTGCATGATCTTACGTCTCTGCTCATCCAGCTCTGTCGGCATGGAATCCAGCTCCGTCTTGATCAGCGCACAGGCTTCATCAACAAGGTCGATGGCCTTATCCGGGAGAAAACGGTCTGTAATGTATCTGTGTGAAAGTGTGGCAGCTGCAACCAGGGCACTGTCTGTGATCTTAACACCGTGGAATACCTCATATCTTTCCTTCAGGCCACGGAGAATGGAAATGGTATCTTCCACTGTCGGCTCATTTACCATAACCGGCTGGAAACGACGGGCAAGTGCAGCATCCTTCTCAATGTACTGTCGGTACTCATCCAGAGTTGTTGCACCGATACAGTGCAGCTCACCTCTGGCAAGCATAGGCTTCAGCATGTTTCCTGCATCCATGGCGCCATCTGTCTTACCTGCACCCACGATCAGATGAAGCTCATCGATAAACAGAATGATCTGTCCTTCGCTCTTCTTCACTTCCTCAAGTACCGCTTTCAGACGTTCCTCAAACTCACCACGATACTTGGCACCTGCAACCAGCGCACCCATATCCAGGGCAAAAATCTTCTTATTCTTAAGACCTTCCGGTACATCTCCTGCCACAATACGCTGTGCCAGTCCCTCGATGGCTGCTGTTTTACCAACGCCAGGCTCACCGATGAGAACCGGGTTGTTCTTGGTCTTACGAGAAAGGATACGGATAATATTCCGGATCTCCATATCACGGCCGATCACCGGATCAAGCTTCTGGTTCTTCGCCTTCTCCACAAGATCCTCACCGTATTTATTCAGGGTATCATAGGTTGCCTCCGGGTTGTCACTGACAACTCTCTGGTTTCCCCTGACTGTAGATAATGCCTGAAGAAAACGCTCTCTGGTGATTCCGAATTCATTGAATAGCTTCTTCATGCTCGGGCTTGGATTCTTCAGCATGGAAAGAAACAGATGCTCAACCGATACATACTCATCTCCCATAGCCTTCGCTTCGTCCTCTGCACTGACCAGTGCCTTGTTCAGATACTGACCAAATCGAAGCTCTCCACCGGAAACCTTAACTCTGGCATCCAGTGCCTTCTTAACTGTGTCAATAAAATATTCCTTCTGGATTTCCATCTTCTCGATCAGCTTGAGAATCAGGCTGTCCTCCTGTGTCAACAAGGCATACAGAAGGTGTTCCTCTTCGATCTCCTGATTGCCATATTCATAAGCAACCTTCTCAAGATCCTGGACAGCCTGTACGGATTTCTGTGTAAACTTACTGATGTTCATAGGCTTCCCTCCTATTCTATGAAAAACATTTCCAATATTCTCATACCGGAAATGCTGTGCTTTTTTCTTGTTCTAGGAGAACTATAACACTATTTGTTAGCACTGTCAAGAGGTGAGTGCTAATTTTTGTGTTATTTTTTTGCAACCGTAAAATGAAAAACTAATTTCCGCCTTTAGCCCTTTATGCTCTTTTATTGGAAGGTGTTTCTTTACGAGCTCAAGTTTCAACTCCTTACTATACTGTTTCCTAGACATAAAAATATGCTCCTCATATGATAGATTTTTGGATATTTCCATTGTCTACCATATGGGGAGCATATCAATCCAACGGTTTTCAGTGCTTTTTTCATATTACTTTATTGAATATCCCTCATTCTGCCTATATAAGTGAAACTTAGCGAAACTTAAATTAAATCTCTTTCAGACAATTCAATTTGGATATTCACCAACTGTGGATTATTTCTCAGTGCACCAGTTTCCAACTTACCGCCTGCTGCCTTGCATCCACAAATCTCTTATAAATACCTTCCTGTTTCATTAATTGCTCATGTGTTCCCTGCTGTGCAATTCTTCCTTTTTCAACAACCGCAATCTGGTCTGCATGTCTGACTGTTTTTAATCTGTGGGCAATCATAATAATCGTTTTTTCCTTTGTAAGTGCATCTACTGCATCCATAGAATTCTGCAGAATCGCCTCGTTTTCCGGATCCGTGTAAGCAGTAGCTTCGTTCCGATTAGCACAACCAGCGCAAACCCGCATAAAACCGGGACTTTTCAAAAATCTAAAGACAATTAAACCTCTCTATAATCACACCTGAAATGCCTTTTTCGTAAGTCTGCGACGAAAAAGGCATTTCTTTTTGCCCAAGGAAAGGAGGTGACGGGGTATATGCCATGATTAACAAAGATGAGCGCCGTGATGTGAGTATTCGCAAGCCCCGGCCATCTATCCGCAAGCAGCTTGCCGACAGCAAACAGGCCACCAGCCCGAAAAAGGCGACGGCCAGAACCAAGAAAAATGAATTGGAGGTATGAGGAATGATGCACTTTACCGTGGAAGAAGAAAATTTGATCTGTATGTACCACAACGCAGACCGACGCAGGACGATAGGCAAGATCACCGCAGCCATGCCGGGTATGGACGGGGATAGGATAAAGTATTCGCCCACCTCTGCAAACATGCGGGAGAAGCTTTGAAACTGGCGGTTATCAGCCCCGAAAGGCGTAGGTTACAGTCATTATTAGCCCCCGAAACAGGTACAGACGCGCAGCGGGTGTATCTGTTTCGGGGGTGTGCAGGTGATAGCCGCAAAGCGGCGTAAGAGGGTGCAGCCCTCTTGATCGTTATTCTTGTTCCAGCGGGAAGCTCGGCAACGCTTCCAGCAGCTTTAAGGAAATGTGCTGCCGCATATCCTCGTCAATGACTTTTTTCACTTTGCCGCCCGGCTGCCTGATCTCCACCGTGGAAAGCTCGTCGATGTAGTCCGCATAGTGGGCCAGCACCTTTTCTGTGGCCCACTTCTCACCGGCAACGGCGGCTTTGATTGTTTCATAGTCCAGCAGCTTTTCTTGTCCGTCCATCCTGATACCCCCGTCAGATTGATTTTTTCCATGATACCATATCTGGGAGTATGGAGCCAGAGAAACCGGCGATTTTCTGCTGGTAAATTCTACGCATTTAGAGCGGCACTATGGCGGGGATAGGATAAAACACTCACATACCCCGCCGACTATGCGGGAAAAACCTTGAAATATAGGGCTTTTTAAGGCCCTAAATGCGTAGGTTGGTGCTTTGTTGCGATATGCTCCACGGTTACGGTGTATTGTTCATATTCTGTTTTCGGGAATCTTTATGAAATCTTCAAAATTGCCCGGTATGCTATCCGTAGAATCAAAGAAAGGACTTGATTATATGGATATGATTTTGAAAACGACTGACCTCTGCAAAAATTTCAAGGGGCAAATGGCGGTAAACAATGTGTCACTGAACATCCGGCGCAACTCGGTTTATGGTCTGCTGGGGCCGAATGGGGCTGGCAAATCCACGATCTTAAAAATGCTCACCGGCATTTTGCGCCCCACATCGGGAAGCATCGAGTTTGACGGCCACCCGTGGAAGCGGAATGATCTGGAGCATATCGGTGCTTTGATTGAGATGCCCCCGCTTTACGAAAATCTGACTGCATACGAAAATCTCAAAGTCAGAACTACATTGCTCGGCCTGGACGATGCACGAATTAACGAGGTATTGCAAATTGTCCAGCTCACGAATACCGGCAAGAAACGGGCCGGGCAGTTTTCTCTTGGTATGAAGCAGCGGCTTGGTATTGCTATTGCATTGCTGAACAGTCCCCAGCTTTTGATTCTGGATGAACCGACTAACGGCCTTGACCCTTTAGGGATTGAGGAACTTCGAGAGTTAATTCGCTCCTTTCCCTGCAAAGGGATTACAGTTATTTTGTCCAGCCATATTCTGTCAGAAGTCCAGCAGATTGTAGATCATGTGGGTATCATTGCTGGCGGCGTCCTTGGATATGAGGGAGAGCTTCGCGCCGGTGAAGATTTGGAACAACTCTTTATGGATGTTATTCGCAGAAATGGTAAGGAGGGATATTAAATGGAGATGGCATATATTCAGGCAGAGAACCTAAAGCATAAGAGAACTTTCACAAAAACGCTTATCGTTCTGGCCCCGTTTGTAACTGCGCTTATGAACTTTTTTGCCCCTCTTTGGTTCCAGCTCAATTCTTATAATTGGTGGTATATCCTGCTTTATCCTGGATTCCTTACGCTCACCTGTGCCTTGATTGAACAGCGGGATAATGGCAAACTAAAATATCGTGCCGTTGCTTCATTGCCTGTTTCGCAGAACAAAGTCTGGAAAGCAAAAATTGGAGTGGCCGGTATTTACTCCTGTGTGGGGAATTTCATTTTCCTGGCGCTAAATCTGTTGGGCGGTTTTGCAATATTAGTTATCAACGAAATTCCCCTGACAATCGGAATTTGGCAGGCTGCGGCCGGAACAGCTTGTATTGTCATTGCAAGCCTATGGGAAGTTCCGCTGTGCTTATGGTTATCAAAAAAAGTTGGTATCTTTGTCACGGTTATTCTTAATGCCGGACTTGGAAGCGTTTTAGGGATTTTCACGGCTACAACCTCTTTGTGGATGATCTGCCCGTATAGCTGGGTGCCGCATCTTATGATTTCCGTGTTAGGTATTTTGCCTAATGGTGAGCCGGTTGCAGATCAGAGTACGGCAATGGCATTTTGGATGATTATACTTGTATTGGTCATTTCGCTGGCCTGGTTTGCGGCGCTGTCATTTTTAACTGCAAGATGGTTTGAGAAAAAGGAGGTGGGGTAACTATGGTATCTGTGGTTCGCTGTTGGAAAGCAGAATATCAGAAGTGTAAACATAGCATTTTGCTCTATATGCACAGCATGATTCCGATTATATGTGCGGCGATTTTTGCGGGTTACTATCATATATCCAGATGGGAACTGGCAACCAAAATCAGTGCCTATCTGGAAGTGCTGGCCGTTGCGTTCCCGTTTCTGATCGGCATTATTGTGGGCCTGGTTGTTCAGATCGAAAATCAGGCCGGGCATTATCAGCTTTTGTTGGGAACAATCCCATCTCGCATGGCAACGTATATTGGTAAACTTGGTTTTCTGATGATCTGTGCTTTTGGCGCAACACTTTTAGCGTTAGGAACATTCGCTGCACTATATAGGGATGCTCCGGCAAGCCTTTACCTGAAAGCAGGGATTCTATTGTTGATTACCATGCTTCCCATTTACCTGATTCATTTGTTTGTGGGAATGAGCTTCGGAAAAGGTGCATCTATGGGATTGGGAATTGCAGGGAGTTTAATAGCTGCCCTTATGATAACAGGGCTTGGTGACGCTACATGGAAATATATTCCCTGGGCCTGGGGCGTTCGTGCTATGGATTACACTGTGCTTGCATGGGATAGCCCCCAACTGTATGCACAGGTAAAAACCGATTTTTTCAGCGGTATGATTATTTCTGTATGCTGCACTGTTTGTCTGCTGATTGCCAGTTTGGTTTGGTTTCATGGTTGGGAGGGAGGTAAAAACAGTGAATAAAAAGTGCCTGTTTGCCGTGGTAATTGTGCTTGTAAGTCTTATATGCTTATCGGCCTGCGGTGCGCTCCGCGATACCGCCGATAAAAATAAGGCGTTAAATGAATCTCTGCCGTATTATGAGCTGAACGCCGCAAACTATGATGAAATTTCATATAACGGCCTGACATATACCATAACGGATGAATGTCTTGAAATGTCAGAACTGCAAGAAGAAATCGGGCAGGTATCGAAACGCTTCAAAAATGTGGCGGGGGAAGATTTCAGTTTCGGCTACGTTTACAGTATTGTGGATGTGGATATAAGCAATGCCGTAGCTGTAAATATCAACAATGAATATCGGAAAGCTGACATTAAAAATAATGATGAGTAACCTCGACAATGTAGTATAATGGGGCGGGAGGTGATTTTTTGACCCACTTACTTGTAGTTGACGATGAAGTTTCTATCTTGGAATTGATTAAGAACAGTTTGGGGAAAGATGGATATTTGATAACAGTCTGTCAAAATGCGGATGATGTAGACATCAAAAAGCTGCATTTCTATGACCTCATTCTTTTGGATGTGATGATGCCTGGCACAGACGGGTTTGAGTTTTGCAAACAGATCAGGAATATGGTAGACTGCCCGATTCTCTTTCTGACCGCAAAGACATTAGAGGAAGATATATTGTTTGGATTAGGCATCGGTGCGGATGATTATATTACGAAACCTTTTCGTATTCAGGAGCTTCGCGCCCGTGTCGCGGCACATTTACGCAGAGAAAAAAGGGAGCATCACAGCACACTTTCATTTGAGCCTGATATAAGATTTGACCTTTCCGCAAAGGTACTGTATGTTTCAGAACAGCCGGTTCCCCTTACTAAAAGCGAGTATTCAATCTGTGAATACCTTGCGAAAAACCGGGGACAGGTTTTTACAAAAGAACAAATCTATGAAGCCGTTTTCGGGTTTGATGGAATAGGCGATAACTCTACGATCTCAACGCATATAAAAAATATTCGTGCGAAATTGGAGCATTTCAAAATAAGTCCGATCAGCACCGTATGGGGGATAGGATATAAATGGGAGTGAAAAAGAAACCTACATTGAAAATATTGTTTCGCCAGTTTGCTATCTCCCTCATTGTCATGCTGGTAGCGGCAATTATTGTCCCTTTTGGTTTGGAGGGACTTGCTGTAAATGCTGGATTAGCTACAAGAGCAAATCTAAGTGAATTGCAGGTAAAAGAGATCATTCCAACGCTGACGATTGCCCCGGATATTACAAAGGTTGTGATTCCACAGGGATGCGGCTACTTAATTCTGGACAAGAACTTTAATGAGCTTTACAGCAATATGGACGATGATGAAAAAGAAATTGCCCTGCTGTACGCAAAGGGAGAATATATTGAATATGCTACGGGGAGGCAGTTTGCACTTGTTGTCCGGGAAAACGAATTTTGCGTTTTAAGGTATTATATTGGTTCTCAATTTACAGTGTCATGGCTACCGGAATATTTTCCATCTCCTGACACGCTTGTGTTTATCCTGATGGCTGTAAATTCGCTGCTGGTCATTATCATACTGACCGCCAGATTTGCTAAGAACCTGCGTACACAACTGACCCCGCTTTTTGAAGCAACTGCGGAGGTTTCAAAGCAAAACCTTGATTTTGAAGTAGGACACGCCAAAATCAAAGAGTTTGAAGATGTCCTTGCATCTTTTTCAGATATGAAAGATAATCTGAAAATTTCGTTAGAACGGCAATGGAAAACCGAACAGACACAGAAAGAGCAAATCGCCGCGCTTGCCCATGATTTGAAAACGCCTCTGACGGTTATTCAAGGAAATGCTGATTTACTCACAGAAACAAATCTTGATGATGAGCAACGATTATACGCTGGTTACGTCGTGGAAAGCTCCGGCCAGATGCAGTCATATATTCAAACCCTGATTGATATATCACGGGCGGCGGTTGGTTATCAGCTCCATATTGAAAGTATAGACTTGCCAGCGTTCATGCAGCACTTGTTCGGTTATATGGAATCACTATGCCGGACAAAAGAAATCCGGCTGCAAATGAATACTGTTTCACTCCCTCAAATGCTGAAATTTGATAGGGTGCTGATAGAACGTGCTATTATGAATGTTATCAGTAATGGGCTGGACTACTCCCCGCAAGGCGGAACGCTTTATGTGGATGTTCAGAGTAACAACGGTTTCGTGGAAATTTCAGTCACAGACGAGGGAACGGGGTTTTCTAAAGAGGCATTATGCCACGCACAGGAACGGTTCTATATGGACGATCAAAGCCGCAATTCAAAGTTACACTTTGGTATGGGTCTATATATTACAAATTCGATTATGGAACAACATAATGGTCAGCTTATTTTAGAAAATTCAAAAGAAACCGGCGGCGCAAAGGTTACTATGAAACTTCCTTGCTGATTTTCCGATAGTGTAATGGACGTCTTTTATGTCCGTCCATTTTTCAAATCTTTATGGAATCTTCAAAAATTCCTCTTATCATATATCTAAAGAAAAAACATCTGCCCAGCGGCAGAAAAGAAAAAAACCGCTGCTGGGCAGACCCATTTTCACGCTTAATTTACCTTTGCAGCTTTTTTACTGTCTCCCTGTCCAAGTGTCCTTGCAAGAAGTGCATTGGTTCCTACACCGGTTCCAATCCCCACTGCCACCATAAGCATCTGCACTGGAAATACCAGTGTCAAAGCATTTAGTGCTGTCTCACTGCCTGCTTTCATATTTCCCACAAATGCACTGTCTACAATGTTATAGACTGCCTGCAATGCCATAGATAGGATCATCGGGATTCCCATCTGGATCATCAGCTTATTTACCGGCATATCCTTCATCTTGTTGCTTTCCGCCATTTTGTTTTAACAAATGTAGCAAGAATTCTCCCACCTCTTCAGGTGGTGAGATGAATTGC
>NZ_JANGAA010000085.1:0-219 GCF_024461705.1 Blautia sp. DFI.9.10
TCGTCGTCTTCAAGGGTGTTTACATCATAAGAATGGGATATCTCATCTTGAGGGGGTCTTCACGCTTAGATGCCTTGAGCGTTTATCGCTTCCGGACTTGGCTACCCGGCCATGGATTTGGCAAGCCAACCGGTCCACCAGCGGTCAGTCCATCCCGGTCCGCTCGTACTAAGGACAGCTCCTCTCAGATATACTAAGCCCACGCCGGATAGGGCCCGA
>NZ_JANGAA010000086.1:0-216 GCF_024461705.1 Blautia sp. DFI.9.10
CAACACCATGAAAAGATAGGTACGCATGAACAAAACAGCAAATTCAAAATACAGATCTTCCCCATCTCCGAATAGCGAAATTATAGATTGCGGGAAAAATTGAAATGCGATGAAAGCAATTGTGGAAACAACAAGCTTCCATTTTACCGCAAGCAGGTAAGCCTCCCGTACACGATGGTATTGACTTGCCCCATAGTAGAAGCCGATAATCGGCTG
>NZ_JANGAA010000087.1:0-215 GCF_024461705.1 Blautia sp. DFI.9.10
CTTAAGTTCAGCGGGTACTCCTACCTGATTTGAGGTCAAACTTTAAGAACATTGTTCGCCTAGACGCTCTCTTCTTATCGATAACGTTCCAATACGCTCAGTATAAAAAAGATTAGCCGCAGTTGGTAACACCTAAAACGACCGTACTTGCATTATACCTCAAGCACGCAGAGAAACCTCTCTTTGGAAAAAAAAAAACATCCAATGAAAAGGCC
>NZ_JANGAA010000088.1:0-215 GCF_024461705.1 Blautia sp. DFI.9.10
AGACTTATAACAGTGACGGTGTGATGTTTGAGTATACCGAGTCACGGCACAGAACGGATCATTTTCGATTTTATGCTAATGCCCTGCGCCGATGAGCCCGTCTCATAACTGCTTCGCAGCTATACGGTTATGAGCAGGTGACAATTGTGGCTCACAAATATACTCCTAGATCTGTATAGATACCTGGATCTGTATAGATACCTGGATCTGTAGAG
>NZ_JANGAA010000089.1:0-214 GCF_024461705.1 Blautia sp. DFI.9.10
TTTAGTATGTGGGACAGAATTTCGGCGGCAGTATTGAGACCATGAGAGTAGCAAACGTAAGTCTAAAGGTTGTTTTATAGTAGTTAGGATGTAGAAAATGTATTCCGATAGGCCATTTTACATTTGGAGGGACGGTTGAAAGTGGACAGAGGAAAAGGTGCGGAAATGGCTGATTTTGATTGTTTATGTTTTGTGTGATAATTTTACATTTTTG
>NZ_JANGAA010000090.1:0-213 GCF_024461705.1 Blautia sp. DFI.9.10
AGGATGGACCGGGATGTGAATGCAGCAGTCAACATCCGTGAAGAAGGAAAAAGAATCTATAAAGAATGTGCCTGACGGCACAAGAAAAAAATCCGTAACCGGATAAACATAAAAAACAAAACCGCGGGACACGCGGGGATAGCCTGTTTTAGCTTTGCCCTAAAGGGTAATCGAGCAGGAAGCCCCCACTTCAAAATCGTAAGATTTAAGTGG
>NZ_JANGAA010000011.1:0-103524 GCF_024461705.1 Blautia sp. DFI.9.10
CAGGGAAACTCAGCCTTTCCTACCAGCTATCCAGCGTAGCACTGATAGCTCATCCCCTACCGTCAAACCACAGGGAAACTCAGCCTTTCCTACCAGCTATCCAGCGTAGCACTGATAGCTCATCCAACTACCGAGCAGCCACACTACCCTACCGCCATGAAAAGCCAGCCCGTGAGGCGTGTGCTGCCTGTCGCCGGACTCTGCAGGAGGGGAGCTGATTCTTGGCTGGCGGAAATCTGCGTTGTTTTACAAAGGTCCGCTGTCTGAGCGGCTGCAAGACGCGAGTTCGGACTTTTGTAAAACGCTTTTAGCAGATTCCCGGCAGCCTAGAAGCCAGCCCCCGACGAAGCCCCGGCGGCAGGCAGCACACGCCTCACGGGCGTCCCTTTTCACCAAAAAAAGCCGAACCAGCCACATCCCGCAGCCAGTTCAGCTCACCCCATACAACTACAAACTCACTCACCATCAACCCAGGCAAGCAGCTTCCCGGTAAAAACCCTATTAAAGAAATGAATCACCGGTCCCAGCCCAAAAGCCGTCACCAGCGTACCAATACCCACAACACCACCAGTCAGATAACAGATCAGCGCACAAAGCACATCATTAGACATCCTGTGCCAGAAATAAGGAATCTTCGGCCATCTCTCTGTCATGATCAGCGAAAGACTATCATAAGGCGCAACCCCCTCATCCGGCATCTGATACATCGACAGTCCCAGACAGCAGATCACAACACCCACACACAGTGCCACCAAACGTACCGGCAGCGCCACAAGCTCCAATCCAAAAACACCAGTATAAATATTATAAAAGAAAGTAGTAATATAAGCCAGACAAACCGCATTCACAACCGTACCGATCCCCAGGAACCTTCTGCCAAAAGCAATCTCAATGATCAGCAGCACAATATTTACAATCAGCTGGAAATTACCATACGCCATACCAATCATATCCGCAACCGCCATATTCATTCCACTGAACGGATCCGTTCCAAGCCCGGCCAGCTTGAAAATTCCAATCCCCATACCTGCAAAAACATTTCCGATACACATGATCAGAACATGCTTCCAGTTAATGTTCTTCAAAAAATCCCCCATAAACCTCATACCTCATCCTCTCTGAAAATATTGTCAGGCAGATATCCACGATCCACCTTCACTGCGCAAGATCCATACCAGATAATACCTTAATAACCAGCCTGCTGCAACGCTTATATTCTATCACACCCCCTCACCCCTGTAAAACACAAAAACCCCAAGAAACAACAAAAAGCAACAAAAAAAGACATCCTGCAGACCACATTATATGATCTGCCGGACATCTCTCTTTTTCATATCACGCTGTTAATTCAATTTCACAATCACCAGTCAATCCTGAAGCTCTCATGGCAGAGCCTCGTTATTTCAGATATCCCGAAAAATTTTTTCAATATCCAATATTATTTAATGAACTTAACCTCAGGATAAATTGCCTGCTTGGCAGCCTCTTTACGCTCATTAAATACAACCTTGTTCTCCTCAAACAGGTTACGTCCCTGTGCATCGATAGATACGATCAGCGGCCCAAATTCTTTAACCTTGTTGCACCATAAAGTCTCAGGCATTCCAAGCTCATCCCAGTGATGCTCAGCAATCTTCTCAACCTCTGTAGCAGCTACAACTGCACAGCCGGCCGGGAAAACACAGTGGATCGCACCGAACTCTTTGCAGGCACGCTCAGTGTTCGGACCCATACCACCCTTACCAACGATCACTCTGACACCAGTAAGCTTGGTAAACTCATACTCGAATTTCTCCATACGCATAGAGGTTGTCGGTCCTACAGAAACCATTTCATAATCATCCTCTGTACCCTCGATCTTGCGAACGATCGGGCCGGCATGGAAAATAGCTTTGTTGCGGATATCATACGGAAGCTCTCTTCCATACTCCACCAGACGACGGTGAGCAACGTCACGACAGGTCATCAGATCTCCGTCCAGCCATACAATATCACCGATTTTGATATCAGCCAGGTCTTCTGCGCTTACAGGTGTAATAAGAACTTTTTTATCTCCTCTGATTTCGATCATGATTTTTCCCTCCGTTTATATTATGCATTAAATTTCCATGTGGAATGAGTATCACAGGTTACTGTAAGATCCGGATTTACAACCAGATGTCCACGACGGTGGGACCAGCATCCAACATTTACTGCAACACCGATGGTAGATGGATGTCGTGCAGTATTCTCAATGTTAACACCCATTACAGAATACTTTCCGCCCATACCCTGCGGTCCAAGGCCGATGGCATTGATACCATCCTCGAGAAGCTTCTCCATTTTTGCTGCGTTTGCGTTATCGTTGTGAGAACCGATCGGACGCATCAGCGCTTTCTTGGAGTTCAGAGCAGCTGTCTCTACAGATGTTCCTACACCAACACCAACAAGAAGTGGAGGACACGCATTCAGTCCGTAGGTTGTCATCTGATCAAGAACGAAATCTGTAATACCCTCATATCCTGCACCCGGCATCAGAACCATTGCTTTTCCCGGAAGGGTACATCCGCCGCCTGCCATGTATGCGTAGATCTCACATTTATCGCTGTTAGGAACAATATCCCACCATACAGTCGGGGTTCCTTTACCAACATTTTTCTTTGTATTGTACTCATCAAAAGTCTGAACTGAGTTATGTCTTAACGGTGCTGCAAAAGTAGCCTGGACAACGGCATCTTTCAGAAGTGCTTCCAGCTCATTGATATACGGGAAATTTGTTCCGCATTTCAGCCAGAACTGAAGAACTCCTGTATCCTGACAGCTTGGGCGGTTCAGCTCTACAGCAAGTCCCTGGTTCTTTGTCATTGTTTCATAAAGAACCTTTGGAAGTGCAGCTGTTTCCTGTGAACCAAGCTCTTCAAGTTTATTAACTACGTCATCCGGTAATTTTTTTCCAATATGGGCAACAAAATCTGCTACCATGTCTGTTAATACTTTAACTCCATTTTCCTTAGTCATGATTTACCTCCTGATATGGTTCGATGGTTTAATGTTTTTTAGTTACATAGGTTTTTGTTGGTTGTTTCATCATTAATTTTGGCTGATTAATGGTTAAGATGGCTTTTTTGGCTTATTTATCATTTCTCCTTCACTGTATGGTCAGTGCAGAAGGGAATGAACTTAATTAAAAGTGTTGCTGGTCACAAAGTGAACAGTAACTCAAAAGTTTCTCTCCTTACGGATAGAACGGAAACAGGATCGGTAACAGGATCATACAGATCACAAAGGATACCAGGATCAGCGGCAGACCGGATTTCACATAGTCCTTGAATTTGTATCCTCCAAGACCGACTACCATGGTGTTTGCCGGCATACCGATCGGTGTTGCATATGCACAGGAACCTGCGATAACAGTTGCGATAACAACGGCTCTCGGATCTGCTCCGAGGTTGTTTGCAAGAGATACCGCAATTGGAATCATCAGTGCTGTGGTTGCTGTATTTGACATGAAATTTGTCAGCACACAGGTTACAATAAAAATCACCAGAAGAAGAAGGATCGGACTCGGATCTGCTCCAAGAAGTCCTACGATCTTATCTGCGATCAGTTCTCCGGCTCCGGTTGTATCCAATGCTTTTGCAAGTGTCAGAGAACCGCCGAAAAGAAATACAACCTTCAGGTCAATGGAATTCAGTGCGTCTTTCTCGGAAATAACTCCTGTCAGAACCAGGAGGATCGCTCCGATACATGCGGAAACCTCAATGCTGATGCCGATCTCTTTCTCAAAGATCATTGCAAGGATCACAAGAATCAGTACTACCAGGGAAACAGTCTGTTTCCACTTCGGTACATGGCTGAAATCCTGCTGATCTTCAAGAGCTGCACCGGATGCATTCTTTCCATCCGGAAGGAATTTATATCCGATAAGGACAAAGTAAAGGATTCCGATCAGAAGCATCGGAACTCCAACCGGCGCATACATAAAGAAGCTTGTGGAAAGCCCCATCTCCTGAAGTGCATTCACACCCATCAGGTTTCCGGGTGCACCGA
Organism: Blautia sp. DFI.9.10; assembly: GCF_024461705.1. Classification (NCBI taxonomy): domain Bacteria; kingdom Bacillati; phylum Bacillota; class Clostridia; order Lachnospirales; family Lachnospiraceae; genus Blautia; species Blautia sp. DFI.9.10. The sequence goes on from NZ_JANGAA010000011.1 coordinate 4,030, forward strand.
TAATAGAAAGGTTTCCGCCAAGTGCTGCGGCAAATACCAGCGGCATCAGAAGACGGCTTCTGGAATAACCGGACTCATCGGCGATTCCACAGACTACCGGGATCAGCACTGCTGCAGTACCTGTATTGGATAAGAATCCGGACATTACACCTACGATCACCATGATCGCAATGATCAGTGTTTTTTCTGTTCTGGCAAATTTCGTGACCAGTCCTCCGATCTTATTTGCCATTCCTGTTTCGAACAATGCCTGGCCTACTACAAACATGCCAACGCAAAGGATTACGTTACTGTTTACATACTGTGAAAATGTTGTTGTTGCATCCACAACTCCTGTAAGGGTCAGACCGATCGCACAGATCGAAGCCGTCAGACCAAGAGGAATTTTTTCAAGGATGAAACTGATAATGGTGAACACAAGAAACAGCAATGTGATAGTTGTCTGAGACATTTCTGTACTCTCCTTCCATTTGGTTTTTTCCTGAAAAGTATAAGCCGTACACGTTTCTTTTGATGGTTCCATTATAACCGGTGTACATATAAAAAAACAAATTAATGAAACATATATCCGCATAAAAAATATTTATAGTATCAGTTTTTAATGATAATTTTTGTACATTACTAACATAAAATCAGCGTATCAGCAAATGAATCTGGCAAAAATTATATTTCTATGCTATTTTTATGTAGACACCAAAATACTCTGTCACATCTTTTCCGGACAGAAATGAAAAACTTTACTAAAAAATTTAATCTGACAATTCATCGAGAGAAGGTTTATCATGACACTGAATCAACTACGCTATTTCTGCACAGCCAGCCGCTGCCACAGCATCACAAAGGCAGCCGAAGAATTATATGTGACCCAGCCCACCATTTCCATGGCTATCCGCGATCTGGAGATTGAATTCGGGATCAGCCTTTTTTCCAGAAAAGGAAATCAGCTGAGTCTGACCCAGGAGGGAGAGTCCTTCTACAAAAAAGCTACCTATATCCTTCAATATTGTAATGAGCTTCAGGCCGATTACTCCAGCATGTCCAGGATAAAACCGCCTCTTCGCATCGGGATCCCTCCCATGCTGAGTACCGTATTTTTTCCGGAGCTGCTTACGGCGTTTCACGAAAAGCACCCGGAAATTGCCGTAGTACTGGAAGAATACGGATCTGTCCGTGCCTGCAATCTGGTACAGGATGACACCCTGGATGTAGCTTTGGTCAATATGGAACAGTATAATATAGATAAATTTCACAACACCGTCCTGGCCAACGACCAGGTGGTTTTCTGTGTGAGCAACGACCACAGGCTGGCAGAAAAAAAATCAGTCACAACAAAAGATATGGCGAAAGAGCAGCTGATCTTTTTCAATGCTGACTCCGTCCAGAATCAGATCCTGAAAATGCGTTTTGAGATGGATGGCCACACACCCAATATCGTTATGCGGAGCAGCCAGATCTACACCACCCTGCAATTTGTAAAAACCGGAAAATATGGCTGCTTTCTCTACTCCAGCATGACCGATAACTTTTCCACTTCCAATGTTACCGGTATCCCGCTCAATCCACCTGTCCGCATAAAAATCGGCATGGTATGGAAAAAAAGCAAATATATCAGCGGCGATATGCTGACATTTCTGCATTTCACCCGCATGTATTACAAAGAACATCCGCTGATAGAAAAGTAAATCCCAAAACTTCCAATTATATGTCGATTAATTTTTCTAATAAATGCAATTTTTTTTAAAAAACCATTGAAATCCATCAATTCATGTGATACTCTGTGTTACAGTGTTTTTCTACACGAAACGAATGACCGCCACCACCGCACACAAAAGATCCTGGCATCATTCAAAAATAAAAAAACTCAGGAGAGTCTCTTCAAATCAAAAGGGAAGAGCGCCGAAGGTGTACGCAGCACACAAAATGCTGTAAATCTCTCAGGCAAAAGGATGGAGGAAAGAGTAATGTTTACACAAATCAACAACTTTATCACATGGTTTGACGGAGTCGTTTGGGGACTTCCGCTGATCATTCTGATCCTGTTCACAGGAATTCTGTTAACCGCTCGGTTAGGTCTTTTACAGGTAAGGCACCTCGGAAAGGCACTGAAATTCATGGTAAAAAATGAAGAAGGCGGCGATGGTGAGGTCACAAGCTTCGGAGCTCTGTGTACTGCGCTTTCAGCAACCATCGGAACCGGAAATATCGTAGGTGTCGCAACTGCTATCGCAGCCGGCGGACCAGGAGCACTTTTCTGGATGATCGTAGCCGCATTCTTCGGAATGGCAACCAAATACGCAGAAGGACTTCTGGCGATCAAGTACCGTACCATTGACAAAGAAGGCCACGTTCTCGGCGGACCTTTCTACTACATCGAAAACGGTATGGGAAAACAGTGGAGATGGCTTGCCAAGATCTTCGCATTTTTCGGAGCAGGTGTGGGACTTTTCGGTATCGGAACCTTTACACAGGTAAACGGTATCGCATCTGCAGTTACCAATTTCTTTGACCCGGATAAAGCACACACAGTAGCACTTTTCGGAAATACATATTCCTGGGCAACTGTAGTTGCATGTCTGATACTTACCGTATGTGTAGGACTTGTCGTTCTCGGCGGAATCAAGAGGATCGCAAAGGTATCCCAGGTCGTTGTACCGTTTATGGCAGTTCTCTATGTTGCACTGGCACTGATCATCGTGATCACAAACATCACTGCAGTACCTGCAGCGATCGTAACTATCGTAAAATCTGCTTTCACAGGAAGCGCACTTGCAGGTGGCGCAATGGGAACCATGGTCGTAGCTATGCAGAAGGGTATCGCCCGCGGTATCTTCTCCAATGAGTCCGGTCTTGGTAGTGCCCCGATCGCAGCTGCCGCAGCTCAGACAAAGGAGCCGGTACGTCAGGGTCTTGTATCCATGACAGGTACATTCATCGATACCATCGTGATCTGTACAATGACAGGTCTTTCCATCGTCATCACAGAGACATGGAACACAGGTCTTGAGGGTGTTGCTATCACAACAGCCGCATTCCAGAAAGGACTCCCTTTCCCGCCGGTTGTAGCATCCTTCTCACTGATGCTGTGCCTGGTATTCTTCGCATTCACAACAATCCTCGGATGGGATTACTACGGTGAAAGATGTCTGGAATACCTGTTCAACAGAAACAAAGCCGCAGTTACAACATACCGCTGGCTGTACATCATCTGCGTATTCATCGGACCATATATGACTGTAGCAGCTGTATGGAACATCGCAGATATCTTCAATGCCCTGATGGCATTCCCGAACCTGATCGCTCTTCTTGCCCTGAGCGGTGTGGTTGTAAAGGAAACTAAGGATTTCTTCAAAAGACATAAAAATTACGAATTCTGATCCCAAATATCGTAATCAAATGTAAACACACGCAAACCCATGATGATCCCCTAATATCATATAAAAAAAGACGCGAACCTTTTTATCTTCCGATAAAAGGCCGCGTCTTTTTTATTTAAAAGCTTTCTATGCCAGCGTCAGGATCTCCATCTGCTGTGTCAGATCCGCTGCATCCAGAATCTCTCCATTTCGGATATCTTTCTTATCAAGCCGGACACACATTTCCTCTCCATCTGTCATATGGAAATAATTATCCTCCAGAGTAACATCCGCATCAGTAAATCCAATAGCTGTAAACGGGCTGAAGCAGCTGCTTTTTAAATGGATCACAAATGCATCACCTTGCTCCTCCACCTCGGCAGTGATCTCCGGTTTATCCAGCTCCAGATATTTATACGGAACAAGGGTCTCCACATCACAGAGCACACCTCCGTCAGCAAGTGTCACTTCCGCCTCAAGAAAGATCTCATACTTCTTGTCTTCCCATCCGGAAACATCCACCGCCAGGATCGGAGCGGACTCCTGCACACCCACAGTGCCCGTTCCGGTAAGCTTCTCAAGAATCTCGCATTCCATATTTTTCACATAAAAGGCAACCTGATATGACTGTGCGTCCATACTTTCATTTGCCAGATACACCTGCATGATATCCCCATCCATGCACATACTCACCGCCTGTGGCCCATAGAATTTTTTTGCCATATAATGAAGTGCCTTCCAACGGCCAAAGTAGTCGATACTTGCCCAGGATGCCACCGGCCAGTTGTCATTGATCTGCCAGTAAAGGGTACCCATACAGCGGCCTCTGTGACGTCTCCAGTGGTCTACTCCATACTTCATGGCCATTCCCTGAAGGATCTGGCTCACATAGAGAAGCTTGCGGAAATTCTCCGGATAACGGAAATTCTCGGAAAGATAATACAGGATCTTTCCGTTAGCTGCAGGATTTTTCTGGTGGTTCTCCATCACCCTGGAAAAAATATTCCTGTCTTTCTCTTCCGTAAAGCTCTCCACAGTTTTCAGGCACGGAAAAGACTGGAAGCCAAACTCCGAGCAGAAACGAAAATAATGTTTCTGATAATCTGTAAAAGGCTTCTGACCATGCCATACATCCCAGTAGTGACAGTCTCCTCTGTTCTCATCGTCCGGATTATCAAAGCAACCTCCGGAGCTTGGGGAAGACTGCCAGAAAAAGGTCTCGCTGTCTGCCGCCCTCACTGCTTTCGGAATCACATACTCAAACATTTTTATGTAGTCCGCACGGAGATATTTCGACTCACTCTGTACCTCCGGCCAGTGATCCCAGGCAGACTCCATCTCATTGTTTCCGCACCACAGGCCAAGGGATGCATGATGACGGAGACGTTTTACATTTTCCGTGATCTCCTTCGTGATATTATCTTCAAATTCTTCTGTAAGATCATAAACATTACATGCGAACATCAGATCCTGCCATACGATCAGTCCCATCTCATCACAAAGATCATAGAAATGATCCGAAGGATAATAACCGCCGCCCCACACACGGACACAGTTAAAATTGGCACGTTTGCAGGATTCCAGAAGATACTTCTGGACCTCCGGTGTGATCCTGGAATAGATGCAGTCCTCCGGAATATAATTTCCCCCCATGGCAAAAATTTTCACGCCGTTGACACAGAACGCGAACTCTTTTCCCCAGAGATCTTTTTCCTGGCTGATGGTAAGGGTACGGAGACCGATGCGCTTCGTTATGGTTTCCAGAACTGTGCCATACTCGTCCAGAAGTTCCACCTGAACTTTATATAACGACTGATCGCCGTAGCCGTTTGGCCACCAGCGCTTCGGGTTGTGGATCGAGGATGTCAGCACTGCTGGATTATTATTCACTGATACAGTCTCCCCCACTTTGCATACATGGGCTTCCGTTTTTCGGTCGTTAGCACCTGTTCTATGTCCACAGACGCTCTCTGCATCCTCCTGGATCGTCACCCTCAACTGACACTTATCCACAGCATCTCCGCTTACAGCCACAGTTGTACACACATCCACAGCATTATCCCCATGCACCTGTGTGATCTTCACATCCTCAATTCTCGGATGACTGTATGCTTCCAGATAAATATCCCGAAAAATCCCGGCATCAATGGTCTGGGGGCCCCAGTCCCATCCAAACATACAATGAGCCTTCCGGATCAGCTGGTTTCCTTTCATTCCACCGCAGGGAACATAGTGGATCTCTTTATTATCTTCATACTCATAAGCTTCGATATACTTGAATACCGACCGGAATACGATCCGGATCTGATTCTCCCCGGAATGAAGAAATTCTTTCACATCCAGCTTCCAGGTACGATGCATGTTATCTGCAGATCCGGCTTTTTGCCCATTGATATAAATATCTGCAAGAGTATCCAGCCCCTCACAGACCAGTATTATTTTTTCTTCTTTCAGGATATCCTCTGCAGCCACAAATGTTCTGCTGAATTCATAATCCTTCCAGAACAGTTCCCTTGTCACATCCTCATTTGTCCGGTAAAAAGGATCTTCGATCTTCCCGGCACCATAGAGCCCGGAAAGCACAGATCCCGGAACCTGTACCTCACATAATCTGTCATTTCCTGCTTCTGCCAGCTCCCACTGGCCATTTAACATTATTTTCCTCATAAAATATATCTTCTCCTGTAAAAATCCCCTTCGCACGATCTTATATACAGGGCTGTTGTATCAGCCGTACTGTATTTTATTTATAGCCGTCCCCCATAATTCCGGTAATTCTCAATATAATCCAGGATCTCCTCCGGGTCTTTCATGAACCGGCACATACCCACAACATCTCTGGACATAAATTTTTCCCCGGCTGTGTATTCCAGGAGTGCCTGCATGCTGTCGTAATATCCCTGAATATTATAAAGAACGATCGGCCTGTCGATCCGTCCCAGACTCTTCAATGTCAGAATCTCAAAAAACTCCTCATAAGTACCAATTCCCCCAGGTACCACGATAGTCGCATCCGAGCGGCTTTCCAGCAGGTGCTTCCTCTCACGCATATTTTCAGTAAAAATGAACTCTGTACAATGCTCATACAACACTCCCGGCTGGTCAAAAAATCTCGGTGCGATACCCAGGATATAGCCTTTTTCTCTGTCAACACCCCGGGCTGCCGCCCCCATCAGCCCCTCTTTTCCACCTCCGAAAACAAGGCCGTGTCCTCGCTTTCCCATCAGCTGTCCCAGCTCTTCCGTTTTCTCATAATAGATCTTTTTCAGCTCTGCGCTGGACGCTCCATAGATACAAATATTCATGCTTCCGTCTCCTTCCCTGCTGCCTCCACAAATGCCCGGAGAAGCTTCAGCTGTTCTGAAGAATCATACATCATCTCCGGATGCCACTGCACAGCTACTGCAAATGGATGATTATTTATCTCTGAATATAACTTTTGCCGGCCTCTGCACATGATACTGGCAAAGACCGGCTTTCCGTCATTTCCGATACATCTGGAGTGCATCCGGAAATGCCTGTTATTTTATTATAATCTGACATACACATGGGGTCAAGCAATTGCCGCTGCCTGAAGCTCCCGTTTTATTATACGAGAACTTTTTCTACTGCGTTTTTCCATCCGCTGTATTTCTGGTTTCTTTCCTGCGGATTCATGGAGGGGATGAACTGATTGCGGTTCTTCACCTCGAAAATGCTCTCCATCTATAATTTAGGACTGATCAGTCATACAAGCCATTCTGCTCAAAATCTCTGAACAGGCTAGCTTCTCCATCATCAGCAAATGCATCTGCATCCCCCTGATCGGAATCATCCTGTCCTCCCTGGATATCTGGGATATCTGCATCCTGGGAATCCTGGGACGTGCTATCCTCAGAGCTGTCCTTGCTATCCTTGCTGGAACTGTCATCTTTACCAAGTTTTACAGTGAGTGTCTTCTCCTTATATTCATTACCATCCAGAACTGCAACCGTCACATCGATCTTTTCCTTCGGCTCATAATACTGAAGCAGCTCAACCAGCTGATCGATACTGGTGATCGTTTTACCATCAAACTCTGTAATGACCATATTCTTGGTAATACCTGCATCATCGGCAGGGCCGCCCTCGGTTACCTCAGAAACAAATACACCCTGCGGGATACCATAAATCTGTACTGCCTCCGTACTTACTGTACTGCCTGTGATACCAAGGATACCATGATTATCCACTTTATCCCTTGCCTTGGCATTCATCATGTTCTCAAGAGAATCCGCAACATCAGAGATCGCAATGGCATAACCCATACCTTCAACCTCAGTAGAAGCAAGCTTGGAAGAGTTAATACCAACAACCTCACCATCCATATTCAGAAGCGCACCGCCACTGTTACCGGGATTGATAGCCGCATCTGTCTGGATCAGGTTCACGCCCTTGTTGATACTGCTGCTGTTATCTGTAGAATCACCCTCGATCTGTCCTGATGCATCTGTCTTACGGTTCTTAGCACTGACAATACCAGTAGTAACGGACTGGCCATAGCCAAGTGCATTACCGATGGCAACAACCTGCTCACCGATCTTCAGATCATCAGAGCTTCCGATCTTTGCAACAGAAATTGCATCCATTGTATCATCCGAAACATCCTTCGTTGCAACAGAAACAACTGCAAGATCCTCGTTTTCATCAAAGCCCTTTACCGTAGCCTCATAAGCATTACCATCTGCAAAGGCAACTGACAAGGTATCGGCACCATCCACAACATGATAGTTTGTGGCGATCAGCAGCTCAGAATCTGTTTTTCCGATGATAATACCGGAACCGCTTCCTTCAACTTCCTGCTCCTGGCTCGGCGCATACTGGGAACCAAACATGCTGTAATAATCCTGAACCTCCTGAACGGACTTGGTTGTGATGGCAACTACAGAAGGCATTGCCTCCTCAGCAACATCTGATACATCCAGACTGCCCTTTGTATCGGAGGATTTTGTATCCTTTGTATCTTCGCTGTCTTTATTTGATTTTTTATCAGACTTCATAAGAGTCAGATTCTCGGAGCTGTCGGTTGCCGCCTGTACGGACTGTGCACCGGAGAAATAATTTATACCTTCATATGCACCAACTCCAATGCCGCCGGCAAGTACTGCACACAGGCTGATGGTTGCACCCTTTTTCATCATTTTCTTTATTTTTAATTTTCTGTTATTGTTCATGGTTAAGTCCTCCCTGGGAAAAAATTCTTCTCTGTTTCCTTTTGATGCTTCAAAGTATATGGGTTAATTGTGTTTACTTTGTGGGAAAAATGTGTTTTATTTGTTAAAACTTTTCACTGTCATCACAACTACAAACCACGCAACCTCAAGAAGAACGATCATTCCACCTGGTTTCAGTCCGGCATAATAGGAAAGAAACAGTCCGGCAATGGTGGTACATACCGCCACGATAATGGCACAGATCAGTGTACCCTTATAGCTTTTTGCCATCTGCATCCCACACGCCACCGGAACTACCAGCATGGAGGAAACGATCAGGGTCCCTACTGTACGGGACGCAATGGAAACTGTCAGAGCCGTCAGAATAGTAAAAAGAAAATTAATATTCCGCACGGAAACACCGGAGATCCTTGCCGCATTTTCATCAAATCCGATATAAAATAGTTCCCTGTAAAAAAACAGCACTGCTGCCAGTACCAGCACACTGATCACAACTACCAGCGCCAGCTCTCCTTCACTGATGGACACAATACTTCCGAACAAAAAGCTGTTCAGACTGGCACCGTTTTCCACAAAGCCGGACAGCACACCGGCCAGTCCGATCCCGGCAGACATGACGATGGAGATCGCCACCTCCGAATAACGCGGGATTTTTTTGCGGATAGCCTCAATTCCAAGAGCAGCTACGATGCACATCACTACTGCACCGGCTACCGGATTCACTCCAAGTATCAGTCCCAGCACAACACCGGCCAGTGAAGAATGGGAAAGCGCATCTCCGATCATGGACATCCGTTTCAGAACAATGGTGATCCCGATGCAGGGCGTGATCACAGCCAGAAGGATTCCCACCAGAAAAGCCCTCTGCATAAATCCATACTGTAAAATACTCATACTTCGTCGATCCTCCCCTCTTCCGCTTTAAAGAACCGGTTTGCTCCTTTAAACTCACCGGAATTTCCATGAGTAACCATAAGGATCGTCAGCCCCTGTTCCTCATTCCGCTTCCTCAGAACTTCTGCAAGTGTTTTCACAGAAACCATATCCATTCCTGTGGTAGGCTCATCCAGGATCAGGATCTTCGGTTTTCCTGCCAGCGCACGTGCCAGCATAACCCTCTGCTGCTGTCCTCCGGAAAGATCTCCGATCCTTCTTTTCCAGAACTCTTCCATTTCCATTTCCGCAAGTGCGGCTTTCAAACGCGGGATCTCTTTTTTTGCCCGGAAACGTGCCTTCCAGGAAGAGGAATACACACCTGTCATCATGATCTCTTCCACAGTCGCCGGAAAATTCTGGTTTCTGCTGATACTGTTCTGTGGAACATATCCCAGATCTCCCTTTCCGAATGTGGCAGAAATATCTTTTCCATTTACAGTGATACTTCCCTCCTGCGCCTTCAGTTCACCCAGAAGAAGCTTCAGAAATGTACTTTTTCCACTTCCGTTTTCACCGGTAAGGATGGCATAATCGCCATCCTTCACCTCCAGGTTCACCTGATCCAGCACAGGTGTCCCTGTATAGTGAAACGAAAGATTTTCTATCAAAATTCCCATAATTTCTCCTTTTTTATTACAGCTGTTGTCCTGCACCTTCAGTTCAATGCCTTCCTGAGTGCCTCCAGATTCTTCCTCATCACAGAAAAATAATCCTCTCCGGCCTCTATATCCTCCTCACTTAATCCCTCGATCGGATTCAACACAGCAGTCACCGCATCCACTTCCTTCGCCACTGTCTTCGCCACCTTGGGACTTGCCAGCTCCTCAAAAAATATGGTATGGATGTCGTATTTTTTCGCATACTCGATCACTTCCTGCATCTTGGCAGGATCAGGCTCTGAATCCGGTGTCAGCCCTTCAATAGCCAGCTGCTTCAGATCATAGGCATTGCACAGATATCCAAAAGCCTCATGCGCCACTATGATATCCCGGCTCTTCGTACCTTTCAGACCATCTCTGAACTCCTGATCCAGCTCATCAAATTCACCGGCATATTTCTCATAATTTGCTTCATAATAATCACCGTTCCCAGGATCAGCCTTTACCAAAGCATCCCTGATATTCTTCATTTCCTGCTTTGCACGCATAGGATCAAGCCAGACATGAGGATCTTTTCCTTCATCACCATGAGCATGATCATGTCCTCCATCCAGAAGCTCCACACCATCCGATGCCTCAGACACAACCAGATCCTGATTCTCCAGAGTATCCAGTACATCCTCCGCCCAGTGCTCCAGATCCGCACCATTATAGACAAACACATCTGCATCCTCAAGATTCCGGATATCCGTTGCCGCCGGCTCCCAGTCATGAGGCTCCGTTCCCGCCGGAACCATATCCTTTACCTGGATCCTGTCGCCTCCTACCTTCCGGGCAAAATCATACATGGGATAAAAGCTGGCCATCACCTTCAGTCGGCCATCCTCCACAAATGGCTGTCCCACCGTTCCGGCCCTGTGCAAACCATATCCGGTCACACCGCCCACAACAAGAAGCGTCACCGCCAGAACTGCTGCCGCTGTCATCTTCCCTCTGTTAACATTCATTTTTTAAGCCTCCTGCAGCTGTCACAATATCCATAAAAGATCGTCCGGCTCTGATCGATCTCAAATCCGTGTTCATCCAGCACATGTCCCACAAAATGATCGATACATCCACACTGCAGAGGAATCGTATGCCCACATTCCAGACACACAAGCTTACCGTAATTCTTCCGCTCCTCATCACGTATAAAACGATACTGGGCAGGCGCTCCCTCCACAGACGGAACCTTCAGCACCGCTCCCTCCTTCTGCAGCCGCTCCAGTCCTCTGTATACCGTTGTCCTTCCAATCTGGATCTCTTTTCCACGAAGGAGCTCCATAAACTGATCTATGGTATAAAATGTATCTCCATATTCCTGCAGGCATTCCAGAATTATTTTCTGCTGCCTGGTGCTGTATTTCATTTTTTCTTCCATTATATTTCCTACTCTCTTCTATCAACTGCACCTTACATGGCAGATTTGAATTTGAAAACCGTTTTCATATTACATTCAAATAAGAATTTCGTCAAGATATTTTTGAAGGGAAATAATTTTTGGTATGTTCTTATAAAAGCACTTTATCTCTACCTTCTTTTATGATAAAATATAACCAAGACTTAACCAATAGAAAGAAGGTAGACCTCTATGAAATCACAGCGACTGGACATGATCGAAGAATATGTGCTGGAGCATAAGAACGCTTCTCTCGATACATTATGTGAGAAATTCAACGTATCCAAAAACACCATCAGAAGAGATGTCGATATCCTTCTGAAACGTGGCAGTATCATGAAAGTATATGGCGGTGTCGCAGCACTCGAAACTCCACAGACTCTTCCCCTTCTGTCTTACGAAGAGCGTGGCGGACGTTTTCCTGACGAAAAGAAAGAAATCTGCCGCCGTGCCGCAGAGCTTGTGGCAGAAGACGATACCATCTATATCGATACAGGTACAACCTGCCTGAACCTGGTTGATTTTATTGCAGATAAGCACTGTACGATCCTGACCAACAGCCTGCTTATTTTCAACAAGGCAGCATCCTATCCGAACCTGGATATCATTTCCGTTCCCGGAAAGCTGAACCGCAAGACCCTGTCCTTCACAGGACCGGATATCAATGATTATCTGCAGACCTACAACATTTCCATGGCTTTTATGGCCTGCACAGGTGTAACCATGAAGAGCGGACTTACCAATGCCAGCGCCGAGGAATACATCACCAAAAAAGCCATTGCAGAGAATGCCAACAGCATGATCCTTCTTGCAGACCATTCCAAATTCGGCCGGATCTCTCTTATGACCTATTCTTCCATGGAAAAGCTGGACGCCATCGTAACCGACCAGTCACTTCCTGAAGAATACGACAGCTTCTGCCAGGAGCACGGCATCCGTGTTATGACGATCGATTAAATCGGATATTGGCCCTAAAAAACGGTGCATCTGCCGGAAATCCAGCAGATGCACCGTTTTTGAATATGCTCATTTCATTAGAGGATTTTATCTGAAAGGCAGATCTTACCCGATCTGCCTTTCAGTGTCATAAATTTATTTATGAAGCTTTCTTAAGCCTCAGTACTTCCTTCCCATGTGCCGACCTTTCTCTTTCCGGCAGCTTCATCGAACCAGTGTGTTGTAACTGTTTTTGCTCTTGTGAAGAAACGATAGCCATCTTTTCCGAGAACGTGCAGATCACCGAAGAAGGAATCCTTGTTTCCGGAGAATGGGAAGTATGCTGTCGGAACCGGGATACCTACATTGATTCCTACCATACCGCCATCTGTCTCCATAGCGAATTTACGGCTGTAATATCCGCTCTGTGTAAAGATACAGGAACCATTTGCAAATGGATTGGCATTCATGACTGCGATGCCTTCCTCGTAATCCTTTACTCGTTTGATACAGGTTACCGGTCCGAAGATCTCACGGTTTCCAACTGTCATCTCAGGTGTTACATGATCAAGAATTGTCGGTCCTACGAAGAATCCGTTCTCATATCCCGGAACTACTACATTACGTCCGTCAAGTACAAGCTCCGCACCCTCATCGATACCCTTCTGGATCCAGTTGCAGATCTTCTCCTTATGGCCTGCATTTACAACCGGGCCGAGATCGGTATCTTCATCATATGCACAGCCAAGCTTCATAGCCTCTGCTTTTTTCTTAAGAAGTGAAACAAATTCGTCTGCGATACTATCCTGTACGCATACAACCGGAAGAGCCATACATCTCATACCTGCGCATCCGTATGTAGAGTTGATGATCGCATTAACAGTAGCCTCAAGGTTGCAGTCCTCAAGTACAAGTGCATGGTTCTTTGCCTCACACTGTGCCTGAACTCGTTTGCCATGAGCTGCTGCCTTGGAATATACCTGTTTACCAACACCTGTTGTTCCTACGAATGTAACAGCCTTTACTCTCTCATCTGTAAGAAGGATATCAGCCTCTACACGGCTGCAGGTCACAAGGTTTACAACACCCTTCGGGAATCCGCCCTCTGTATAGAAGAGCTCCATGATCCTCATAGCTGTAAGTGGTGTCTGGGAGCTTGCTTTCAGTACTACTGTATTTCCACATGCAATGGAAAGCGGAACCATCCAGCCCCATGGGATCATTGCCGGGAAGTTCATCGGAACAATACCAGCAGTTACTCCAAGTGGTTTGCGATATGTAGCTGTATCATATCCTGTAGTTACCTGCATTGCAGCATCGCCCTGGATCATTGTCGGAAGTGCACATGCCTCTTCTGTAGGCTCAATTGCTTTCTGAACATCTCCTCTTGCCTCTTTGATGTTCTTTCCGAGCTCTTTTGCACAAAGTACGGAAAGCTCTTCCTTATGAGCATAAAGAACATCTCTCCATCTGAACATATACTGCTGTCTCTTTGCAAGAGAAAGTGAGGACCATTCCGGGAATGCAGCCTGTGCGGAAGCGATCGCCTCTTCTACCTCATCCGGTGTACAGCAGGGAACCTGCGCGATCACCTCACCTGTACTGGAATCTGTAACATCCATGTATTTCTCTGCCTTTGACTCTTTCCACTCACCGTTTACACAGTAACCCATTTTTTTGATCTCGGCCATTTTAAGACACTCCTTTCGTGCTTACCTTTTTATTCTTAACTTCATAAAAATTTTAGTCATTCTCGTTTTGTTCTGGTCACAGATTATCATTTATTTTTAATTTTGTCAATATAGTATGGTTATATTTTGAGTATATTTTTCAAAATTATGTGTTAATTTATTCACATTTCATGATATTCCATGTTCCCTGTATAAACTCTTGAAACGCATGCATTTACAGCCATAAAACTGCATCGTGTCTTGTCGTTTTTTATTCCATTGTGAGAGCAAAAGTTACTCATTTTTGTTATTTTCATAACACACCATTCCACACACACTATTTATTGCTTCCAGCTACGCTGAGGCTTTTAGACCTGTGCAATCGGATTCACAGACAAGTAAGGGGTATCGTTGTTCTGTTACAATTACAGATTCCTCTGCTCCCGGCATATTTCCTCTGTATTTTCCAGGAACAAGAAAATACATCTGTTCGTACCTTGCGGACACGCTCATTTTCATGACCGCTCGCTTCTTTTCACGGCTTATTGCACCTTTACATACAATCCTGCGCCTGCTTATCTGATCTACAGCATTTTCATAAATTACTGCAGCAATCAAAAAAACAGGATACGGTTATCGTATCCTGCCTTAGCTTTTCATTTTCTGTTTTTCACATATTTCTGACTAACCAAATATGGTCTGCACCAGCTCCATATAAAACACCGTTCCCCCTCCTATGCTGAGCAATGTACTCTTCTTCCATTTATGTAATACCACAATGAACAGTATTGCGATCAGCTCCGGCAGTCCGTAATGCGTACTTTCCGTCACATCCTTCAGACAAAATACCACCAGCAATCCGATCACTGCACAGGGCAACACTTTTCCCAGATAGGTGATCACAGCCGGCGGTTCCTTTCCTCCCGGGAATATGATAAACGGCAAAAATCGCGTTGTCATAGTCCCCAGGACCACTACCACAACCGTTATGATCTGCTGTGTTATTGTCATAGTCATTCCTTATCCCTCCTGTCCGGCTATATCCCAACTGTCATGCCTGATATTCTCCTGACTTCTGTATACGTTCTTTTTTTCTCTTCTCCTCATGCTTCTTCATTCCCAGGAAGCATAAAACGATCGATGCCATTGACGGAAGGATAAACTTCCCGCTTCCAAAGATCACCAGGCAGATCACAGAGCATACAATTCCGACCAGCGCCGGCTTATGATCTTGTGCATCTTCCCACTGATCAATGAACATAACCACAAACAACGCAGTCATGACAAAATCCAATGATGTACGACCCTTTCTGTTTTACAATTTCCACAGCTGATGCTGCCCGTCCATGGTAACAAGATCTCCCTCATTGATATCTCTTTCGTACAGGAGGCCGTCATCATGTCGCAGACTTGTTTCATTTCCATTTTCATCTTCCATCAGCACTACTGACATAAGTGCTTCACCCGGCTGCCGCTCTTCACAGCCGAAATCCATGTCTTCTTCTATCTTCAGAACCTTGTACTGCATGATCAGATTTCCTCAAGCAGCACATCGTTAACGGCCTCATAAGCGTCCTCGAGCGCATCCAGTGCCTCTGTCAGCGTGTCCATCTTCCGGCTGTCCGCATTTTCTTCCTCATAGGCTTCTATCACTTCAGCCATTACATCCTTCAGCTCTTCCAGTGAATTTGCAATGTCCTGCAGCTTCTGATCTTTATCCTCTTTTGATGTGATATTTACGATCTTACTCATGATCCTTCCTCCTGTCGCTTTACTCTCATTCTTTATTCTGATCCTTTATCCTGCATATATCATGCTTTGCATGTCATACTCCACATTTACCCATTGTACCATATCCTGCACGCATATGCATCGGATATGTTTTCTATCTGCTTTATATAATACCACCGAATTCATAAAAAATTTGGTAAAATCTTACCAAATTACCCGTCTTAGTCTGTTTATACTGATTTTTCCACTCCGGTCTGGTATAATCGATCTAAAGGAGTTTTTCAATTTACAAACCACTCCTTTCCCATTACAAGGAGGCATATTGCCATGAAAGAAAAAACAGAAACCTTTAACCAGGGAAAAAGATATTTCTTTTATATTCTGATGTTCGCCATCCTTGGCTGGTTCATTTTTATGCAGATCTTTGGTGCGAATGAACGTTCTTCCGACACCTCAGCAGCCTCTGTGATCTATTCCGGTACCGTTACCTGGCAGAAACCGGATGGAACCACCCAGGAAATCTCCGTTCCGGGCACCTACAAGGTTCCCGTCGGTGACACGATGGTCCTCACCATCCAGCTTCCCGATGATCTTACAGATACCTGCTTTGCCATCCGTTCTTCCTTGCAGGATGTGGATTTTTATGTAGGGGACAACCTCAGGACCAGCTACTCCACGCATAAAACAAGGCTTGTGGGCAAAAACTCCGCCAGCCGTTATGTTTTCTGCCCGGTTTATGCTTCCGATGCCGGCAAAGAGCTCCGTATTGAACTGACCACCTACACCTCCAATTACACCGGAGTTGTCAATCCTGTTTACTGCGGAAACAAGGCAGATATCTGGATATATATTTTCAGCAGATACGGACTGGAAACCTACATTGCTTTTTTTATCCTGTTTGCCGGAATCGTCACGATCCTGTTCAGTTTCGCTCTAGGATTGGTCTATCATACACGATTTGACACGGAATATCTTGGATGGTGCATGGTTATGGGCGCCGTCTGGATGCTGGGTGAATCCAAGCTCCGTCAGTTCCTGGTCCCCAACGCTTCCGCTCTCGGATCTCTGTGCTTCGTTATGATCCTTTTGTGTCCGCTCCCGATCCTGTTTTTTGCGGACAGTCTCCAGAAAGGGCTACATCACAGATTTTATGTCTGTCTTGGAAGCATCGCAATGATAAACTTTGCAGTCTGTACGATCCTCACTGCTGCAGGTATCGCAGATTATATCGAAACCATGCCTGTAAGTCACGGAATCCTGGCGATCACCGTTGCCACAATATTTGTACACCTTTTCCAATATATACGCACCGAAAAAAACAAGGCCGACCGGCTTTTGCTCATTGGTCTGCTGGCAGCGATCCTGTGTATTGCCGTTGAGGCAACCTCCGTATACTTTGTCACATTAATGTCCGGACTGTTTGTGGGCGCCGGCATGCTGATCCTGCTCTTTGTCAATATTGTAAGAGCCATCAAAAATGTCCAGGATATAGAACTGAAACGCCAGCAAAGCGAAATCCGCAAAAACCAGGAACAGAATGAAAAAATGTCTCTGCAGATGATACAGACCCTTTCCACCACCATTGAGGCAAAGGATGCGTACACCCGCGGTCATTCCTACCGGGTTGCACAATATGCAGCCCTGATCGCAGAGGAGCTGGGCTGGACACCGGAGGAGATCCTGAATCTGAAACGGGCTACTCACCTTCACGACATCGGTAAGATCGGTATCCCGGATCCGTTCCTGAACAAACCGGCACAGCTGACCGATGATGAATACAACCTTATAAAAAAACACACCGTCATCGGTGCCGAGATCCTGAAGGATATAACCCTGATCCCGCATGCGGCAGAAATCGCAAGAAGTCACCATGAGCGTTATGACGGAAAAGGCTATCCGGACGGGCTGGCCGGAACAGAAATCCCCATCCATGCCCGGATCGTGGCTGTTGCCGACTGCTACGATGCCATGAACTCCCGCCGAATCTACCGTAATGCGCTTCCACCGGAGGTTGTTTACGAAGAATTCCGCAAAAACCGTGGTACACAGTTCGACCCGGAGATCACAGACATTTTTCTGAAACTGCTCAATGAAAAACGGCTGCCTCAGTGGGATCCTTCCCAGGAAGAACCGGACACCTATAACCTTCCGGATATGCAGCTTACCGTCAGCAAATTCATCTCGGACATAATGGCCACCATAAAAAGTCAGGAAGACGCAAAAAGCTATGATTTCCTTACCGGTCTTCCCATGCGTAACCTGGGCGAACGTCTTACCGCGGAATTTATGCAGACACATGATGGATGTCTGGTATTCCTTGATATGGACAACCTAAAAAAGATCAACGACATCTATGGCCACAAAGCCGGCGACCGTGCACTGAAATGTCTTGGAAAGCTGCTCCAGAAACGGGCAGATCAGGGAATTTCCTGCAGACTTGGCGGAGATGAATTCCTGATGTTCCTTCCGGACACAGATCCTGATTCCCTGTCTCTGCAGATGGACGATCTGTTCCAGAAATTTCACACCATCACTACCGATGATCCGGAACTCCGGTTTGCCACACTGTCCGCAGGCCTGTGTCTGTGCAGCACCGATGATTCCTTTGAGGACTGCTATTCCAAAGCAGATAAAGCTCTGTATTACGTAAAACAAAACGGCAAAAACCAGTTCTTTTTCTACCAGCAGATCGACCGTAGCACTCTTGCGGCATCCGGTTCCGGAAAGGATCTGGCGCTTGTGGCAGAGTCCCTTCAGAAAAGCGGCATCTATGTAGGTGCTCTTGATCTGAATTACCGGGATTTCGCACGACAGTATGAATACATGAGTCAGCTTGTCACACGCAGCCAGTGCAGATGTTATCTGGCGATGATCACCATCGAGACACTTGTGGATACAGTTCCTGATATCGAATCCATTGAGCAGGCTCTGGAGTATATGGAACAGGCCATCCGGCAGAATATCCGCCGTGTGGATATCTGTACACGCTACAGTTCCCTGCAGTATCTCATCATACTGTTTGAGCCTGACGAAACGCATATCCCTGACATCATAGAACGTATTTTTACCCAATATTACTGTCAGTGTGACAGCCATGATTTCCAGCCATCCTATGAATACCTGGAAATATCTCCACAGGAGTTATAAATACTCCCATGGCATGGACATGATAAAGCCATAACGAAAAAGAGGCCGTACTTGACGGCCTCTTTTTTGTTAAAGTTTTGCAAAATATCATTAAGACGTGGCTCTGGAATTTTCCTGCATGAAACTTTTTCCGTATGTTCGATACAGATAAACCGCCATGAAAATAGTCACGGCTTCTGCCAGCGGCATCGTCATCCAGATGCCTGCAACCCCTATAAGCTTTGGCAGGATCAATATGAACACAGCCACCAGGATCAAAGAACGCATTGATGAGATCAATGCCGAAATAAAACCTTTTCCCAGGGCAGTAAAATATCCGGAAAGAAATACATTTAAACCAATAAACAGGAAAACCGGACTAAACAGCTTCAGGCCATCCCATGTCAATGTAAATACATTTCCGTTCCCGACGAATAAATGGATGATCTGTTTTCCAAATACAAGAGATACTGTAAGGATCAATACTGAACTGATGGCAATCGTAATAAAACTATATCGTGTTATTTCTCTGATCTTATCATGATTTTCAGAGCCATAATTATAGCTTATGATCGGAGCTGCTGCAACGGCAATTCCCATATAAAAAGCGATGAAGAAATAGTAAATATACATAATGATCGTCACAGCCGCAACTCCATCTTCACCAAAATATTGCATGATAATAAGATTAAATAAAAATGTAGTGATCCCGGTAGACATCTCCGTCAGCATTTCACTGCTTCCATTGGTGCAGGATTTCAGAAGAACACTCATGTCGGTCTTCGGTCTGCAAAACCTTATATGGCTGTATTTCAGAAAATAGATAAAGCCAATCAACATGCTTACTGTAATGGAGAGAAATGTTCCCCATGCAGCTCCAAGCGTTCCCAGTCTGAATACAGCCACAAAAATATAGTCGAAAACAATATTAAAAGCCAGACCTGTCAGAGACATGATCATTCCGATGTACGATCTCCCATCCGTCCTCACAAGATATTCAAAAAACAGCTTGAATGACATCGAAACTGATCCTAAAAATATGACAAATGCGTATGGCACCACATGCTCCATCAGGCGCTCACTGCTTCCTAAAAAAATACAGATCGGTTTCAGAAAAAGGATTCCCACAGCTGTAAAAGCAACTGAAAGTACGAACAGCACGATCGTGATAAAAGTAAATATCTCATTTGCTTCCTGTTCTCTTTTTTGTCCCATCCGCTCTCCTATGATGGCACCTGATCCCGTTGCAAGCATGACAGATGTTCCGAAAATAACACAGGTGATCGGAATAACAATATTAATTCCTGCAAGCGCGTCAGAGCCTGCATACCGTGATACAAAAAATCCATCTATCGTTGTATAAAATGATAAAAAGATCATGGTCAGCACTGATGGAACCAGATATTTTAAAAATTGAGGATAAGACATTTTTGCCTCAAAGTATTTCATTTCTATAAAAACCTCCTGCTTAGTTACATAATCAGTCAAAATCTCTGGTAATGTTCGTAAGCCATTTATTTCTGAAATAGTGGATGAACACCACAGGCATTTTTTCGAACTCATCCAGGGTCATTATAAAATATACCCAGACAGGCGGCAGTTTTAAAACATATGCTGCAAGGAAGGTGAGAGGAACTGCAACAAGCCACATAAATATGGAATCTACGATCATTCCGAACCTGGAATCGCCACCTCCTCTGAAGCATCCGCATATAAGACAGGTATTGATACCCTCTCCTACAAGACGCCAGGTTGTCATGATTATAAAAATACCAAGATAATAAATGGCTGTCTCTGTCAGTTTATCCCGGTAGAAGTCCAGTATCATAGGGCGGACTGCCAGAATAATGGCACATCCGATGAGACTTACGATAATTGTTATTCTCAGCATACGTTTCCCATATTCTCTGGCTGTGTCCTTGTGATCTTTACCAAGCTCCTGGCTGATAATGATGGTAGTAGCATTGGCAAAACCGCGACAGGCGATGGCACCAATGTTTACCACCATAACAGCAACGGCATTTGCGGCAACCATATCATCGCCAATGTGGCCAAGGATCGCTGCGAACGCTGAACTGGCAAAGCTCCAGACAACATCATTTATCACAGCCGGAGAAGCAATTTTCATAAAGTCCCTGAACAGAATACCGGATTTCGCACAGAAATATTTTATCCGAAATCTGACATCGGAGCTGTTTAATGAATAGATGAGACAGATCAATACCTCTGCGATCCTGGCAATAACAGTACCAAGGGCAACACCGGTAACACCAAGCTTTGGAAGTCCAAACAGGCCAAAGATAAAGGTGGCATTACAAAATACATTGACGCAAAGCGATACAATGTATGTAACAGAAGGCAGCATTATTTTTCCGACACTTCGAAGGGCACTCATGAAAACCTGAGAGAATCCCATAAACATAAAGGAAAATGAGATCACCTTCAAATATTCGCTGCCGGCAGCAATCGTATCCGGACTGTTTGTAAAAATCTTCATGATCGTAGTCGGCATGGAAAAGGAGATAACGAAAAATACAAGAGAAACGATCAGTGAGATCCGCTCCGCCAGGCCGAGAATCTTTTCTACTGTCTTTTTATCACCCTTTCCCCAGTACTGGGCACATAAAACCGAAGTACCTGTAGCCATACCATAATACAAACAGAAAAGAATAAATGTGTACTGGTTGGCAAGAGATGAAGCTGACATGGCAGTCTGGCTTACATATCCCAGCATTACAGTATCCGCAACATTTACTAATGTTCCGATCAGATTTTGGATCATGATCGGAAATGCTAATTTTGATGCATATTTTAAAAAATCTTTTTTATTCAGCATCGGTCAGATCCTCCGTGAATTCCGATAAGATATTTACTTATAAAGAACAGTATATCATATACCCTACAAAACCGCGAGGTTTTTTCAGTACTCTTTCCAATATAATCCTCAATTGTATACTATATTTCGCCCTCTGGTCATATTTCCATTGTACATAAAAAAACAATATCACTTTAACGCAAAAAATCATTCTATTTTTTCACTTCTATGATATAATATTTTATTGTGAAACTAATAAAACGAGGTGAACCAGGTGAAGAAAAAAACAATTGTACCTCTTATCGTTTTTTTACTGGGCATATGCCTTGTTGGTTTAATTGTATACAAAATAGACTCACATGAAACTGAACAACAACACATAAAAGCACAATTAAATGCAACAACCTACGGCGAACGTATAAAAAATGAGATTACAAATGGAATTGCGATCACAGATACGCTAAAGCAGATCCTGATCAGTGAAAACGGAAAGATCAGTCAGTTTGACACAATTGCGGAAAATATTATGTCTGACGTTATTGAAAGCATACAGCTTGCTCCGGATGGTAATGTAACAGATATTTATCCTTCTGAGGGAACGGAAGCGAGTAAGATCAATCTGCTCCAGGATAAAGATTGCAGCAAAATTTCCTGTTACGCAAGAGACAATCACGTGATCATTACACAAGGTCCTTTCGATTTAAAACAGGACGGCTGTGGAATTGCTGTCCGCAATCCAGTCTACCTGAAAGATGAAAACAACCAGGAATATTTCTGGGGATTTACCATTGTTATCCTACGTGTTCCTGACATTTTTTCAGATGCGATCAGTGCACTTTCGGATTTCGGATATGAATACAGGCTCTCAAAAACCGACGCTCCCTGGAACGATACTTATAAAGTTGTTTATCAGTCAGACGACCAATTAACTCCTACTGTTTCTTATGGTTTTACGATAGGGGAAGAGAACTGGACATTAGAAGTAGCTCCTGAAAGCGGATGGAGAGACCTTAGATTACTGGTAATCGTCGGCGGAATGTTTACTGCTGTCGTTTTACTTTTCTCAGGTCTTACCCGGGTATGGTTAGTATCGAAAGAAAATAAAAACAAATTTCAAATACTGGCACACACAGATTCTCTCACCGATATTTACAACCGCTATGGATTTGATGAATTAGCCGAAAGGATGATCACTAAAAATCCAAAAACGCATTTTGTGGCCGCACTCCTTGATATTGATGACTTTAAGTTTATTAATGATATTTACGGACATGTCTATGGAGACAGGGCACTAAAGAGTCTTACAGATAGCATGAAGGCTTTTTTCCCAAAAAACACATTACTGGGAAGAAACGGTGGCGATGAGTTCTGCATTCTTCTGCCGGATCATACCTATAAAGAAGCGGGAGAACTGCTGCTGCAATTTACCAAGCTTCCAAAGACATTTTCATGCAAGGGAAAAGAATATCCGTTTTTTATTTCTCTCGGATATGCAGAATATCCAACCTTTGCATCCAGCCGTTCACAGCTTATGCGCTGTGCAGATGCAGCACTTTATGAAATAAAGCTTCACGGAAAAAACGGATGTATGGCTTACAGGGAGGGACTCCGGTCAGGAGTCCGCAAACAGCTCGGATTTGCATTCAAGGATATCTCTGAACACCTTCCGGGTGCATTTATCATATACAGAGCGGCCAAAGATGATGATGAACTCCTGTATGCAAACCATGAGTTCCTTCAAATGACCGGATATAAAACTATAGATAAACTCTTCAGCCTTACAAATAAAAGCTTCCACAACCTGATCCATGAGGATGAACAGCAGCAGATAGAAGCAAGCATCTGGAAACAGATCGATGCCGGCAATAAAAATGATTACATCCACTTTCATCTTCGAAAAGCGGACGGCACTTACCTTTCTGTTCTTGATCACGGAAGGATTGTGGACAGCCAGCAATACGGAAGAGTATTTTATGTATTGTTTATGGACTGGGAAGCTATGCATGTTCATTACAGTGATAAATTTTCCGGCTAAGATACAGACATCTCAGTCTGTGTCTTAGCCGACTGTTTTTTTCCTGAACAATTCAACCATCTTATAATATGTATTCCATCTGTCTTTCTTTTGTCCGCATTCCCATTTTTTCATAAAATTTTTCTGCTGAAGTATTTCCTGCCCACACATTCAATGTCACTTCATAGCATCCCAGCTGCTTTGCTTCTTTTTTTACATATTCAAACAGGCTTTCCCCAATATGCTGTCCTCGTGTCTCCTGATCGACACACAGGTCATCTATAAAAAGAGATTTAAACGGTACCATATTGTTTGAAAAAGGCTGCTCCTTTAATTGACAAAATGCATACCCCACACAAACATCAGCCTCATCCACTGCAACATATACTGGCTTTTCTTCATTTTTCAAAAGCTCTGTCAATTCGTCTGTCGTATATTTTGTTGTGCCCGGAATAAAGATATCAGGCCTTATATCTGCATGGATCTGCAGCACCTGTCCTAACAATTCCAGGATCCTCGGAATATCTTTTTCTTCTGCTTTTCTGATGAGCATATTTTTCCTCCTGTTTTTCAATAACTGATTTCATAGATTCTTTATACATACACCATAATACCATCGTGTGAACGCTTATAACAATAGAATCACTTTAAGCAGTCTCACTTTCCTTTTGTATTATAATGAAAAAGTTTATCGTTTTCCGTGATGTATATCACATTTTTATTCCTGAATCCGTATCATTACAGACAGTCAGCTCAAAATGGTTTCTGTTTGTTTTTATAAGTCCTTCTTTTTGCAGCTTTGATATCTCCGAAGACATTGCCGCACGGTCAATGCAAAGATAATCTGCCAGCTGCTGCCGGTCAAAAGGAATATCAAAGGATAACGATGCCTGTCTGATAGATACCGACGACAGATAGGACAACAGCTTATCCCTTGTCGTTCGCTTGCCCACATGTGTGATCTTATCGTTGAGGATCAGGATCTTATTTGCCAGAACACCGACCAGGTTACGGATTAGCTTCTGATGATGCTCACATACTATTGGGCAGGAAACCAGAAGCCTTTGAACATTTAATAAAATAATCTCACAATCTTCGTCTGCTACCACACTGACATTCAGAACAGCTCCCGGACTTGCTGCATATGGTTCACCAAAAAAATCTCCTGCATGACATTTTGACAGAATATTCCGATGTCCCCACAGGTCTTCCTGAATAACAAGAACACAGCCTGCCACCACAAGTCCCATTACTTCGGTAGAGTCTCCGGCTCTGAAAATATAAGAATCCCGTTTTCTGGAGATTGTTGCTGCATTTACACAATGCAGTATGGATAATATCTCATTATCAGTAAGACCTTTAAAGAAAGGGCTCGTTCTTAGAATGGGTAAATATTTTTTCAAAATTAATCCTCCTGTTGGAAATCAAACATACACGTTGTAATTATTATACTATACTCCTAACAGAAACCAAGGATAAATACTACTAGTCGAGGATAAAATAATAAGAAAGATCCTTCGAAAAAATCACAGAATAAAAGGAGAATACAATAATGGATAAAAAAATGTTTTGTTTTCAGTGTGAACAGACAGTCGGATGTACCGGCTGTACCGGAAATGCCGGTGTCTGCGGAAAAAAAGCAGATACAGCGAAATTACAGGATGAGCTGACAGGTGCATTGATCAGTCTGGCTAAA
Source organism: Blautia sp. DFI.9.10 (assembly GCF_024461705.1). Classification (NCBI taxonomy): domain Bacteria; kingdom Bacillati; phylum Bacillota; class Clostridia; order Lachnospirales; family Lachnospiraceae; genus Blautia; species Blautia sp. DFI.9.10. Next base: position 29,536 of record NZ_JANGAA010000011.1, read on the forward strand.
GCTGCCGACAGCACGGAAACTATTTCAAAAAGGACCGGACAGATCATAATCGAAGGATTGTTTACTACAGTTACAAATGTAAGTTTTGACAATGCAGCAATCGAAAATATGATACAAAAAGTCAGAGCTGAAAAAGAAAGACTGGCTCCTGACTGCAGAACAAAGGAATATGATCTTCAGCAGCTGTGGAATGCCAATGAAGATATCCGCTCCTTGAAATCTCTTATTCTCTTTGGTATCCGCGGAATGGCTGCCTATGCCTATCATGCAAGTGTTCTGAATTATGAAGATGCCGAAGTGAATCAGTTCTTCTGCGAGGCATTATCTAAGATCGGTTATGAAGAAAGCACAGAAGCACTGCTTTCCACAGTACTCAAAACAGGAGAGATCAATCTGAAGTGCATGGCACTTCTTGATAAGGCAAATACAGAAACCTATGGAACACCAGAGCCAACTGATGTTACACTTACGGTAGAAAAAGGGCCTTTTATTGTCGTGACCGGACATGATCTGAAAGATCTGCAGCTTTTGCTTGAACAGACTGAGGGAAAAGGAATCAATATCTATACACATGGTGAAATGCTCCCTGCCCATGCCTATCCATTCTTAAAGAAATACGCTCACCTGAAAGGCAATTTCGGAACTGCATGGCAGAATCAGCAGAAAGAATTTGACCATCTTCCGGCCCCGATCCTCTACACTACCAACTGTCTGATGCCTCCAAAAAGCAGCTACGCTGACAGAGTATTTACAACAGAAGTGGTTGCCTTCCCGGGAGCTGTCCATATTGACGAGAAGAAAGATTTCACACCGCTTATTGAAAAAGCACTGGAGCTGGGCGGTTACAAAGAAGATCGTATGTTCTCCGGTATCAACGGCGGAAAAAAAGTGACAACCGGTTTTGGTCATGCAGCCATCCTGTCCCATGCAGGTACTGTAGTAGAGGCTGTAAAATCAGGTGCGATCCGCCATTTCTTCCTGGTTGCCGGCTGTGATGGTGCCAAACCAGGTCGAAACTATTATACGGAATTTGTAAAGCAGACACCTTCTGACAGTATCGTTCTCACCCTGGCATGTGGAAAATTCCGTTTCAATGATCTCGATCTGGGAGAGATCGGTGGTCTTCCACGACTGATGGATATGGGTCAGTGTAATGATGCTTATGGTGCGATCCAGGTTGCTGTGGCACTTGCAGATGCATTTGGATGTTCTGTAAATGAGCTTCCGCTTTCCTTCGTACTCTCCTGGTATGAACAGAAAGCAGTCTGTATCCTGTTAACCCTCCTGCATCTGGGTATCAAAAATATCCGTCTTGGTCCTTCTCTTCCGGCGTTCCTTTCTCCTAATATTCTGAACTTTCTGGTTGAAAATTATGGTATTGCACCTATCACCACACCGGAAGAAGATATCAAAGCACTGATGAACCAGTAAAAGTAAATTTTTCAAAGCCTTTACAAAATCAACAAAGCCGATACAGGATTCCAAAAGTCCTGCATCGGCTTTATTTACAGGTCTGAAGACTCGGATCAGCCGACAACACTTTTAAACATGTGCAGCGATATTCTGATGGAGTTAAATGATAACGTTTTTTAAACAATCTGCAAAAATAATCAACGTTATGAAATCCGCTTTCATAAGCGATCGTTTTTACTTTTTTATTCGTATTTTTCAATAACCAGGAAGCTGCCTGAAGTCGATATCCTATCAGATAATTAACCGGTGTAGTATGTAAAAAACGGTGGAACAAATTAAGTGCAGTACTTTTGCTGATTCCTATATGCGAAGCAATTTCATCCAGAGACAAATTGCGATTATAGTTTTCATGTATATATTGCATGATCAACTGCACTCTTTTCTGTGCAACTTCATCCACTGTCTGTACATCTCCTTTATCAGATAACTTTACATTTTCATAAAAAGTCAGCCATAAATCCTGCAGCAATGCCAAAGTAGCAAGTTCTCTTATTTTCTCATTCCTCTGTATTTCCATTATTTTTATCATAGTTTGTATAATCTTTGTTTGCCATAGTTCATCAGGCTGAAAACGCTGGAAATATATATTCGATGAAATGATTGGCAAAATATATTTCTTATAGATCAGGCTGTTCTCCGGTGCAATAAATTCCGGCATACATACAAAGTTAGGAATGATACCACCTGATGATGCGTAAAAGCGGTGCAATATTTTAGAATTAATAAAAATTGCTTCTCCTTCTGACAATATAATCTGTTTTTCTCCTATTCCGCATGTAACTTGTCCGGACTCGACATATAAAAACTCAAATTCTCTGTGCCAGTGCCACTCAATACAATGAAAATCAAACAATTCCAGATTATCATAATAATACTGGAACGGATAATCACTGCTTCCATGCTGTTTAATTTCCATGAACTCCTCGTCTGTAAGTATTTTATTATAATCCATCCCATATCACGTTCTTTCTTTTTTACGATATTATACAGTATTTCTATAATTTAATTCAATGTATATATCTGATATTTGCTATATAATCAAGTAAAAAAAGAAAAGAGGTATTCTTATGATTTTTAAATGGATGAATGAAAGTGAGATCAACATTGAGGGCGACAAAATTGAAATAACCGCACCACCCAGAACAGACTTTTTTGTGAAAGTATTGATGAATGTGAAGATTGAACATAAAACTGTTAAAAACATTCGGAGAGGAAAATAAAAAATGAATGCTGTAAAAAAAACTAACTACCATAAGACAAAAATAGCCTGTTATATGGGATTTATCACACAGGCTATTGCGGCAAACTTCGCACCGCTTCTTTTTTTGAAATTTCATAGTGACTACCATATTTCTCTCGGTAACATTGCTCTGATATCCACTTTCTTCTTTTTCACACAGCTTCTGGTTGATCTGTTCTGTGCCAAATTCGTAGATCATATCGGATATCGTGTGTGCATTGTTGCATCAGAAATATTTGCTGCATTGGGTCTGCTTGGACTGGCATTTTTACCTGATTTTTTACCTGATCCTTTTATTGGAATTATATGTAGTGTTATTGTTTATGCCATCGGAAGCGGTTTAATAGAAGTACTTTGCAGTCCTATTATCGAGGCCTGTCCGTTTGAAAACAAAGAAGCAACTATGAGTCTGCTCCATTCGTTTTACTGTTGGGGAGCTGTTGGGACAATTTTGATTTCCAGCTTATTTTTCCTGATATTTGGAATAGACAGTTGGAAGTGGCTCGCCGTAATATGGGCAATCATTCCTGCAATTAATACTTATAACTTCATGACCTGTCCCATTGAATCTCTGGTTGACAATGGTTCTGGAATGGAAATTAAAGATCTGTTTTCCAAGCCATTTTTCTGGGTTGCAATATGTCTGATGATCTGTTCCGGAGCTTCTGAACTTGCAATGGCTCAATGGGCATCTGCTTATGCAGAATCAGCTCTGGGATTATCAAAAGCTCTGGGAGATCTAACAGGTCCATGTATGTTTGCAGTAACAATGGGAATCAGCCGTATAATTTTTGGTAAATATGGAGAGCAGTTAGATTTAATGAAGTTTATGAGTGGTTCAGGCATATTATGCGTTGTCTGTTATCTGCTTACTGCTTTGTCATCCAACCCGATCATCGGACTGATCGGTTGTATTGCATGTGGATTTTCAGTTGGAATCATGTGGCCTGGAACCATCAGTATTTCCTCAAAAACTTTTCCAACAGGTGGAACGGCTATGTTCTCTCTTCTTGCCATGGCAGGAGATTTAGGTGGCAGCATTGGACCTGGAATTGTTGGTCGTATCACTCAGAATGCTGGAAATAATATTAAGATCGGCATGGGATTCGGACTTATTTTTCCAGTAATTCTATTGTTTATGTTATTCCTGCTGTATCGGAAGAAGATATCAAAGCACTGACTTATTGATTGTAATTATATTTTTTTCACTCTGCAAACCCGGAAGCTGTATCATCACTTTGCTGCCAGATACTATAGACCTGATACAGCATTGAGCGGAACCTGAAGATTTCTGGTAAAATTGTCATGATTTCCGCATGCCAGCATCTTCATCTGTACCCGCATTGCAAAACTCAGATTTAATATCATCATGATCGCAGTACGTGCCACACGTTCTGTGCTGTATGCCAGGATATTACAAACTGTAATCCCCTTCTTCCGTGCTGCTATCAGTCGGCCATGATCTCCGAAGATCCACATAGGATATTAAAAAGTTTGCAAACCAACCGGCTGGTACAGCAAGCCAGACAAATACAATGCCAAAACGCGGTGCACAGATCAAAGCAACAGACAGGCGGATCGCCAGGTTCACCATATTTGCAATGAGGAACGGGCGCATGATCCCAAGACCACGAAGAACCCCATCGGTTGCCATTTTGATTCCCATAAAGATGAAGAAGTAACCAAGCCATCTCATATAACCCTCGGATACCTGATAGGCCAGGGCAGTTCCATCTTTACCAAGGAATAGCGAGGAAATCTGCGTGTGCAGTGTTTCAATGACTATAAAAGCAAGAACTGCAAAACATACATCTAACACCAGTGCAGCGTGATATCCTTTTTTGATCCGTTCAATTTTCTTTGCGCCAAGATTCTGGGAAACATATGGGGAAACCGCATTGCCAATGGATACAAAAATCAATGAAAAAACATTCTCTACCCGCATCGTCGCCGCATACCCCGCAAGTGCCTGTGTACCGAAGGGATTTACAACAGCCTGTACGATCATCATACCAATGGACACTGTAGACTGCTGAAGAACCGAAGGTACAGCAATTTGAAGCATGGAATGTAACTCCTGCCTGTCAAACCAGTCAAAGCGACTTTTATATCGACGCATCCGGCTAAGGAAAAGCAAAAGTGAAAACACCGCAGAAATTCCCTGTGCTATAAGAGTCGCAAGGGCTGCACCAAACACACCGAGACCAAGTCCGGCCACCATCCAGAGATCCATAAAAATATTTAAGATTGACGAAAATATCAGGAGCCCCAGCGGGATTTTTGATTCGCCTATGGAAGTAAACATATTGGAAAGAATGTTATACATAAACAGAAACGGAAATCCCACAAAATAGACCCGCAGATATAACACTGCATCATCCAGTATATCGCCAGGGGTTTGTAACACACTCATCATCCAGTGGGAAAAGCAAAATCCAAAAACCCCAAGGACTATACTTAGAATTAAAAAGCTAAACAAGGATGTTGACACGATGGTCTTCATTTTTCCATACTCCCTGGCACCGAAATAGCGGCTCACCAGCACACCGGCACCGACACCTGCCCCCAGTGCCACACAAATAAAAACATTGGTCAGCGCTGCACAGGCCCCGACAGCTGCAAGTGCGGAGGAACCAACAAATTGGCCGACGATGATAGAGTCAGCCATATTGTATATTTGCTGAAAAAAGCTGCCCAAAATCATTGGCATTGCAAAAACCGTCAGCGCTTTAAGAGGCGCATCTGTGATCAAATATTCATCTTTTGACATTATCCTATTCCTCCACAGGTTTCATAATTTCACTTATTGCTACACTGCCCGGCGTTATCAGCTGCAGCTGCAATACGATCTTATCACGTATTAAAGATATTAAAGGATTACGGCTATAAAAATCAGCCCCCAAAGCCGAGACGTTCTCTCAATGAATTTCCCGACCGATCCATTCCATGATCACATTTACAATATATTCCTGCTCCGCTTCTGTCAATTCCCGTCCTTTCGGAATACGATGCCATTTTTCCAGACATCCCCTGCAACAGGTAGCTGTGGCATGCTGGGCTACAAAAACCGGATGCCCTCTCATCGGTGTCTGTTTTCCATCATTTGGTATTTCTGCCGGTGCAAGACGCTTTCTGATAAAATCACAGGCATGCTCACGTACTTTCTCCATTCCCTTTTCTGATACATAACTCCGATCGTTTGCCTTCAGGGAAAAACTGCTTCTGAACTTTGACTGCGACAGGCGTTTCCAGAGATTTCCCTTATAAACTGCCGGTGTCTCACATACCATAGAAGGCTGGATGCTGCCCTTATAGACGATCATCTTCTTACTGTCGCTTCCATTCTCATTTGCGGTCTCGTCTACTGCTTCTTTCAAAAGCTGTGCCTTCACTTCCTGTGCTTCTTTGCTGTCCGGCTGCAGACGTCTTGCCAGACATGTATTTCTGCCAGTTGTCGTTTCATTTTTTATCGCATAATACACAGCTTTCTTCTCTCCGACAAGTACCAGGATCTTTTTCGCCCTGGTCACACCTGTATAAAGGAGATTTCTCTGCAGCATGACAAAATGACTCATAGTAAATGGCATGACAACGATTGGATATTCGCTTCCCTGGGATTTGTGGATCGTCACTGCATAGGCAAGCGCCAGTTCGTCCAGCTCTGTCACATCATAAATTACTTCCCGTTCATCAAACAGAACTGTCAGTTCCCGTTCTTCCACGTCAACTTTTGTGATAGTCCCAATATCTCCGTTAAATACTTCCTTATCGTAATCATTCCGGATCTGCATCACCTTATCCTTCAGCCGGTACTGTGTGCCGCCTCTCCGCAGAAAGATCTTTGACGGATTCATGGCTTCCTGCAGCACCTGGTTCAGATTTACTGCCCCACATTCGCCTCTCTGCATCGGAGTCAGCACCTGAATATCCTGCAGTGGATCTACATGATAGTATCTCGGCAGGTTCGTCTTACAATATTGGATGATAGTATCCACCACTTCCTGATTACTCTCTTTGGTGGCAAAGAAAAAGTCGGCATCTTTCCCGCCTCTCATATCAATGCCTTCCCCTCTATTGATCCGGTGTGCATTCATGATGATCCGACTTCCCTGTGCCTGACGGAAAATCCGTGTCAGACGAACTACAGGAACACATCCGGAATCAATAATATCTCTGAGAACATTGCCCGCTCCGACACTTGGTAGCTGATCAATGTCGCCTACCAGAATCAGAGACATCTGCTGCGGCAATGCTTTTAAAAGATTATACATCAGCATAATATCGATCATGGAACATTCATCCAGTATCAGCACATCTCCTTCCAGCGGATGCTCTTCATTTTTCTGATAGCCTTCCGGAGGTTTATATTCCAATAACCGGTGAATCGTTTTTGCTTCCATTCCAGTTGCTTCTGACATTCTCTTTGCTGCTCTTCCAGTCGGTGCAGCAAGAATGATCTGACATCCAGCCTGCTTATATGCAGAAATAATTCCCAGAGTTGTTGTAGTCTTTCCGGTTCCAGGTCCACCGGTCAGCACCATGACCTTAGAGGAAACCGCTGTCTTTACCGCCTGCCACTGAATCTCGTCATAAGTAATTTCTGATGAAGCTGCTACTTTCTCCAATATTTCTTCCGTATCCTCAGATTTCTTCTTTCCACAGGACATCAACCGAAGCAGCCGCTTTGCACAGCCACTTTCTGAAAAATAATATGGGGGCAGATAAATTGCTTCCCGATCTTCTGCTTCATCTCTGATCACATCATTCGTGCGGATCATCTCATCCAAGGTGATCTCCAGCTCCGGTTCTTCCACTTCCAGAAGTTCCTTTGCCCTTCCAGTCAGCTGTTCTCTTGTTGTATAACAATGACCTGCTTCTGCCAGCTTATTCAATGTATAAAAAATGCCACTGCGCAGACGGACAAATTTGCCTTTGTCAATCCCCATCTTCTGTGCAATGGAATCCGCTGTCTTAAATCCAATTCCCCAGATGTCATCTGCAAGCCGGTATGGGTTCTCCTTTACGATCGCAATGCTCTCACTTCCATACGTCTTGAAAATCTTTGTCGCATGAGAGGTGCTGACCTCATGACTCTGCAGAAAAAGCATGATATTCTTGATCTCTTTCTGCTCCTGCCAGCTTGTTTTGATCCGGTCTACACGTACTTTTCCTATACCTGATACTTTGAGCAGTTCATCTGGTGTCTCTTCAATAACATCCAGTGTATCCTTCCCGAATTTTTCCACAATTCTTTTTGCAAACTTTGGACCAACGCCCTTCACCAGACCGGAACCAAGATATTTTTCGATTCCATATACTGTGGCAGGAAGTGTCTCTTCAAATTTCTCCACCAAAAACTGCCGCCCATATTTGGCATCCATCTTCCACATACCTTCCAGAGACAGCACAGAACCAACATGGGTATCCGGCATCGTGCCAACTACTGTGACAAGATCACTGTAATTCTTCACCGCACATTTCAGAACCGTGTAGCCATTGTCGGCATTCTGATATGTAATTCTCTCAACTACACAACGTAAGTGCTCCATGCCCGTCTCCTTCTACTCATAATTCATTACAAATGACCACAGAATAAAATGCTCTGATCCATAAAAGATCACCAACATACATCCGCTTTACGGCAGAATCTCAAGCCAGTAGCCATCTGGGTCTACGATGAAATTTCTTCTCCTTTTGTACATTCTGTGTTTCTAATGCGTGACTTATATTGCGGATATTCAGTAATAAACCGCTTAATTACATTGGCATCATTCCAGTAATGCATTGGAAAAATGACATTGCAATCTACATTTTTAAGGAAATACAGGATCCCGTCAGCATAGTGATCTCCCTGTCTCGGATCCAAGGGAACAAATGCAGCGTCAAAATGCATACCCTTGATTTTCCTGATCGCCGCGCGATATGCTGAAGTAAGTCTCTGGTTATCAGCTTTCGACCCACCATCCCAATACCAGTCGTTTAAATCACCGGCATGATAAATGGTACCTTCCTTTGTTTTGACAATAAATGCGACACCACTATCGTTAGATAGCAATGTATCAACTTTGGTTTCATTATCCAAACTATAAGCTTGATCATGATAAACATATGTGATCTTCATATCCGACAAATGATTCCTTTTTCGTATATCATTCGCCAGGATTGCCTGATAAGTCATTCCCATATCATCAAGGATCCCAAAAATTTGTGGGTTAAAATGATCCTTATGGAAGTGACTGCAAAAAACGATCACTTCTTTCTCCTTGTCAAGATTCGGTAATTCACCCTTGTAATAATCAAAAATATAGTAGCAGTCTCTGGTCTCAACCAAAAATCCACTGTGGTTAATGTAAGTAATTTTCATAATATCACCTATATAAATTAACGCCGGTACCGGATAGCAAATCTTTCTTTGCCATGTTTATTTTTCCTTTTTCGAGCGTTTGTAAATTTCACGACAACAGCATTTCTAATACAGATTTTATCGTATTTTTTAGATTCCGTCCATCCTTTATCCACAGCTGGTAGAAAAATGTGAAATGATACTTTTACAAATTCTATTACTTGTTGTTAGTTCATAATTCATGTATAATCCTGTCTTTGACAGTCCTCTTTCACAGTGTTAATATCCTGCACCAGTGTCCGTATTTTTCAGGATCTTAATAAGACGGCTTGTTCCAAGACGCTCTGCGCCAAGACTGATAAATTTTTCTGCATCATCGAAGGATGAAATTCCACCTGCTGCCTTAACTTTTACATTTTTTCCAATATATTTCTTCATCAGCTCTACATCTGCAAAAGTTGCTCCCGCTGTAGAAAATCCGGTAGAAGTTTTGATAAATTCTGCTCCTGCATTTGTAACGATCTCACACATTTTAATTTTCTCTTCTTCGGTAAGAAGGCATGTCTCAATGATGACTTTGAGGATTCTTCCATCACAAGCTTCATGGATCGCACGAATCTCATTCTCTACTTCCTCATATTTTCCATCCTTTAAAAATCCGATGTTAATAACCATATCGATTTCTGAAGCACCATTTGCAATGGCGTCTTTCGTCTCAAATACCTTTACAGCAGTTGTATTATATCCGTTCGGGAAACCGATCACTGTACAAATCGGAAGTTTTCCCGCTACATATTCCGCTGCCTGTTTTACATAAGCAGCCGGAATACATGCAGATGCAGCCTCATATTTCATGGCATCATCCAGGATTCCTCGAATATCATCCCATGTTGCAGTCTGTCCAAGTAATGTGTGATCCACCTTTTTTAATATATCTTTTTTATCCATTTTACGTTCCTTTTACTTCAGTTCATCCAGAAGAGAACTTCCAATTGTTCCCTCCGGCATCTTAACTTCAAAATTATCTGCGATCGTTGCACCGATTACTGCAAAAGTATTCTGATCTTCCAGTTTTCCGTATCCCCCCATAGATGGGGAATAAGCAAAAAATGGTACTTTTTCTCTTGTGTGATCAGTTCCTGTATGTGTCGGATCATTTCCGTGGTCAGCTGTAATGATCAGAAGGTCATCCTCACGAAGCTCATTAAGAAGTTCACCAAGTTTTACATCAAATCTTTCAAGTTCCTCTGCGTATCCCTTTACATTGCGTCGATGTCCCCAAAGAGCATCGAAATCTACAAGATTTACAAAACAAAGCCCCTCAAACTCTCTTTTCGCAATGTCAATTGTCTGCTCCATTCCATGAACAGAGCTTTTTGACTTATTGGACTCTGTCAGTCCCTCGCCGTCAAAAATATCAAAAATCTTTCCAACGGAGATCACATCATAACCTGCATCCTTCAATGCATTAAGCGCAGTTTTTCCGTAAGGCTTCAGTGCATAATCATGGCGGTTGCTGGTACGTTTGAACTCACCTTTTTTCTTGCCAAGGTAAGGTCTTGCAATAACACGTCCGACTTTCCACTCATCCCTCATGGTGATATCACGGGCGATCTCACAGCAGCGATACAGTTCATCCAGTCCGAAAGTCTCCTCGTTTCCGCAGATCTGCAATACAGAATCAGCAGATGTGTAAACGATCATATGACCGGTAGCGATTTCTTCCTCAGCCAGTTCATCCAGGATCTCTGTTCCGCTGGAGCTCTTGTTTCCAATTACTTTATGTCCCGTTCTCTTCTCAAGCTCATCGATCAGCTCTTTTGGAAATCCGGTCTCTGTAAAAGTCTTAAACGGTTTTGTGATGTGAAGCCCCATCATTTCCCAGTGTCCTGTCATAGTATCTTTTCCGGTACTGGCTTCTTTTAAAAATGTATAATAACCCATTGGTCGCTCCACTGCTGCAACCTGTTTCAACGGATGAAGATTTGCAATTCCAAGCTTCTGAAGGTTTGGAATCGTAAATTCATCTACATTCTGGGAAATATGTCCCATAGTATCTGTTCCTTCATCCCCGTACTGGGCTGCGTCCGGCATTTCTCCTGCCCCAAAGGAGTCTATTACAATAGTAAATATTCTCTTATATTTCTTCATAATTTTTGTCTCCTTTCTGCTGTCTTACTTATGGATCTTACATATTTACAACAACTTTTGTTACTAATTCCTTGAAGGATTTCGCTACGCGGTCTGCTGTTTCCTGCACTTCTTTATGGTTAAGCTCTTTTTGGGAAATTCCTGCTGCCATATTTGTGATACAGGAAATTCCACAGATTTCCATTCCCATGTGTCGGGCAGCCATAGCTTCGCATGCGGTGCTCATTCCAACTGCATCTCCACCCCATCTCTGTGCAAGTCTTACTTCTGCAGGAGTCTCATAATTCGGTCCTGTAAACTGTACATAAACACCTTCCTGAAGTTTGATGTCACATTCTTTTGCACATTTGCGGATCACATCCTGAAGACGGCGGCTGTATACCTCACTCATATCCGGAAATCTGGTTCCCAGCTCATCCATGTTCGGTCCTATCAGAGGGCTTGGAACTCCCGTTGTAATGTGATCTGTGATCATCATGAAATCTCCCGGTTTATAGGAAGGATTAGCTCCTCCTGCAGCATTAGTGAGAAGGATTTTTTTCGCACCGAGCATTCCCATAAGACGCGTTGGAAGAACAACATCTGACATTGCGTATCCTTCATAATAATGAACACGTCCCTGCATGATTACAACCGGTGTTTTCTCCACATACCCAAACACAAAACGTCCCTTATGTCCTTTTACAGTAGAAACCGGAAATCCCTCGATGTCCGTATAGTCGATGGTCTGTTCAATCTGAATTCCATCTGCAAAATCTCCAAGTCCGGATCCAAGGATCAGTGCAACTTCTGGTTTGAAATCAATTTTCTTTCTTACGCTTTCCAGGCATGTCATTAATTTTTTATACATGATTACTTCTTCCTTTCTTTTGGGTGTTGTCATTATATTTATGCTTTTTTCATAAAGGCAATTCCTCTGCAATGGTCTTTCCAATGCCCTGCGCGCCTCCCGTCACAATCACTACCTTATTGTTAAACTCCATATAAAATCCTCCCCAAAAATCCGCTTTCTATTTCTGTTGCCACAACATTGTGTATTCTTTTTCACCAGTAGCATCATCGAATCCTTCGCATTGAATATCGAACCCTTCTCTTTGGTAAAAAGAGATGGCTCTGGCATTCTTCTGGTATACGTTTAATCGCAATCTAACTTTTTTATTCTTGATATACTCTAATAAAAGTTTACCTATACCACATGACTGCATTTCATCAGAAACAAAAATACCTTCCATGTATTCGTTACTTAATCCGACAAACCCCTGAATCATTTTATCATCTTCATACACATAGACTTCCGCTTGTGACATCATTTCTTTCACTAATTCATAATTACTTGTCCAATATTGCTCAGGAATAAAATCATGCGCTTTTAAATTGGTTTTCAACCATATGTCAGCAACTCTATTAATATCTATGTTCTGCATCTTTCTGATCATAACGATTATCCTCCATCAGCTTTGATTTCTCTTTAACAAAGAAACTTTATCATCCAAATATCTAATCGATCTTTGAGCTACCACTGATTTATCTTCCATTTTTTACTCTTTCTGCAAATTATCAGATACATTTTACGGGGTTTCCCATGGAAACGTAGGTTCCTTTTTTACTCTTTTGGGTTTCTCTTTCGGCGATATTCTTTTCTTTTTCCCTTTATCAAGGAACGAATATCTGGCGCATTTTTTCTTTTTAGGTGAAAAAAGATCATAATATTTACAATATAGCATTCCATTTTTATTTACAGAATGAAAACACTTTTTACAGTCACAATAAACTGCGGATATTAATCTTGTATTTTCAATTCTACTCATTGAGGTACCTGTTTTTTCACTTTTTATTTTCTATTCCTCTTTTTGGAATTTAATCCTTTGTTCTTCAACCAGTTTCACTTTATAATCATATCTCTTTTTGAAAATATCAGCTTGTTCATAGATCCATTCCATATCATCATACAATTTACTTCCAATATTATGCTCAAATTCTTTTTCAAGTTCTTCCTTACTCATCAGTCCATTGGCAATCAGAAGCGAAAAAAGAACATTTCTGACCATATTATAATACAAAATAATTGTTCCCGGAGCCTCATTTGGCATTTGTCTCAAATACTTTGTAAGTGCATCATAAACCTTACAGCCGCGATTAATTGCAGAAATCTCCTCAATAATCTTATCTGGCTTGCCAAAATACCTCATTGCTTCCTGTATTCCTTCTATTGTATCTTTGTTCTTTTTCTTCGCACGAATCATTTGTTCATCTAATGATTCCTCAAAATTAGGATACGAAAACGGTCTATACTTGAAATCATCTTCCATCTCTCCCTGTTTTACAAAACAATATATCTCTTTTTCATTGTCCTGACGGCGATATAGAGCTTTGGAAACAATAAACTCTTTATCATCTTCTGATATATCCAGAAAATATTTTTCGTCAACACCAAAATACTTCGATAACTGGTTTAATCTTTTCTGAGAAATAGGCTTTACACCGTTTTCCCAGGCACTTACCTGCTGTCGACTTACATCCAAAATATCTGCCAACTCATTTAAAGATATATTGCATCTTGTTCTTATAAATTTTAATCCATTCATAAAATTGTATCCTTTCTTATCATAAGTTCATTGATAAGCGCTCTCAACACTATGAATTGTAACTTTGGTTGACAGCAGGTGTCAATCTGTAACCTTTTCTAAAATTTATCAAATTATCACAACCCAAAACATATCAACACTTTTTTTGAATTATCCTGTGTTTAACACACTTCCAGATAAAAAAGGTGGAGATATTGTTTGCATTTATATGTTGCCTACCATCATATTCATTTATAATGTTTCCTACAATTTCTGAAAAAAGCATTATAGATGTAACTTATTTACAAAACAATACGGATACCCTGATTGAGCACATGAGGATGAGAAGCTCATGTTCCCGTTCAAAATGTCATCGTAGTATTCAGATTTCATTTCTTCTCGGTCATTCCTCCGTAGAAACAACGATGGTATATCTTGATATAACTACGGAACAGGAAATGACAGCCTTAGCCACCCTCTAAGGTGAAAAAAATCAGAAAGTATCTACAAAAAGGAATTCTAAAAAAGATACACTTTCTGAACTGTGTGGCCTCAGGAAACCAAAGTCATAAAACAATATCTTCATCTTTCTTGACAGGATATACCTGAAATGAGGGGTATTCCCGAAAGGTAGAGATATGTTTTTAGTTGTGATAATTTGGCGATCCTAGAGTTATTATATCGAACATACGTTCTTGTATCAATATTATAATTTATTCCTTGTTTTCTTGTCATTCATGTCATACCTAATACTACCGGATTTTCGCCCTTCATAAAATTCAACTTTAAATCCATGCTTTTGATAATAATGTTCTGATCTATCAAAATGATCTGAATCTACAGACGATAAACTACCCGATATATATTTTGCTGGCGTCGTTTTACAGTATTTAAGGAAATATTCCATAAGGATTGATCCATTACCTATCTCTTTATCTTCTACCATAATATCATCTATATGAATATACTCAGCTTCTCCGTAAGGCTTCTCATAAGTAGCCATAATTCTAGGATGATTGCTACAGGCTTTATATTTGTCGTTGTATAGCATAATCCATATATCATTGCTATGTATCCACTGAACAACAAGAACCTCATCCCCCATTTTATTAGTTTCTACTCCAATAATCACATGATTAGGTTCACGAAACACTCTATGAACTGTATCAATCAGCTTCGTTTTCTTTTGAGCTTCATAGTTAATTTCCTTTACCTTACGTTCATATTCTTTTTGTATCGCAAGCAGCTCATTTTTATAAAATGTCGTTAGGATCCAGCTTTTTAATCTTCCCATATTTATTCTTTCTCCACTAATTCCCAACCGCGAACTCCTTTTGAAGTATCCAATGTATATTTTGGAACATTCATCACAACTTATCCAAACATCATGATCACGAAATCCAGGAATATTATCATGTTCTTCTATGATTTTTCCTTTCCCGCAAGGGCACTCATATTCGTATCTCTCCGTATCACCCTCTCCTGCACCATATCTCCTACTTCTAAGTTCTGATGCACGTCATACATTTTCAACGTAATGTTTTTCAATCCATTGAGTTTCTCAAGTGCTCTCGGTTCGCTGAAATTCAGATAATTGGTCGTAAGAATCTGTCCTTTAATGCCCTTTTCCTCAAGCCCTTTTAACGTCTGCAGGAGCGGTGTCACACCACCCATCGTGATAAATGCAACACTGATCTGAAACTGATCACAGCGCAGCAATTCATCCTCCACAGATGAAATAACTTTCTTCCCATCTTCCGGATTATTCGACACAAATACTGGCTTATACGCCAGATTTGCTGCCACAGAACCATTTATATAAGCGGCATTTAAGCCGCTTTTCAATTCATTGATCACATTCGCATCCATTAATGTAGATCTCCCTCTCGTTTCGTGGTGAGCAAAACAAAATACTCTGCTTTATTATACCTTATGGGAGAGGGGTTGTCATTGAAATCTCCAGGAAGCAAGCGTGGCAAAGACACCCGAAAGTAACGATAGCAACAAAAAAACAGTTCCGGACATACTGAGGTTAATCAGTGTATCTGAACCTGTCTTTTCTATGGTCTTTCCAATGAATAGCTGGGCTGGCTTTTCCTTGGAATGGATTATTTAATTGTAAAAAATTCCCGTGAAATGCTTTATAAAATAGGTAATTTTACAAAGTCTATTACTTGTTGTTAGTTCATAATTTATGTATAATAAAATTCATATAAGAAATACATGCTCAACATGCGGCCTGGAACATAAATAATCCGCAAGTTTAGCGATATACGAGGAGGAAATTCTCATGGGTAAACAATCCACCAGGGAAAACAAAACAATTTACCAGCTTTGCCGAGAAGCGGCAGGACTTACAAGAGCAGAAGCCAGTGAAAAAATGGATGCTGTCTCTGATTCAAAAATTGAAAAATTTGAATATGAAACACAAGAACCTACGCCTTATGATATCCTCCAGATGGCAGATGCCTATAAAAGACCAGATCTTTGCAATTATTATTGCTCTCACAAATGCGAAATCGGCTATCGTTATGTTCCAGAAATAGAAATGACCGATCTGTCAAATATCATTTTGGAGACAATTGCCAGTTTAAATGAAATCAATCCTCTTACCGGTCGTCTGATCCAGATTGCCCGTGACGGTAAGATCAGTGATGATGAAATGAAAGATTTTGCTTATATCAGTAAAAAACTTGATGAAATTTCTTTAGCCATAGACTCTTTGAATCTTTGGGTAGATAAAACAGCTGGAGAACAAGGGCTCAATCTTGAACTCTTAAATGCCGAAAAAGAAAAATTAAAATAATCCATAACACCACGAAAGGATTACGACTATAGAATAACCCCAACCGCAGTCAGTGTCTTTAAAGTTGAATTAATCTATAGAAACTGCTATCATATTTTTATCAGAATTTTCCAAGTAAAGGAGGACATGAGTGGATCATGAACGTAATGCCAATTTCCGAAATCATCGAAAAAGTAACCATGATTTGCAAAAAAAATAATGTAAAGCGCCTTGATTTATTCGGTTCCTTCGCCACAGGCACTGCGACCCCCACCAGTGATATTGATTTTGTAGTATACGGCTGTAATAATCTAATGCAGTTAGAAGATGATCTTCAGCAGATTGAAACGCTAAGGAAAATTGATATTTTTGACTTTGACAATATAAAAAATGAGTATTTATTGGAGGATATAAAAAAATATGGAAAACAAATTTATTAACCGCTATAACACTTTCTGTAAAAGTCTCTCCAATCTTGCAAAAAGCAAAACAGCCGACCCCAAGACCGATTTTGTTCTCGAGGGAACTGTTCTCAATTTCAGTCTTACTTTCGACATCTCCTGGAAAGTTATGAAAGATATCCTGATCAAAAAAATGGGAATTCTTAATTTTGCAGTTGGCTCTCCACGCGAAACTCTGCAACAGGCATTTACCAATGGTATTATTGATGATGACACCTGGCTGCAAATGCTGAAATCCAGAAATCATTTGTCTCATGATTACGATGGTACTTTCGCCGCAGAGAAATTTCAGGACATTATAAATATTTATTATCCTCTTTTTGAAAAATTCAAAAACGATGTTGCGAAATACTATAAACAGTAAATCAACACCAGTGAAACATTTTTCACATTTACCACTCTTCACATTTAATATCACTTATCTGTTCGACTGGAATGACCGTTTGATCCGTCATGATTATAGCATGCTCGTATTCGTCTACCTTTTTTACAACACCAGAACACACAACATAGGAGCCGCCTGCTTTTTTTGCATCGGGAATAAAATAAGTTATCGATACATTCTGTTCTATACCGATATTATTTCTGATTATGTTGATTTTTTCGTTCAGCTGAGCAATCACTTCCTCACTCAGTTCCAATCTTTCATCTGTTAATCTTGCTGTTTCTTTTATCGCAGCATCATGCCCGGTCAAGGCTGCAAAAGGAGCAAATTGCGCTGCCCGATCCCGAAGTGGCATTTGCGGATGATTCTTAGAGACCGGATGCGGTAAATTAATGATATCGTCATAAGAATTATTTTTCATCCGCTTTCAACTCCTTTACGCCTTATGACCGCCAATCTGTTCATTTCTGTCCCTGGCGGTTGCACCTTCCTGAAGATTCATCCCCTTCAGTACAGCGTTTTTTCCAAATTTCTTTTTAATACTGAGCATTGCTTCCTGCATACGTTTTTCGCGATCCAGCGCAGCCTCTTCCTCTTCCTGCTTTTTCCTTTGCGCCTCATAATCCGTAAAAAGATCCAGCTGCTCATATACTTCTTCTTTCTTGACAGAACTTTCATCCACAAGCCTGTTCGCTGTGATATTGATTCTTCTGACAAGCAGGTTTCTGTCAACGATTCTGTCATATAACTCTATTACTGCATCCGTTATCATCTTGGTTGAGGAAGTCTGTCGTTTCAGATTGGTCGTTCCATGTGCATGTTTCGGAATTCTTCTTCCATAACGGTCGATCGTAACCTCTCCATGATACTGCTTTCTCCTGTCGGCATTGTTCAGATTCTCAATATCATAACCAACCGTCAACACGATCTGATCCGTTACAAGCTTCTTATCCACCAAATCCAAAACCATCTGGTCCGTCATCTCTTTGACGACTAATTTTGCTTTTTCAAAATCATAAGGGCAATGAAGTACCTGCCCGGAACAAACACTGTTCGTTTCCGGCTTATAAGCCTTGACCATTTCCATGGTACAGGGCTCATATCCCCAGGCATGGTCGATCAGAAGCTCTGCATTAACACCAAACAACCTATATAACAGGTCTTCATTATATAACTCATTTTCTTTTCCGATGGAACATCTGGCAATATCTCCCATTGTATAAAGCCCGTATTCTTCCAGCTTCTTTGCATATCCTTTTCCTACTCTCCAAAAATCAGTAAGTGGTCTGTGACCCCAGAGTTTCCTTCGGTATGACATTTCATCCAGTTCTGCAATTCGTACACCATCTTTATCTGCTTTAATGTGCTTCGCCACGATATCCATCGCAATCTTACACAGATACATATTCGTTCCGATTCCAGCAGTTGCCGTTATACCTGTCGTTTTCAGCACATCCTGTATCATGGTCATTGCAAGTTCTCTTGCTGTCATATTATAAGTATACAGATAATCTGTTACATCCATAAATACTTCGTCGATCGAATACGGAAAAATATCTTCCGGCGCAATATATTTCAGATAAATACTGTAAATTCTAGTGCTGTATTCCAGATAGAGAGCCATCCGGGGAGGAGCAACAATATAATCAATCTCCAGTTCCGGATTGGTATCTAATTCTGTGCTGTCATCAGAAGCTCCGATAAAAGTTCTGTTCGGCACTTTCCACCTGCGGGCGCTGTTGGCTTCTTTTACTTTTTGAACAACCTCAAATAAACGAGCCCTTCCTGGTATCCCATAACACTTTAATGCTGGCGATACCGCAAGACAGATCGTTTTTTCTGTTCTACTTTTATCCGCAACCACAAGATTGGTTGTCAAAGGATCGCGATTTCGTTCTTTACATTCCACAGACGCATAGAATGACTTAAGATCGATCGCAATATAGGTTCTTTTCTTTTCCATCATTCTACACCGTTACTGAAAACTTATAAAAAGTTATAAACTTCTATGTTTCATTCCTACTTCAACGAGTATGCTTTTGATGATATAAATATCTATCTACTCACAAGTTCTTGTACTCTCCATAGGCGTAAATTCCGGATTAACGTACCCGTACATATTTGCACTAACGTTTTAGTGTTAGCTTGCAACTCTTTCTCCATAAGCCTTGAGATTTATAGATGCCTGAAAATCTCTATCAATGACATTTCCACAATCACATTTATAAATTCTGTCAGATAATTTCAAGTCTTTTTTAATGTTTCCACAGCAACTGCAAAGCTTTGATGATGGATAAAACCGATCAGCCACAATAAGCTGGATCCCTTTATCCCTGCACTTGTGTTCAAGCTGCTTTCTAAACTCAAAAAACCCCTGATTCTGAACTGCTTTTGATAAATGTCTATTTTTCATCATTCCACTAACATTCAAATCTTCAATACAAATAAATCTTGGTTTTCGACTTACAATTTCAGATGTAATCTGATTCAAATAGTTCTTACGGATATTTGTTAATCTGTGATTTCGTTTTAATAAAAGTTTTTCCTTTTTGATTACATTATTTGTTTTGCAGTAACTTTTTCCTTTCTTATTTTTCTCGTAAGAGCGAGAGATACTACGCTGTAATCTGCGTTTCTGTTTTTCTAGTTTCTTTACTTTCTGACTTTTATTGAGGTTCTTATACTTAGCTCCATCAGAGCAAATAGCCAGATCTTTGATTCCTAGATCTATACCAATTCCATCATCATTAAGTTTTTCTATGCAATCAGGAAATTCCACACATACGCTGATCCACCAGTTCAATCCGTCAAAGGATATTCGCGGATTCATATATTTAGCATCTGTAGGAATACGACCATGCTCTGCAAGTCTTACCCAATTTAGTTTTTGTTTATTTCTTTTCCTGCTCGAAGAAAATCCTTCAAACTTAACATGAGTATTGCTGAATTGTATCTTAATATTATCCTGATAGAACTTCGGCATTGATCTCTTTTTTGACTTGAATCTTGGGAATTTCTGCAAACCTTTGAAAAAGTTCTTATAAGCAGTGCAGGCATCTTTGATTGCCTGTTTGGTTACATTATTTGAAATACCCAATAACCATGCGTATTCATCAGAATGTCTAAGCTTTGTAAATTCTTTTCTGAGTTCTGCATCTGAAATGAATTTTCCGCCTTTTTCATAGTTTTCTATTTCCCTTGCCAAAGCCCAGTTATAAGCAAATCTTGAAGCACCTGCGTACTGAAACATCTTAGTTTTCTGTATATTATTTGGTATTAACATTACTTTTATGGCTTTTACCATCTACTTTCTCCTGTATCAATTCCCGGATAAGTTTCTTGGCTTTATTCGCTCGTTTTCCTTGTAATTTGCAACTGAATACTGTGATTATCTGAACCAGATCTTCAACAAGTTCCTACTGTTCGGATTTTTCAGTATTATCAATAATCTCAATCTCACAATTATAAAGCGAAGCGATATATTCTATCAATTCAAAACCAAATCACAATAGCCGATCTTTATATAAAACAACAACCTTTTCAACCTGATTTTGAGATATTCGCCTGATCAATTCCTGGAGTCCTTTTTTCTTATAATCAATTCCGGAACCGATATCACTTATTATCTCAAATGGCTATCCTTTTGCCAGAAGATATGTCTTAACATTATCAATCTGTCGTTCCAGATCATCTTTCTATTTATGGCTGGAAACGCGACAATATCCAATTGTAATGCGAGTTTTAGGCTTTACATTTATTACCTGGTTGAGTTGCTCGTCAGAATAATATCTATAGCCGCTTACTGTAGTATGATGCGGATGAAGTTTTCCATTGGCATCCCAATTTCATAATGTCTGGGCGGATACGCCTATAATTTTTGAAAATTAATGTATAGAATAATATTTACTCAAAGCATCAACTCCTTCCAATAATATTCCACTCTAATATCTTATAAAACTCAACATGTACTTATATGATTTTATAATTTATATTTAACTGTTAATAACCTCCCGATTCTCCTGTGTTCTGTTTCTAATTCTTATTTATCCTGACCGGAAATCTTTCTCATCTTAATCAGTTCTGCCACAGCTTTCATGGTGCTTACTTTCGCCCTGGTAAAACATCCTGTATCTTACTTCCACGCCTTCCAGATATCCGGCTGATATCCAAGAGTGGATTGTTTTCCATTACGGACAACCGGTGTCTTAATCACCTGCGGATTTTCCAGCACCTTCTCAAGTTTATCTTCCTCTGCAATGTGCTTAATGAGCGCAAGCAGATCCTTATCCTTGCCCTCCCAGTTGATCATATTTTCCAGTCCACCATTTGCCTGGGCAACCGAATTGAATTCGCCCTTGCTCATGCCCTTTTCTTTCATATCAATAAACTGAAACTTGATCCCACGTTCCTTAAAGAAACGTTCTGCTTTCTTTGTATCATTGCACTTCTTTGTTCCAAAAATCTGTATGTTCAAATCAATTCTCCTTATCCATTGCCATATGTATCATTTTCTCAAAGGATTCTCTAAAATGCTCATCATCCTCCGATGTTCGTTTTCGTGGTCCTTTTAAATGATTCTTTCCGGATGCCCTTCGTGCTTTCTTATTCAGATGCCGTTCCATAAGCATCTGGTCAATATTCTCATTGGTATACCATTTCCCGGATTGATGAATCGCATATGCGCCCTTTCCAAGTGCCATTGCAGCCACACCGTAGTCCTGTGATACAACAATATCGCCTTTATGGCAAATGCTGATCAGTTTATAATCCACGGCATCTGCTCCGGCTCCAACTACGATCACTTCACTGTAATCAGAAGATAACACATGATTGGTATCACACAACAACGTTACCGGAATACTGTGCTCTTTTGCAACTTTTTCAACAATACCGACTACCGGACAGGCATCTGCATCAACAAAAATCTGCATATCTTCTCCTTTAATTACACATAAATGGCGTACGAACCTCGATGAGATTACCACTCGGATCATACAGCCTTACAAGCTTCTGCCCACCTGCAAGTTCTGTTAGTTCAGTGGCATATCGGACGAAATACTTACCAGATTCATATTTTGCAAGCAATCCATCTATATCAAAATCCTCAAAATACAATTCCATCATGTTATTGAATGGTGTAGAAGTTTCATTCAATGTTCTCCTCCATATGTCGGCATCCTGCAAAACAAGTCCCTCCGATAAGATCACATTACCTTCATTCTTAAGAATCACTTGCAGTCCAAATAAGTCCTTATAAAACTCTATGGATTTTTCTATATCATCCACCACGATCAGTACGTTTTTTAACATGTCAGACACCTCGCAATCCGCCCTGTTACTTCTTCTGTAAATAATACTTTTGATTACTTCTCTACATACCGTCTCCGATAATATTCCATCGTACGATACTCGATAATATCTTTCATCTGCTTCTTAAAAGCATCAACTTTAATTACATCTGCCAATTCATCTCGAATTCCCAGTGCATAGCCATCCTTATCTATAAAAAAGCCTTTACCTGAAGCTTTTAAAAACTTAATTGGCATACTTTTGGCTTTGCTTAAATGCTGTTTGTCTGTTATCCTTCGATACTCTTCATAAGAAGTTACTTGTGGAAAATCTTTCCAGTTCGTGCCTCGATTAAAAAATCTTTTCCAACTTTCTATCACTTCATCTTCCGTTACAGCCATCCTTACATTACCATCGTTATAAAAGCCGTATAAAATAGGCATCTTATATACTTTCTGCATATCTGTTGTTTCAATCAACTGCAGAAATTCTTTTCCTATTCCATTATAAACCTGAAGTTCTTCATCCGATAGCTCATGAATTTCATATAGGAAATCCATATATCGTTTGAACGGATTTTCCTTCGAGTGTTTCATACAGTATTCGTAAATATTATCATCCATATTCGTAAAAAGTTCCATACGTGTCGGAACTTTTCCATCAAGCAATTCTTTCACGCGATAATATTCCTGTTTAATTCTTTCCTGAATAGACAATGACTTTTTGTCCATTTCCCGAAAAAGATCAATCAAGCGCATATCAAAATCCACGATACAATCATCGGGGTATTCAATTTCAGAATAGTCATATGCGGTTCTCTCTCCAACGCAGGCACCTCCGTTTAACAAAAACGGTGCACGCCCGGCTTTTTCGTAATTTCCAATAAAATCAAGTACATTGACATACTCTTTACCCTTGCTGATACGCAAGCCACGACCCAACTGCTGTAAAAACACAGTAGGTGATTCCGTCGGTCTCAAAAACATAACCATATCAAGAGAAGCAATATCCACACCTTCGTTGAACATATCTACAGAGAAAATAACCTTTATCTCCTGATTCTTTAATTGCTCGATTGCTACATTTCTTTCTTCGGAAAATTCCCCATCTGCATTGCTGTACACAGCAATGGATTTTACACCTCGCCTGCAGAATTCCTTTGCCATTTCTTCAGCATGCATTCTTGAACTACAAAAACCTAAAGCACGTTTGGAATGATATTTTTTATAATATTTATAAATCAAATCATATCGTTTTACATTACCGATATATTTATCATTCAAGTCATTCTCATTGTATCTTCCTTTTACCAATTTAAGTGTCGAATAATCCGTTTCATCATATATACCATAATAATGGAATGGAACTAATGCCCCTTTATTAATTGCTTCTTTCAATGTAATCTCATATGGAACATTATAGTCACAGATCTCATAAATAGACTTCCCGTCCATTCTTTCCGGAGTGGCAGTAAGTCCCAGCATAAACTGTGGTTTGAAATAATTCACAATTCGCTGGTACTGATCCGTAACTGCATGATGAAACTCATCAATCACCAAATAAGTAAAGTAATCTGGAGCAAAATACTCCTCTGTCAAATACTCACTTCTGCCAAGCGTTGCTACAGAAGCAAAAATTACAGATTTTCCAGTATCCTTTTGCTTTCCGTCAAAAAAACCATAATCATCTGAATGACGTACATGCTTAAAAGATACTGCTGCCTGCTTCAGGATTTCTTCTCTATGCGCAACAAACAAGACTCTCTCATACTTTGCAGAATCAAATGCAGCCAAATATGTTTTTCCCACACCTGTTGCAGCGTGAACCAAACCACGCACAGCGCCCTCTGCTCTGCTATTCTCCAGTGCACAAAGTGCTTCGATCTGTGCCCCTCTTGGCTGGAACAACATTTCAACTTTTGTATCCGGACCAACCTGGTCATATCGTGCAAGATCTTTTGCAACTGCAGGTTTATGCCAGTTCTTCGAATACTCTTTTAATTCTGCATCATTGATCACATACGAATGATTTTTAAACAAATCTTCAAATGTTTCATAAAACAAATTAAAATTCTGACTATCCTGATTATTATTAAAACGATAATTCCATTCAATTCCAGATGTTAATGCACTTCTGGAAATATTGGATGAACCAATATAAATCTCACTCATGTTGTCATAATGAAATATGTATGACTTGGGATGGAAAGAACGCCCTTTATCACTATAAAAACGCAATTCTACCTTATCGCCCAATTCCTTTTTAAGGAGATATAGTGCTGAAGGCTGC
Source organism: Blautia sp. DFI.9.10 (assembly GCF_024461705.1). Classification (NCBI taxonomy): domain Bacteria; kingdom Bacillati; phylum Bacillota; class Clostridia; order Lachnospirales; family Lachnospiraceae; genus Blautia; species Blautia sp. DFI.9.10. The sequence goes on from NZ_JANGAA010000011.1 coordinate 54,516, forward strand.
GTAATTCCTAAGTAATTGCCAGTAAGAATGCGAATCCGAACACCACGCTGCAAAGCTGCTTTTAAATCTGAGAGCAGCATTCTTACACCTGATTCCATGAGGAATGAGACAATAATATCAATCTGTTTTGCCCGTGCCATGCTAAGCTTTAACTGATACAGCAAATATCTGCTTTTGTTTTTGTCTCCGGTCATAACATCTGTTGGTTCTATATGGAGTTCCTCTATTTCTGATTTTTCCGCAAAATTAAATTGAGCCATTTTTCTTCTCCTCTGCCCGGACGCACATCCAACGTAATCCACTGATCTTCTACCGTAAGTTCCGGTATCACCTTGATAAATTCCCGAAATGTATCTTCCATAAAATCGGTAAAATAACGACCATTACGTTCTCCTTCAAAATTACTATATTTGAAGGACGTATAAATCACCCCATTATCTTTAAGTGCAATACACATTTTTGGGATCACAGAAAGAAGTTCCTGCTTTGGCAAATGCAAAATAGAGGAACATGCCCAGATGCCATCATACACCCCAATTTCATCCAATTCCTGAAATAGCATTTCCTTTACTTTAATCCCTGTAAAGCTGCCTGCCAATCGACAGAGTTCTGCAGATCCGTCGGTTGCCGCCACCTGGTATCCCTTCTTAAGGAAATATTTTGTATCACGACCGGAACCACAACCAAAATCAAGAATTGACGCACTCCCAGGCAATAGTTGAAGAAACTTCTCTTGTGCCAGATGCATATCTGCATTCTGAGTGTTTTCTATGAAATTTTTTGCATTTAAGTTGTAATAATTAATTGTAGTGTTCATAATTTCCTTTCCCATTTAAGACGACTTTCTAATCCTTTGTGGCATCAAGCAAACCAATATAAGTGTCATCCAATCTATAAAATCACATTTCTTGTTAAATGATCTTTCCGGACAAATGATCAATTTCATGCTGGCAGATCTGTGCTGTCCATCCTGACAATTTCTGGCGCTGTTTTTTCCATTTGAAGTCATAATACTCTACTTCTATTTCCTGGTATCTGGTCGTCTTACGAACACCATCCAGCGACAGACAGCCTTCTTCTGTCTCATACATGTCACGTTTTGAAACAATCACCGGATTGAACATCACAACATTTATGAATCCCATATTCACAATGATGATATTCTTCTTTACACCAATCATGTTCGCCGCCATACCAACACAACGTTCTCTGTTCGCCTGCAGCGTATCCTGTAGATCCTTTCCAACCTGGATGTCAGCTTTCGTGGCCGGTTCAGATGGCTGGCCTAAGAAGAAAACATCTCTTACTATTTGTTTTACCATTTACTTTCTCCTGTACTCTAATTCTTATCTATCTTGACCAGAAATCTTTCTCGTCATAACAATTCGCTCAAATATTTCCTGTTCCTCTTTCATTGTTCCAATATTTTATTATCTAACACCACTTTACAACTTTTTCATAAAAAAATATCGTACAGGACTTTCTGATGTATAATGAATTTGACCCAAAACATTACAAAGGAAAGTGACCCTGTACGACAAAAACATTATACAACGAAAAAACACTGATTGGTAGACTTCATCAATATTTTTTGATTTATTTTGAAACTTTTTCTGTTCCGACAGCAGATACCTTATTTCTGCTGATATTATCCATACTGACCTTGCCACATATTTTTACTGGCAACACAAGGGTATGGCAGAAGTTCCCCTCTGCCATACGACTTCTATTGTCAGTTACCCCGGAATATACCGGGGCAATCTTTTTTCATACAGTGCTCGTTTGTCTTGTTCACACGTGTATCCCATCTCAGGGAACACCCAGTCCGTTAGCGCCATCGCAGGCAGCCTCAGCCATATCATGTATGGTCTCCAGGATCCTCACTCCTCCTGGCCGACATCATTCGGGAGTATCATTATTAATTCGCCGCTTTGCTCAGAAAGCCATCGCCACAGCAATGTTTCAATGCAAACCTCTGTTTCTGTTCATCCTCGGACCGATTGTCCTTGGACTTATCCGGAATCCTATCTGGCAGGACTCCGGCGGACTGGCAAGCTCATTCAATTTTCAAAGTATTGAGTCGGCTTTTTGATCCGAATTTCTGATCTGTAGCCTTCTCAGCTTCTAAATACAAAAAAGTTTGGGAAAGTTTAGGGAGAAATGAAAAAAGATTAGAAAAAACAAAAACGCCAGTGGAATACTCCACTGACGCCCTTACAAATACTATTGATTTTTTCTTTTATTATTTGTCGATAACTTTACTTATGATGTCGGACATATGGTCAAGACTGAATTGTCTATCAGCTAATGCATCCTCAAAGCTGCTGTCACCATAAACATCATTTACCTGCTCTTCCGTCCAAACATCACCTACTTCTTCCATTTTTTCAATAAATTCGTTGATTTCCTGTTTGTTCATACTGTTCTTTCTCCTTTTTTTAATTTGATATATGCTTAGTTTCATGTAAAACAATTTGTTTTTTATTTAGTTCGTATTCATTTCTAATTAGACGTACTGTTTCAACCATTCTGGCATATCAGGATCATCAACGGACCAGGAATCTTCTATATTCTCGTCTTCATCCCAATTATTTTCGTGTCCATCAAAAAATTTACGTCTATGACACTTATACTTTACAACCTCGCCCCCCTCAAGCCTGTACTCATACCAGTAATAGTTTTGTTTTCCGTAACCGCTCCATTCCTGCGTTCTATAAATTGTCATCTGATTGTTCCTCCTGTTTTATTAAAACTTAAAAATATCAATTTTACCACTATGTACATCGTTGTGATGTTTGCGACACAAAGCAACTATATTATCAATATTTGCTGCACCACCAAATTGATGATCAATAATATGATGTCCCTCTACATGCTTCTTGGATCCACACACCTGACATCTGTTATAATCACGTTCTCGTCCATTTCTTTGAGCTTTTGTATGTGCTGATGATCTGTTTCTTCCCATTCTGATCACCCTCCTATTCTTTTAGTCCCCTTCTGTAGAAGAGATGCAACGCTTGATGTTAGACCAGATGTTATAGTTCCTCTTCCTAAAGGTGCATTTCTCTGTTTTGATTTCATTATATCTGCTGAAATTCGTGCAGCCTGGCTATCAGTCAATCCAGATATAACTGCCACCACTGATTTGTTCTTTTTTCCTGCCATGATCTTTTATCTCCTCCTTAAAATGTTGTAACTACAATTTCGTCTGTAGTAGCTTTCACTGTGTTATTACCATAACCAATAGTTATAATATGCTCAGTGTCTACTCGTAGCCCCATCTCATCTTTAACCATCGGAAGTACCTCTACCTCTCCATTCTTTCTTTGAACAGCAATAAATTCTGACGTTACACTAAGAACTTTATCTCCTTTTTTTAATACTTCTACCCTTATCATCAAATCATCTCCTATTCTTCTCCTGATGCACTACCTTTTGTTACTGCAATTCCTATTAATAATACAATAATATCGTCAATTGGCCCTGGACACGCATCGATCGGCGATACAATATATAAAACCATTAGTATTAATAGCATGCCTTTCATAATCACACTCATAATTGAACTCGCCCTTTATTAATAGTATTTGATACAATTAGACTCGATGCAATTGTTACAGCAACTACAGCAGCTGCACTACCCGCATGTTGAATCAGCTTTGAAGAAAAGGCATTTTTAATCCATTTCTTAAAAACAAATTTTTCCGAAGAATGTACTTCTTCTATATTTGGTGTAATTGTTACCTTCTCCTGAATTTCATCTTGTTCTAGTTTAGCTAATTCAAAAGTTGCTAAAATAAAAGCAAAATCCATTTTATATTGCTGAAAGTCAAACTCTACAGGATATGCTTCTTTGCTTGTTGCCTCGTCAATAACACTTCTAACAATATCCATATCCCTTTCCGTAAGCACATCTTCTAACATAAAGCTGTCAATAATATGAACCAGCTGATTTATAAAACACGTACGAATCTGTGTATATTTGTTCTGAACCTCAATATGATTATTGGTAAACACCAAAATACTTTTAATTTGTAAATGTCCCATTTCTGCTTCAGAAAGAACTTTTCGTAATAGCTTTTCCTTTAGAGACATCTTTTCGGCAATATTGCAATCCCACTTCAGAAACTCTCCGGTACGAAAGTAATTACCTTCCTCATCAATAAAAATATTCCTTGATGTATTTTTAACTTCAATTATTGTCACACACTTCGGTGTAATTACAACTGCATCCAATTCAGATCTATTTATCTCATCCTGAAGTTCAACATTTTTGAGCACTCTATTATGAGAATGTAGATATTCGAGCGTTTTAAAAGCCTTATACTCTCCTCTATTTCCAGAAATTTCAGCCTTAATCAAATTACAAAAAGCTTTACTCTCTTCCTTAAATTTCTGAAGTTCCTCATCTGCAACATGTCCGCAATCTTCATTCATCTGTTCCAAGTACTTTTCAACATCCCAGATTCTGAGATTTGCTGTAGATGCATGATCTTCATTGAAAGTTGCTTCAACAATTTCTTTCTGAAGAGCAAACATCTCGCTTAATAGCTCATCCTTGTGATAATTCTCTTTTCTGAAAGATGTCATTCCTGCTACCAATTCTTCCATTCTCTGTGCCTTCATATCTTCCCTCTCCTTATCTTTCATTTTTTATAAGCATATTCTATTACGTATGCAGTTCTTAATACACCTCTGATAATTTGAAATGAATCTCTTTATTTCCTCTATTTCAGTGAATTACATTTACATTCAAAATATTTTTACAACAAAAAACTCACTCCTTTCTTTAGCCAGAAAAGAGTGAGTTCTACAATCTCAGTATTTTATACCAAAATAACACCTTAATTGTTCAACCAACTCTTCTGGTACTGATCAGAGGCCAAAACAAAATTTTAAACTCTGATCAGTACCAGATTTGAACAAATCAAGATGTCATCTTATACTTATTTTATTAAGATAACCTGATTTAGTCTTAATACTATTTCAATTAAATCATATAATACTATCGGCAGAGAATTGCCTTATTTGAATATATCAAAGATTTCTCTTCACGTCAACTATTCTCTCTAATTTTTATATAAACCCTAAATGAAATCAATCCTCTTACCGGTCGTCTGATCCAGATTGCCCGTGACAGTAAGATCAGTGATGATGAAATGAAAGATTTTGCTTATATCAGTAAAAAACTTGATGAGATTTCTTTAGCTATAGACTCTTTGAATCTTTGGGCAGATAAGACAACCGGAGAACAGGGACTTAATCTTGAGCTCTTAAATGCCGAAAAAGAAAAATTAAAATAATCCATAACGCCACAAAAGGCAATGAACCATTTCTGACTCATTGCCTTTTCCTTTACATACGCTGTAATTGATTGACGATACTTTCTGTTCTTCGAATAGCTTCTTCTACCTGTCTTTTTGCATTATTGATTCGATCCTGGACCACCCAGTCCACAACAAATCCATCAAAAAAATAATCCGCAAAAGAAAGAAAATCTCCAGTATCGATATTCAAGTTACATACCATATTTACATCATTTAATTCTCTACTGAAATTACGAAGATCATACTTTGCCTGTTCCATATTCCGTTTGGCCTGATCAATTCTAGAATGTTTTAGCATCGTAGTGAAAAAACCACCGCCAAACATATCTACCAGTCCCCAGTTCTTTGCACTGTTTAAATTTTCTTTTGCTGCCTGAAGACTGTTCAAAGCTCTACGTCCAGCTTCAATTGCTTCTCTTTTTTCTTTTTCAATATCATATCCCATTCGTTTTCTCCTCCTGATCGATTATGAATGTGACGTCACCAATGCTATAATGCCACCGACAATCAACAATGGAAAAGCAATGTACATCAGTCCACCTACAACCATACCAATCAATATCACCGGGAAGAAAATAACTGTGCAAAGTAATTTCATAATTCCCCAGGATGCTCTTAACCCAAAAACAAAAAATTTTCCAACAAACCAAATCATACAAATTGCAAATAATAACGATAACATTTTTTACTCCTTCTGAAACTCATTCTGATATGTGTCTTTCATTTTTTCTGTTCTTTTTCTGCTAAATATTCAGATGTGTTCTTTATGCCAAGCTTATTACTGAATGCCGGATTTTTCTCCATCTTTTCTATTATCCGGATTAATCGAATTCTCTGTGCCGCTTCCATCTGATCACCCCATTTATATTCTGTTTTTTTGTTGATATTGTCACTATAACAAATTTATTTTTCATAATACACATCCACCATGAGGAATTGCATCTTTATATTTCTCGAATTTTGAGAATTCTGTCTTTATATTTCTCTGCACGAATTGTTTCCTATCTATGCTGCCTCTTTTATAATAAGCATATCCGAGCAACATCATAAATTATTATTAAAAGGGAGATTATGCTATGCGAATTGAAAACTTGCAAAATGAAAACAGAAAATATGCGAAAAGTATCGAAAACTTCCACGTGCTTGAATATGTGCAGGATGCCAGCGTTTCACCTATGAATGCAATGAATGAATATTTCATGAGTAAAATGCATGTCAGAAGAAGACAGGTTGTTATTGATATTGATAAAGACCATTCAGCTGTTATCCAGGCTGGTGCCATGCAATGGATGGGTGGTAATGTACAAGCCACATCTGGTGTAAAAGGTATCGGAGATTTCCTTGGAAAGGCACTCAAGGGTGCGGTTACAAAAGAAACCGCAGTTAAACCGGAATATGTTGGTGAAGGCTGTCTGGTATTAGAACCGACATACAAATATATTATCCTTGCAGACATTGGCAAATGGGGACCAGCCGGAATGACAATTGAAGATGGCATGTTCCTAGCTTGTGATGCAAATGTAAAAAGTAAAGTTGTAGCCAGAAAGAGCCTTTCATCAGCAGTATTAGGTAGCGAAGGTCTGTTTAATCTGAGTTTGCATGGAAATGGTGTAGCTGCACTGGAGTCTAATGTTCCCGAAGATGAATTGATTGAAGTCATATTGGAAAATGATGAACTGAAAATTGATGGAAACCTTGCTGTATGCTGGTCATCAAATCTTGATTTTACCGTAGAAAGATCTACAAAAACACTTGTCGGATCTGCAGTTAGCGGAGAGGGTCTGGTAAATGTTTATCGTGGAACAGGACGGGTACTGATGTGTCCGGTCGCACCGACAACTTCCTTGTTTGAGTCCACTAACACCATGGCAGCTAAAGCTGCTGCTAAATCCAGCAATACATTTGGAAAATAAGTGTAAAATACATTCTCTTGTAACCAACAAACGCCGATATAGGATTATAAAAATCCTGCATCGGCGTTATTAATTGTGATCATTTTATTTTCTTTATTCAGATGAACTGCTTATCATCCATGCAAATTTTTAATTCTTTTCAATTCCATCTGACATATGATCTTTCTCAGTTATTTTTCGAATGACCCGGCATGGATTTCCAACTGCCAAACTATACGGCGGAATATCTTTTGTTACAACACTCCCTGCACCAATTACACACCCTTCTCCTATGGTGACACCACCGCAAACAACCACATTGGATGCCAGCCAGCAATTATCCTTTATAGTTATTGGCTTCGCATATTCAAGATTATAAAAACTTCCATCTTCTCTTTTCCTAATATTGCGTTCTTCAGGTAATAATGGATGCATAGGAGTTGCCAATGTAACATTTGGACCAATCATCACATTATCGCCTATATGTATTTCACATACATCTAAACATGTAAAGTTAAAATTAGCAGAGCTGAATCTTCCAAAGAACGTATTACATCCGTAATCAAAATAAACAGGCGCCTGTAAATAGGGGAGTTCCTCTGTTGCTGGCAATAATTCCCTCAATATCTGTGCTTGTTTTTCTTGATCATCTTCATCTGTCGAATTGTATTTTCTTGCTAATTTACGTGCATTCACGCGTAATTGCTCCAATTCTTTATCCGTTGGATCGTACAACTCTCCACTTAGCATTTTTCTCTTTCAGTCATTTCCGATAACCTCCAAATTCAAAGTTATAAATATCAGTTTCCCCACTCTCTCATGGTCTGCAATATTTTATCTAATGCTTTTGCACTTTCCGTCATCAAATACGGACATAGCCATAACCATATCATCTACTTTTAGATCACCGGAAAAAATATCCATCGCAGAAGGTATCTGTTTAAAATTAATTTCAACAATTTCTTCATAGTTCTCTTCTGCAAATCTTTCAACTATATATGTTTTTCCTGTTTGTCTGGTTCCCTGAATTACAAGACATTTTTTGTTTTTTGAATCTACCCATTTTTTATGTAATGCGTCACTTTTCTTTTTAACATAAAACATCTCATGTTACCAAATAATATTTTTATCAAGAACAACTTTGTAACATTTTTAATTACTATATTTCTTTTATCATCAAAATTTTAGAATATTATATCATTGATCAATATATATTAAAAGATTTTTTCCATTTCATACAATCTCTTCTGAAGCTCCGGTTCAAAGAAATTCTACATTCCTTCATTAAAGCTTATGAAAGGCTTCTCCATATCTTCAGTTGTGAAAATCAGGGCATTTTCGTTACTTTTCTTAACCGCACAGTCTGTGAAATTTTTAAATTCCTTATCAGTGACCGGCTGCTGCATATGCTTAACATCAAACAATACTTCTGTGTCAACCAGACTGTTTCCTGTTCAGGTTTTATTTGAACTCCAATATTAATATTACCATCCGTGAATAATATTATTTCATTTTTCATCAATAAGACCTTACACATTCTACCCTATCACACTCGCACCAAATGGCATGAAAGAGAGTCTTGCCATCTTGAAGAACTGCTTTCCAAATGGAATTCCAACTATCGTAATGCACCAAATGCAACCAACTATCAGGTTTCCAAGTGCCATTTCCCATCCAAAAAATATAATCCATATAAGATTTACCAGAAATGAAAACATGCCATTTCCATACACGATTTCTTTTCCAAACGGCCAAAATGCCAAGGTTGCAAATTTAAAGCATTGCAGACCTACCGGAATTCCAATAATTGTAATACACCATATGCAACCTGCAAAAATCCATGCCAGTCCGCCCAGTAATCCTCCAAATATAAACCAAAGGATATTACCTATAGTTCTCATGACAACATCTCCTCATCCAATGTCTAATATTCTTTTGCAATTTCCTCTGTTATCTCATATATCTCTTTGAATTTTTCTAAGTCCTCTGGAGATCTGATCAGCATGATTTCTTCGATTTTTCCGGTCCGTATGTCTTTGAACCCTGCTACTTCTTCTCCAGTACAAATGCTTGCACGAATAACTGGTTTCATATGTTCTCTGTCATATGTTTTTTTCACGATTTTCTTTTTGAATAATCCCATGCTACCTCCCCATCTCCGAATATCTTCGACAACACGATCAACTATCTAATTCCTAGAACATTTTTCTGCATCAATCGCAAGTACAAACATCAACGCATCCAATGCATTTCCTGGATCCTGCACATCAATAACATATATATCAGTCATATGAAACAGTTCTTTATTGACCCGTGCGATTGAATAACCGCTTCGATCAAGAATGCTATAGTCCCATTCCATAATAGTTCCATCAATATGCCATCCATTGTAATCAATATTATAATGTGGCGTCAGGAATGAGAATTCTTTGCTCAGGCATCCGATATAACTGCCGTTTTTATAAATTTCAAATTTAGGAAGAAAAGTAAGTACTTTCTGAACAACCATTCCTACTTCATTTCCATAGGCATCATAAATTACAAGTTTATGTCCCCAGGACAACTGACCTTTTACTACATAAACAGTGTTGCCTGCTTCATCATAGATATCATAGCTGTCAAACCATGAAAACAGCCTTTGTTTAAACAATAACTTCATAACTTTTCACCGCTCTCTCCAACAGATATAATTGGTTCTTTATAAGTATCATAATACCATGCCGGAACACCTTAAAAAATATGTAAATCGAAGAATTAACTCATCTTATTTCACGGATTATGATAAAACACATATTACCAGCTATAAATCTCTACTTGTTCACAAAAAGATATAAAAAAGACCATCTACTGCTTGTTTACGGTAAATGATCTTTTCATTGCAATATTTAATTAAATATCATACTGAGCCGATTGTTCACGTATCAATTTACATGTTTCTCATTGTATTGCTCGCCCTATTATAAATACAATTTATTTTCCTTCCTACCGGAACAAACCTTTTTCATTTTCAGTCCAGCGATAAAACTGACAAGCTTACTGTAATTTCTTGCTTTCTTCGGACAGACTGCTACACAGTGCATACAAGAAATACACTTATCCTTATCGGTCATCTTCGGATTGTCCAACGGAATGGCACCTGCCGGGCATTCTTTTGCGCACAGACCGCAGGAAGTGCATTTTCCATTTGCAACAGGTTTGAATGGAACACCACCATATTCTCGATATGGTCTGTTTCCCGGAAATGCAGGTATCCTTTGTGCTTCGCTGTTTTGCATAATCTTTGCGGCAAATTCCAGCAATTCCTTTTCATCCTGCCGATCCGGGCGTCCGGTTCCAAATTGGTGCATCAGGGAATGCTCTGCGACTGCCTCCATTCCTGCGATACATACAAATCCTGATGCCTCCAGAACATCCTGTAGTTCCAATAGCGTATCATCAATCATACGGTTTCCAAATACTGCCACAAGAATTGCTTTCGTACCATCTGCCTTTACTTTGCAGAACATATCCGTTACAACTGCTGGAATGCGTCCACCGTAAGACGGTACAGCAACCAAACATAGGTCCTTTTTTTCAAATTTCACCTTCATGAGTTTATCTGATTCTTTAATTAGGTCGATTTCTTCAGCATCCAGCTTCGTCCCTTTCGCAACAATATCTGCTACTTTCTCTGTACCCCCTGTCGGGCTGAAAAATATGTTATAAAATCTCATAATGATCCTCCTACTGATTCCGATTTGTTTATTGCCCTTTTATAACGGTTGACCAATTGTTTTCAATCGTCTTTATATATTTGAAAGGAATTCTTCTATCAAACTATTTATCATCTCCGGTTTATCTGTATTAGAATTATGACCGGCCCCTTCAATCCACTTTAAAGGAATTTTCGTTTTTCGATGCCATTCTCTGTTATACCTTATGCATGAACCGGCATGATCCTTTGTACCACATATCAACAGGGAAGGACATTTGATTTCATATGGCAGATTCTTTTCCATTGCCTCTGCCAGAATACGAAATCCATGCCCGGCAATTTGGGCATAACGATGCTGATCACCATCATAGACCAGCATCATTTCCTTCATCAGATTTCTGCCATAATCAGAAGTTGCAACTCCCTCAGTTCCGGATTTCAAAAGCAACTTCCATGGGTAATGTGCATATACTGGTTCCATTCTTTTCAGAAGCCAGATCTCCACTGCTGTCACATAGTTTCTCTGGAGCGGTGCTGAATCAATGGAAATAAAACCTGCCAGCCGGTCAGGATACAATTGTGCATAAGCCTGTCCCACATATCCTCCCATTGATTGACCTATTATAATTGGTTTTATGATTTCTTCTTTTTCAAGAATCACATTCAGCCATTTTGCCTTATCAAACAGATCAAAGTCAAAGCGGAACGGCCAGGAAGAGGCATGAGCCGGTGCATCCCATACAATAATATTATATTTTCCATCGAAGTACTCAACCTGTTTATCAAATAATCTATGGTCAGCAGTCAGCCCTGGTAAAAATACAAGCGTCGTTGTATCCAAACTCAGATTATTTGACCAATAGTGAATTGTTCCGCAAGGAGTTTGATATGTACTTTCCTTCAACAAATCCACCTCCGCAATTTTCATTTTTCTCAGTTACACAAACTGAAAAACTTTAACTATTTTCATATTGTTTTTTTATATCAAATACGGTCTGCTACATCTCATCCGGCATTTGACCATCGTGGGCTTTCCATTGACACTCCATCAATTTCATATCTGTAAATACCGCTTTAAACGATGAATCTTCCGGACTGCATGCATAAATTCCAAATTTGATTTTTCCTGCACCAGCCCACATATGACAAATCCTCATTTGCTTAAACCGTATTCCATCCTCAGAACATTCAATGCAATAATCATCTTCACGTCTACTGAGACGATACCACATAGATTTAATCTCTGCATCAATTTCCGTAGTTGCCCAATCTGAATATCCATTGTTTGTCACAACACTTCCCAGGTGCTGAAAATAGTCATTCTCATATTCTATAGAACCTTTCAACCAATTCTCACTGTCAAGATACATAACCACACCGCACTGATCAAAGCGATGATGGCTTTCCTTAAAATCAGTTTTCACTATAAATGAAAAAAATTTTTCCTCTGTTTCTATCTGCAGAACCGGAGCATTATCATTGCGGAAATGATAGTAAGTTCTTTGCCACAAATCAGTTCCAGGCTGTGTAATAATCTCAATTTTGTCATCTGTCAGCGTGTAATCATCAGGTTCTCTCGTCCACTTAAAATCTTTTATATTCATCTCATTATCCCTCCAACTTCCGATTTCACGACATCATTTCTAATACAGATTTTACCGTACTTTTTAATCTCAGTCCATCCTTTATACCCAGGCGATAGAAAAACTCTTCTGTCTCTGCTCCGCTGGCAAATATTTCATCACAATACTTCGTAAGCACTTCCTCTTGTTCCGGAGACAGTGTTTCCAAAAGCTTCTGGTATTCCTTCTCTATATTTTCATTAAATGGCTGTGTATCTTGATTTGATTTCCATTCAGAATATACTTTGCTCATACGATTGGAGAACATCTTATCAACAGACTCCTCTACGTCTTTTGACATCTTTGAGGGAGACTCTTGCTTTTGAACTTTTTCGTTCTTCGCTTTTTCAAGTGTTGACTCATCAATATAGTGAATAATTTCTCTCAGGTTTGCCTTCATAGATTGCAGGTATTGGTGCTAGAATATAAATAGTACAAACCAAAATGAGAAATTCCAAATACACATAGACATGATACAATAGAGGCATGCTGAAGGAGAATCTCATATGGCAAAGCAACATGACAAACAATTTAAACTTGATGCAGTCCAGTACTATCAGGATCACAAAGATCTCGGAGTACGTGGATGTGCAGAAAATCTTGGCATCGGATACAGCACATTAACAAAATGGCTGAAAGACTTCCGGGAATCAGGTGATATTCCTGTTCGTGGTTCTGGTAATTATGCATCTGATGAGCAGAAGGAAATTGCCCGTCTCAGACGTGAATTACGTGATGCCCAAGATAAAAAAAGCAATCAACATTCTGGAAAAATGACGGAAGCCATTTATCTTGAAGTGTCTGAGAAGACGGAAGCTGCCAAAAAGGCTGGACGCCGGGTTTCCGTCTCCGGAATGTTGAAATTTTTAGGTGTCTCTCGCTCAGGATATCTTGCATGGCTCCACAACGTACCTTCTGATACAGAAAAACGTCGTAAAGCTGTAAAAGCAAAAATACAGGATATTTATGATGATTCCAAGGCTCCTTCTTAAAATATATAGATTTCACAAATCCCTATCGATATACATTCTTTTGTCATAGATGTATAAAGATTTTGCACAGTTCGTTTTTTCATAAAACTTATTCTGTTTTTCAACTTCTATGATATAATGCTTTATTATAATAATTCCCATGAACAAAATGAGGTGAACCAAGTGAAAAAGAAAACACTTGTGCCTCTTATCACTTTTTTACTGGGCATATGCCTTATTAGTTTGATTGTATACAAAACAGACACCCACGAAAAAGAGCAGAGACACATAACAGCACAATTAAACGTAGCCACCTATGGCGAACAAATAAAGAATGAAATTACAAATGGAATTGAGATCACAGATACCTTGAAGCAAATCTTAATAAGTGAAGATGGCGAAATCCGTCAGTTTGAAACAATTGCAGGAAATCTTATGTCTGATTCTATTGAAAGTGTACAGCTCGCTCCTAATGGTGTTGTTACAGATATTTATCCGGCTAATGAAAATGAGGCAGGTAAGATTGATTTGATCCATGATAAAGACCGCGGAAAAATTTCCTGTTACGCAAGAGACAACCATACAATCATTACGCAGGGCCCCTTCAAATTAAAACAGGGAGGATATGGAATTGCAGTCCGCAATCCCATATACCTGAAAGATAAAAACGGACATGAGTATTTCTGGGGATTTACTATTGTTATCCTGCGTGTTCCGGATATTTTTTCAGATTCAATCAGTGCACTTTCGAATTTTGGATACGAATACAAAATTTCAAAAACAGACGCTCCATGGAGTGATACTTATAAAGTGGTTTATCAATCAGATGGGCAAATAAATCGTCCTGTTTCTTATACATTTACAATAGGAGACGAAAACTGGAAATTTGAAGTAACTCCTAAAAGTGGATGGAGAAATGCCACATTACTGATAATCATCATCGGAATTTTTCTTACAATAAGCCTTCTCCTGTCAGTTCTTACCAGAGTATGGTTAGTAGCAAAAGAACATAAGAAAAAGTTTCAGATACTGGCACGCACAGATTCTCTTACAAATATTTATAACCGCTATGGATTTGATGAATTTGCAGAAAAAATGATTCAAAAAAATCCAAAAACACATTTTGTGGCTGCGCTCCTTGATATCGATGATTTCAAGTTTATTAATGATATCTATGGACATAATTACGGAGACAGGGCACTAAAGAATCTTGCAGACAGCATGAAGACTTTTTTCCCATCCGATGCATTACTTGGAAAAAATGGTGGTGACGAATTCTGCATTCTTTTACCAAATTGTACCTTTGCAGAAGCAGATATACAGCTGCAGAAATTCACCAAACTTCCTAAATCATTCTCATACCATGGTAAGGAACATGCATTTTATGTTTCTCTAGGATATGCAGAATATCCAACATTTGCATCCAATCGTTCACAACTCATGCGCTGCGCAGATGCCGCTCTTTATGAAATAAAGCTTCATGGAAAAAATGGATGTATGGTCTACAGAAAAGGACTTCGGTCAGGTGCCCGCAAACAACTTGGATTCGCATTCAAGGATATCTCTGAACATCTTCCAGGTGCATTCATCATATACAGAGCTGACAAAGAAGATGATGAACTAATTTTTGCAAATGATGAATTTCTTCATATGTCCGGATATAAAGATATAGATGAACTGTTCAGACTTACTGAGAAAAGTTTTCGCAACTTGATTCGTGAAGATGAACAGCAACAGATAGAATCAAGTATCTGGGAACAGATTGACAACGGCAATGAAAATGACTATATTCACTTTCATCTTCGAAAAGCTGACGGAACTTATTTTTCTGTTCTTGATCATGGAAGAATTGTAGAGAGCCCGCAATACGGGAAAGTATTTTATGTATTGTTCATGGATTGGGAAGATATACATATTCGTTACAATGATAAATTCGCAAGATAAAATATTGCAAAAAACAGAGCGTATGATCTATTTTCATATAATGTTTATGTCGGCAAGCTCTATCAAAAGGAAATCGACTTTGTTGCTCAGAGAAGCAACGAGAAGTTTTATATTCAGATCAGCGACAACATTTCCGGGCAGGAAACATTTGAAAGAGAATGCTTTCCTCGGCTTCAGATTCGAGATGCTTATCCGAAAATGATTATTGCTAGAACCAAACATCCCCCATATAACTATGAAGGAATCGTAATTCACGATATAGCCGATTGGTTACTACAAGAATAAGCAAGGCGAAATATCTCCAGCATTCTCTTTTGAAATGATGGAGATATTTTTATTATGACGGAGATTGCAGATGAATTCAGACGAAGCATCCTATGAAAAGAGTTTTATATGGATGTACTGAACTGTGATCCGATGTCTTTTGACAAGGAATGCAAACTGACTATTTAGTGGCTACACCCCCCAAGCCCCTGTAGAATAAATAACGCCAGTACTGGATATCAAAAATCCCGCACCGGCGTTATTTATTAAAATATTTTGTTTTTTAATCTTCAACACTCTCTACTGAAACTTCTTTTTTCTTCCTACTTTTACCAGAAATCATCTTGTGTCCTGTATAAATAGCCATAATCATGCAAAGCAAAGAACTTGCTGCAAAGTACTTATGGCCTTCTTTTGATCCCTTATAACCTGTATAAAAAGTTCCAAGCATTGTAATCAGTGCACCGATAGACCAATATTTATGTGATTTCATTCAGATACCTCCTGCCGTTTTTCTTAATCATATACCTTTTAAAAGATATATACAAACTGGAAGTTAGCGATTTCTTTTTCCGGTATTCTCTGTCCCACGGATTTCCTCATGATAGAAATAATCTACGATCACCGGATGTCCCTGCGGGACTCTGCCATAAGGCATTTCATTATCCACAAAGGCACAATCATACTTCTTAGCCATTTTCTCAGCTTTTACTTCAAGTGCTTCAAAGTAGCTGCGGTTATGCTTGTTATAGATCTCGTCGTAAAGTGGTACAAGATCAGGATATTTTCCGGCGATATAATTCATAATTGTCTTTTTGAAACCGCCTCGAAGATTGAGATTTTCGAGCCAGAACAGATCGCACTGATCCTTTACCCGCTCAAAGATTGCTTCAAAATCCGTGATACCGGGAAATACCGGGGATACGAAACAGACTGTACGGATACCTGCCTCATATACCTGCTTCATAGCAGCGATACGGTGCTCAATGCTCGAAGCAGAGTCCATATCGTTCTTGAATTTTTCATCTAGTGTGTTGATCGACCATGAAACGGTTACACGTCCAAGCTTCTTCAGTAAATCAATATCTCGTACCACAAGATCCGACTTTGTGCAGATCAGAATATCTGCGTCACTGCCGATCAGCTGCTCCAGAAGTTTTCTGGTATTCCCGAATTGCTCCTCCTGTGGATTGTAGCCATCTGTCACAGAACCGATGACCACCCGCTGTCCGGCATATTTCTTCGGATTTTTAATTTCCGTCCAATGCTTCACATCAAGGAAAGTGCCCCATTCCTCCTTGTGCCCGGTAAAGCGCTTCATAAAAGAAGCATAGCAATACTTGCAGGCATGTGTACAGCCCACATAGGGATTGACCGAGTAACCGCCTACCGGCAGACTAGACTTAGTCATGATGTTCTTTGTTTCCACCTCACGAATGAGGATTCCATTTATTACTTCTTCCATGATTTCTGTACCTCTAACACTTTATTAAATTCTTCCGGCATTTCCTGAATCATATTTTCATCCCCTATGATAGGGACAAGGTCTTCCTTCATAAACACCGGAATGCCGAGCTTATGTGCCTGGTCCGCCAGAGACCATGCCCATTCCGGCTCCGTATGAATCTTCCTGCTCTGAGCTCCGGTCATGGTGCCCACAACGATCCAATTGATTCCGGAAAGGTCAACTGTGCCGGGATCGTCGAATAACGGCTCAAAGGTAACATGGTAATGTTTTGCTCTGACGTTTTTCCGAAGGGCGTCGATACGCCACAGTTCTGCTTTCCTCGTCACCGTAACGCCAAACCATGCGTTTTCCAAATCGGTATCAAAATCCAGCAAATCAGGTCGCTTGGTAAGGAACAGGAACTGATGCTGTGGATTTTCACGGATCTTTGCAAATACCTCGTCTCTCCATTCCGGCTTCCATCCGGAGAGATCGCTCATCCCGGTAAGAAGAAAGTTCTGCGGACGTTTCTTTTCCATCATCTTGAGCTTACCCGGAAAGAATTCAGGGTCAGCGAAGTCATCAATCATATGCCAGCGTTTCACGTTGTTGCGGGCATAGCAATATGTACACCCCACTGTGCAGCCAATGACGATATTCATGTTCTGAATCTGATCTTTGATACAAATACTCATGACTTCTGCCACTCCTCAAGATTCTTTCTGATGCGGTCGAGACATTTCTCAAACCGGGTAATTTCTTCCTCTGAAAAACCTTTGTAGTAAATACTGCCCATCTCATCAGATACAGAATCGTACTCGCCCTTTAAGGCATGTGCTTTCTCAGTCAGAAACAGGAGTGTTTTCCTTTTGTCCGTTTCAGACTGAACACGGCTTATCAGCCCTTGATTTTCCATTCTTTCCAGCATCGTAGTAAGAGATGTTATCGCTAATCCGCATTTAGTCGAGAGTGACCTGATTGAGATACCATCCTCCTGCCACAGCACATAAAGAATACGTCCCTGGGCTCCATTAAACGCATCAATATTCTTTTCACTGAGAATCTTCTCAAAAATCCGGTCTCCAAGCTGTTTTATTTTTGTGACAAGAAATCCTCCATTCATTTCCATGCAAAATCTCCTATATAGTAGTTTATTAAAAACATACTATATAGGAGCTTTATTGTCAAGAGTTTATATGTCTTAATAGGTAAATTCCATTTTTTCAATTCTCCAAACTGGAATTTGACTTGCCTATTTTCTTAAAATCTCATGTGGAGCTTCTATTTCATTTGCCAAGGTATGCTCTGTTAACTCTGACATTCCATTGTGCATTGTTGATTTCAAAACATTGGAAATTTACTCACTACATGATTACTGGAGATCATATTTTGTCCGAGATTATTATGTAGAAATGGATTTTGATGATAATATAGTAAGAACAGAAGTATTTTATTTGCCAGAACGTCAATAACAAATATGGGAAAGAGATGGTACTACATGGGAATAATTAAATATTTTAGAAAAAAGTACTGGGAAGCAGCCATTTTCAGAGGTGGGCGACGTATACCATTTACCTGTGATGGATTAACAGCTGTTCCTGATAGCGCCTATGCATTGTTTACTGAAAAAGAGTTAGAAAAAATTTACGAAGAAAGAGATATTTTTCATGAGCGGCTAATGCATATGATTGATTCTTTTTAATCACATGTACATCAGAGTTTTATATATTACTTATGATATTGTGCCGGCTTTGTCGCTTTGTATCAGCCGAATGAATACAAGAAAAGGAGCTGTCGGGAAATAGACAGCTCCTTCAAAGAAAATCTGCAGGATACCTTTCTTCTTTCCTTCTGTAAGTTCATTCCACCCACACTTTTCTCTGGATCTTTTCACCTGTTCACTTGTAAGCCCAGATTTCTTGCCATTCACCCTTTCAAGAACCTCTTCTACCGTCTGCTGATAAATTTCCTTCATCACTTCCGCCTCATCGTTTCTAAGTATTTACTACCTGAATTTCTTATGCAATGAAAGACCTCTTTGAAAAAAATATAAAAAAAAAAGACCTTCATTGCATAATAAAAAATGCAATAAAAGTCTCACCATTTCCTTATGATACCGGATGCTTCCACCGTACTGACAACATCACAAACGCAATTTGTTAAGCGCAGGTTACTCCCCTTTATTGGATCAAATCATATACCCAAAGTAACATGATTGTCAAGATACTTTATCATTACTTTTTCATTTTATGTTATACTTTTTACATCATTAACACTATTAAAATAAATTCTCCGGAGGTGAATCAAATGGATCATACGAATAATTCCTGTTGTTGCGGTGAAGCGGAACATTTTTCCGGATGTCTGATTTGTGGTGCTCCTATTACGTATCGTGCTGAAAGCTCTATTCAGACGTGCAGCATCTGCCATAAAGAGCAATTAACCAATGCGGTCTGTGAAAATGGTCACTTTATCTGTGATGCCTGTCACAGCTATGGCACATATGCTCCGGTAATCACGACACTCAGAGACAGTACAGAAAAAGATGCTTTGCTTCTTCTGGAAAAAATTATGGATCTTCCATCTGTACATATGCATGGACCGGAGCATCATGCAATTGTCCCATGTGTTCTTCTGACAGCGTTTCGCAATAATGGAGAACATATGGATTACGATGCTGCACTATCTGAAATCTGTAAAAGAGCGAAGCAGGTTCCGGGCGGTACCTGTGGTTACTGGGGTGTCTGTGGAGCTGCTGCCGGAGCCGGTATTTTCATGTCCGTTATGACTGGATCCAGTCCACTTCACAAAGATGCATGGCCGTTTCCTCAAAAACTTGTTTCCATTATTTTATCCAGACTGGCAGATGTTGGTGGACCTCGCTGCTGCAAACGTACCAGCAGAATTGCCATCGAAGAAGCCGTTCATTTTTACAGTCAGTTTTGTTCTGTAAACATTCCGTTGTCTTCTATAACGTGTAAATACTGCGAAGATAATCGCGAATGTATCCAGGAAGATTGTCCATACTATCCTGAATAACAGGCAAGGCAGTGATTCCATGATACCACGAAATCACTGCCTTGTAACTCGTTTGCCAGGATACAGCGCCCCATCTTCCCACTTTGCTTTTTTGCAGTTCCATGAACGAATATCCTTCTCTTCCAAAACACTCCTGATTCGTTCTTCTCCATTGTCCGATGTAAAAAGCGCTGTAATTTCCTTTTTTCCATCTACAATTTTCACACAATAATCTACCAGTTCCGGAATCTCAAACAGCAATTCATCCATCTCTCTGATACTTCCCAATGGATCCATCCGCTTTACAAAGTCCAGGCGTTTTATTTCACTTCCACAGAGGCATCTTCCTGGAATGATCCTTGACCAGTCACCGGTTCGATATCGAATCAACGGCTGTGCTTCCATTCCAATGGTTGTAATCACCAGTTCTCCCCATTTACCGTCCGGCAGCACATTTCCGTTCTCATCTATAATCTCTGTAATACAATGGTTTTCCCGCATATGCATGCCCTCATGCGCCGTGCAGCAAATGGCACCTCCAAGCCCCATCTCTCTGGAACCATAGTGCGGCCAAAGTCGTGTTTGCAGAATTTCTTCGATTGCTTTCATGACAGTTTTCGGACAGGCATCTCCGGATACCAGTGCTCTTTTTATACTGCCTTTTCCGCACATTCGAAGCATGGACAGCAATGCCGTCGGCATTCCCACATACGTATCCGGCTGCTCCTCTTCCAGAATCCTGTTCAGTTCGCCATAAGTTCTTCCTGTCCCGGTTGAAAGAGGTTTTGCTCCCAGACGTCTGATTGCCTCCGCGATCAGTTCTCCTAATCCAAAAGGACCTGAAAATGGCATAGCCACCATCGTTATACTTCCAGGATAAATAAATTCACCCAGACCTGCCATAAAAAGTTCTATAGTGTGTTCACAGTCTCCCTCTGTATAGAATACACGTTTACCGGCACCGGTAGTTCCGCTTGTCTGTTCTGATATCACTTTCTGTACTTCCCCCTGGGAGCAAAGCAGCATCCTGCCTCCATCTCGTGCCAGATCTGTTTCTGTCGTAAAAGGAAGGCTTCTCAAATCTATCAGGCTTTCCAGTCTTTCCGGCAAATCTCGATAAAAACCCTCTCGTTCTTTCTCTCTCTTCAGTACAATATTTAATTTCTCCAGCTGTATTCTGTGTATTTCATCTCTTGTAATCTCTGTAATACCTTCCTGCTTACAGATCATTGCATCTATATTCGATCGTTTCACTTTCTGTATAAATATATTCCTTTCGAATTCGTCAGATTATATGCACAAAATGGCACCATTCCATAATCAGAATCCACCTCGCAGATATAACATCTTTTCAGACGTTCAAGATCCAGATTCCATGCATCCTGAAAAATCATCCCTGATACTGCAAAAGTTTCATTATGAACCCGGATCAGGAATTCATCCAGCGCATCTGTCTGTGTCATTTCTCCATCATCAAATTTTTTTGTGCTATAGCTCCACTGATTTTCCACATACTGTCTGGAATTATCGCTGGTAGTACAACAACATCCTCTGCCTGATTTCTTTTCCAAAAGTTTCAGTTCCCTCTCACCTTTTTTCAGATAACTTGCATGAAAAGAACAGTATGGATTCTCTGCTCCACCACCGGCGAAATCCTTGCTTTTCATAAGCCCGTCAGTCTGTTCCTCGATCAGCTTCAACATCTTTGGTATGGTAATCGGAGCTTGTGGACGCTGCTGAGAACATCTGCCAAAATAGCTGATCGGCTGGAAATGTACTCCTCTTACAAATGGCATATGATCCATCGCAAACTTCAGAATATCTCCAACCTGCATGTCATTTACTCCTGGCGCAATGACAGGTACCAGGGCAATTCCCAGTTCCGCTTCCGAACAGTTTAACACAGCCTTTTCTTTCAGTTCTATCATAGAGCGTCCGCGCAATGTCTGATACACATCATCTGTGACACCGTCAAACTGAAGAAATACTGTATTCAGTCCTGCTTTTTTTAGTTTTCTGGCATATCCTGCTTCCTGCGCAAGACGGATTCCATTGGTATTCAATTGAAAAAATGTAAACCCTTTTTCTCTGCCCATATGTATGATCTCCGGAAGATCCTCCCGCATGGTTGGTTCTCCACCTGAGAGCTGAATATTGAATGGTCCTCCATGATCCATCAGAAAATCATATTGCTTTTCTATTTCATCAATTGAAAGATCACCGTTTTCCAGACATTCTCCTGCCGAAGCAAAGCAGACCGGGCAGTGCATATTGCAGCGCTTTGTCACTTCCAGTATCATACAACAGCCTTTTCGTTCGTGCTCCTCACAGAGTCCACAATTATCCGGGCAGGATTTCTCTTTGATTTTGGGATTTACCGGAGTCTCCGCAGACAGGTTTTCTCTTCCCCAGGAAAGATACTCTGCTGCCGTTCCTTCCCAGATCAGTGTCTGAAACTTTCCGTGGATATCACATTCTTTCACCAGATAAATGCCATCTTCACCAATACATTTTTTTGCCGTAAGTACTTTCATACATATCGGGCATACACTTTTTGTTTTACCCAGCGTAATCATAGTTCCAATATTCCCCGTTCTGTCAGTATTTCTATCACTTTCGTATAAGTATCTGCAATCAGCGCAGGACATTGCTCCATAATCACTCCCCAATCCAAATTAGAAGTGATATCCTTACAATAAAAAGCACCAAATTCTTCTTCGGTCTTCTTATGGAACCACTGATATAATTCCTGCACAGCCGGTTTCATCTGTATATCTTCTTTCTCCTGCGGAGCCAGATTGCCAAGGAACAAACCTATCGCACAGGCTCCTCCTGTCAGGCAGCCACAGGTATCTCCACAATAACCGATCCCGCCGCCAAGACCTCCCAAAGCCTTTACAAGCTGTGGATTTTCCTCACCTATGGCTTCCAGTGTCATAATCATAACCATTTGTGAGCAATGATAACCCATACTGCTAAGTTCTATGATTCTTTCATAAAGATCCATGTGCTACTCCTTTCTGCCAACCAACATGGTATAGCGCAGCTTCTTTCCTTTATACTCTTTCTGCAGGAGCTTATACTCGTCGCAGCAGAACGAATCATTCCAGATTGCTTCCAGATAATATTCCCGCCAAAGTAACGTCTGATCCTCCTGTCGGAGAATGGTAAACCCTGTCTGTTCTGCCATTTCCAAAAGATTTCCGGTATCCAGATCTGACAGTAAAAGAAATCCTCCCTTTTTCAAAACACGCCAACATTCAGATAGTGCATTTTTCTGATCTCTGCTGACAAAAAATGCACACTGGCTGATGCAAAGATCTATACTGTCTGATGAATACTGCAAATGCAGAAAATCGCCTATTTCCACATCACTGCCCCGTGGGAAAAGATCCACGCCATGTGCTTCCAGCCCAAATGATTTCAGGATTCGTACCGTGTCTCCTTCTCCTGCTCCAAGATCCAGTGCTTTCATTTCTTTTTTCCATTCTATGTTCTCCAGAAGATGAAGCGTCTGCGCTTCCCCTCCCGGATGCCTGTTCATCTATTTATCCTCCAGTGCACGCTCCACCGCGAGCACTTTTCCAAGTGCGAGTTCTTCCGGAACATACACAAACCCACACTTTGGGCAGACAGGCATTTCCACAGGAAACCCATTTTCCAGGTACATAAATTTTGCTTTTCCTTTTACAAGAGGAACCTTACATTTCATGCAGGTCAGCTTTCCTTCCGGATCAATCGTATAATATGTTCTTTCTACTGCCATTACTGTCCCACCCTTTTCATAATATTCATTCGATGACTGTATGCTCTGTGTACCAGATATCCGTCTTCTGTTTCCACAAACCGCACCCAGAATGTGACATTTCCCAGTCTGCTTCTTGTCACCAGTTCTTTTGTTTCTTCATCCAGGATTGCTTCCCGATTTTCTCTGTAATCTGATAACACACGTTCCACATCACTTTTCAGTATCATGCGCTCATCCATCATATGGATTGCCTCTTCTGTATAGGCAACAGTATAGTCTTTTTTCTCCATGATCGGTTCCTCATTCCAGATGTTTTTTAAAAGTGTCTGTTTCAATATGAGCCTGTTGTAGCGTTTCTCACTGATATCAGGCATGTTGCTGGCATTTGCACCATACAGAAGTTCCATGATATGTCTGGATTCTCTTCCCTCTCTGGCAAATCGGTCTCTGCATGCCATGCAGTATGTAATATATGGTGCATCGGAACGTTCCAGACACTTTTCTGTCATTTTCGCTGCCATATCTTTATTGGCATATGCCGTCAGACCTCCATATCCACAACATGGAGACAAATCTCTGGAATATTCTGTATCTTCAACGGTACATCCCATATCCAACAAAAGTTCTCTTATAATATCCTGTGTCTGTGCATCCCCTCTGGCACCACAGGCATCATGTATGGCAACCGGTATCTCCAGTCCTTTTGCCTGCTGTGGAAGTCCGATTTCTTTCAAAATTTCCCAGATTCCTATAACATGCGCTCCAATACTTTCTTTTAGCTGCTTCATACAGGTTGGACAACCTGCTATGATGATCGGATCACCAAGCTTGGCTAGTTCCTGTTTCAGCTGCTCATTTACTTTTTCTGTCATTTCATAGCGGCCTGCCCATTCGCTGATTGCACCACAGCATCCTAGCATCAGAGCAACACCTCCATCTACCCGATTACTTAAATCTTCGTATGCCTGCATAACCACATCCGGCGCTATCGCACCTGCCTGACAGCCTGGGAAAAATACATATCTGCAAGTTTCATATCCCGGCTGGAGTCTGCTCAAAAAAGCCTCTGAATTTGAAAATAACATGTCCATCAGTGCAAATTCATGTGGCGCCAGCGGCATCTTATCTGTAGATACCATATTTTCTCTTGCTGACTTGCACACCTGACTCATATCAAATCCATTCGGACAGATCACCGTACACTGTCCACAGAGAGCACAGGCATTCATCGGTTTGTTCATCGGATGATCTCCCATGATAATCTGCGTATTATTATAGATCTCACGGGCTAATAAACCCGGATGTTTTTGATATTCACTTAAATACACACAGCCTTTCATGCATTCGTCACAATGACACTGAATACATCGTTTTGCTTCTTCTACAGCTTCTTCTTTTGAATACCCATCCTGACCGCAGAAAATCTTATTCGATCCATGGATTCCTTCCATGTTCGTATAAAGCTTGGTAGTCACTGCTCCTTCACTGCCTCTGTTGCTGTGCGGCGATAAATTCTGTACCAGAAGATCCACTGTCAAAGCTGCCCGCTTTGCGGCAAAAGCCGCATCCATCACAGATTCCGCAGGTCCGCTGACAATCTTTGCCTGTTCTCTTAACATAATCTCGACATCTGCTGCTTCTTCCGGAGCTAACATTTTTGCCACTTCTTCTGATGCGCATACCACATCTGCCAGTTCCATTTTTTCTCTGATAAACGAAAGATTCAAACTGCATCCAAATTCAAAAGAAAGATCCATAGATTTCAGACGTTTCGCTTCATTGCTGCGGTCTGATTCCAAAAGATGTCCGGCTTCCGCTGCAATATAGCTTTCATAATCTTCTTCCTTACAATAAATTGTCGTAGGATACATTTTCTTTTCCAGTTCCCCTGCAAGAAACAGTGGAAATAATCCAGAACCAAAGATTGCTGCCCTTTTCTTCTTTCTCATGCGAAATACACTGCTTCGTCTTCCCGGTTCTCCATACCGGACAATCGCACGTTCTACTTCTCGTATGGAGACACCATCACCAAGTTCACAAAGCTTGCAATTATCTTCGCAAGGTGCCGTACATCCATCACAGAGAATCATTGGAAATGGTGTAATTTTCTCATAAATTGCCAACGCTTTCTTAAAATTTCCTTTTGCAGCATAATACAGCATCTCTTTTGTATCCATTTTGAAAGGACAGGCTGCAACACAGTAGGCCGGCTGTTCATGGACGCAGAGACTGATCATATGATCCATCTCTTCTTTTGACATTCGATTTACATGATAAACGTGAGTAGAACCCCTCTCCTGTATGTATGTCATAACCTGATACTCCTTTCGTCTGTAAAGGGGAGGCAGTTTCCCGTCTCCCCTGATTATATCACAGTTGGCAGCTTTTACTCCAACCACATTATGAATTAAGCTTATTTCTCAAGTTCTTTTAATGCTGCAAGAACCCTTTCCGGACGGGCAGGGATACGTGTAATACGTGCACCTGTCGCATTAAAGATTGCATTCAGGATTGCAGGATGTGGAGCATCCAGTGGAGCCTCACCACAACCGGCTGCACCGTAAGGACCACTTGGGCGATATGTTTCATTGAAGTGAAGTTCAATATCATCCGGAGCATCCTTTGGATATGGAATACCACAATTCTTCAAAGTGGTGTCATGGTTCAAATCTTCAAAATCTTCCGAAAGAGCAAGACCGATACCCTGTACAAGACCACCATAGAAATTACCTTCTACAAGAAGTCTGTTCATGATCGTACCTACGTCAGCTACGCAAGTAAATTTCTCAACGGTAACTTTACCTGTTTCTGTATTAACAGCAACTTCCGGCAGGAAGATAGTATACATATAAGTTGCAAATGGATCGCCCTGTGCGGTATCCTGATCGATCGGATGATCTGCACAGAATGTAGTTACCCAGTTACCTTCATATTTTGTTGCAAGCCCTTCTGCTACCATCTCATCATAAGTACGGAATGTTCCGTCTTCTTTCTTCATTGCTGCTACAAGATTTTCTGCAGCCAGACGACATGCATTACCTGACATAACCTGTGAGCGTGATCCTCCTGCAGGTCCTGCATTCGGACATGTCTTCGTATCATTCATAACCAGTTTAATCTGTTCCGGTCTGATTCCTGCCTGACGCAGTGTTTCATGAGATGATACAAGAACACCCATATCAGCCCCCTGTCCATGATCTTCCCATGCAGCATACATCGTAACGGTTCCATCCGGATTTAATTCTGCAAATGCATTTGATGTATCAACACCATCAAGACCACAACCGTATACTCCAAGAGATACACCGATACCATATTTCATCTTTCCGTCAGAAGCTGCATTCTTTTCGGCAACACGTTTTTTCGCCGCTTCATACAATGGACGTGCTTTCTTAAACAAATCTTCCTCACAATATACCTCCGGTGGATAACCTGTCGGGATGGTAGTGCCCTCTGATTCTTTATAGCAGTTCATTTCACGGATATCAAACGGATCGATTCCCATCTTAGCTGCCAGCACGTCAATCGCAATCTCAGATCCCATATAAGACTGTGGTGAACCATAAGCACGGAATGCGGAGCCCCATGCATGGTTTGTAAATACGGTTGTTGATTTATTACGAATAGAATTAATTCCATAACCTGCGCCTGTAAACTGAGAAAGTCTCATGGTAAGCAGATCGCCAAATTCTGAATATGGACCGTGATCTACATAGTTGTTACCCCAAAGTGCTAAGAGTTTACCATTTTCATCTGCTGCAAGCTTAATATTCATAAATGCAGGAGATCTCTTTCCTGTATAAGTAATGTTCTGGAACTGATTAAATACCAGCGATACCGGACGTTCCAGAATCTTAACAGCTGCACCAATCAGAGCCTCATTTGTCGGTGAGAACTTGTAACCAAATGTTCCGCCTGCATGGTTCTGAACAAGTCTTAAGTTTTCCATTGGTACACCGATACCATCTGCGATCATAGGCATATGAAGATGTATACCGATAGATTTGGAATGCACTGTTATCATACCGTCTTCATCAATATATCCATAGCCACAGTCCGGCTCAAGGTGAAGATGAGGCTGGCGTGAACAGTAGGACTCGATCTCAACCTGCTGTGAATCCGGAATGCTGTCCCAGTCAAAGTCCGGTCCCTTGATACAGTTTGTCTCAAAAAATGCGTTTGGAGTACCAGGATGGATCTCTGCTGCATCCGGTGCGATTGCATCCATTGCGTTCATATATGCAGGAAGTTCTTCGATCTCCACCTTAACTGCATCTGCTGCTGCACGTGCATGCTCTTCTGTGTCGGCAGCTACGATCGCAATCGCATCACCAAACTGAAAGATCTTTTCGTCGCAGAGTACAGGACGCTCAAATCCGTCTGTCTTATTGTGTTTCGGAAGCATTACAAGACCATTGATCTTGTTGGTTCCGCCTGCTGCCTTAATGTCCTTCGCTGTAATAACACGAACAACTCCCGGCATACTCTCTGCTTCTGTTGTATCGATACTGAGAATATTTGCGTGAGAAACCTTGGCCTGTGTAAGTGCAAGACGAAGAGTTCCCTCCGGCATCTTTAATGCATCATCTGCACCGAAATCCCAGGTACCTGTTACCTTCTGTGCTGCTGATGGACGGATATAGTTTGTACCGACGATAGAATCACCTGTCTGCTTGAATACGAGGTCTTCTTTAGTCATCTCGCCACGCATAACTGCTGCTGCCGCCATGGTCGCATCGATAAGCGGCTTGTAACCTGTACAACGACAGAGATTACGCTGCTTGTTAAACCAGTCCCTCACTTCTTCACGGGTAGGGCTCGGATTATTATCGAGAAGAACCTTTGCTGAAATAATAAAACCTGGTGAACAGAAACCACACTGTGCACATCCATATGCCATCCATGCAACCTGTATCGGATGCATATCAGAAATTGTTCCCACACCCTCGATTGTTGTGATCTCTGCATTGTCCGGAACACGGCTCATCTTGTAAATACAGGATCTTGTAACTTTTCCGTTCATAATAACATTACATGCTCCGCAATGACCTTCTCCACAACCGATCTTACATCCTGTAAGAAGAAGATGCTCACGAAGTACCTGAGCCAGTGTCTCATCCTTATCAAGAATAAGGATTCGCTCCACACCATTGATTTTCAATGTCTTTTTAATCATGTTTCATTCCTCCTTTAAAAAATACACGTTCCGATGTTACAAATCTTCTGACTTATGTGTTCCGCATGGATCATGATCGACTCCCTTACCCGTCAGATCTTTAAGTCTTTCCATTCCTCTGACAGAATAGAAAACAATGGAAGAGCTGCTTCCGTCCAGATTCTCACCGCTGAGTTTTAAAACATTCGCATTCTCATAATAATCAATCGGAAGTGTCCGACTGTATTGCTCTCCTGTGCGCTCATCTTTTACCTGTATCGTAACTTCTTTTGCGGTAATTTCAAAAATCTTATCCATGGAAACGTTCTCCTGTTTACATTATTTTTTATAATTTCATGTTATCATAATTTTGTACAGTTTTACAAATTGTAAATAATTATTAGTTGGCTATTTTCGCATTTTTTTATATTGTTTTTATTACTTTATTTAAAAATTTTACTATTTATCCTCACTTTTCATGCTATAATAATATCAAATTTGTACAATGTTATTTTTAGGAGGTATCTATGATGCAGACAGGTGCTCTCATCGTAGCTGCAGGGAAATCGTCACGAATGGGAGACTTCAAGCCCATGCTTCAGCTTGGATCCATTTCCATCGCGCAGCGTGTGATTAATAACTTCCGGCAGGCCGGAATCTCTAAAATAGTGGTGGTAACCGGATACAATGCGGATGCTCTGGAACGCCACCTTGCTTCCAATCATGTTATTTTTCTTCGAAATGAGGACTATGAAACTACTCATATGTTTGATTCTGTCAGGATTGGACTGGAATATTTAAAAGACAAAGTGGATACGGTACTCTTTACACCTGTAGATGTTCCACTATTCACAGCACATACCGTTACACAAATGCTTTCTCTTGGACAGCCTCTTGTCACTCCGGTCTGTAACGGAACTCCAGGTCATCCGATCCTGATTCGTTCCTCATTAATTGAGTCCATTTTAAGCAATGATGGAAACACTGGTCTGAAGGGTGCTGTAGAACATTGTGGAACTCCCATGTATTGTTTAAATGTAGAAGATCCTGGAATCATTCATGATGCGGATACACCAGAGGATTATGTAGAACTTCTTCGTGCACACAATCAAAGTCTGATCCGTTCAGAGATTCAGATTCAGCTGGCACGGGAAAAGGTCTTCTTTGATGAACAGCTTTATTCGCTGCTTACACTGATTCATGAAACAGGATCTGTTCGTGATGCCTGCGAACGCATGCACATTTCCTACTCCACCAGCTGGAATCTGATCCATACATTAGAATCTCAGCTTCATGAACCGCTGATTATTCGAAGTCAGGGCGGTGTAAAGGGCAGTCACAGTGAGCTGACACCATACGGAGAAGAATTTTTGAAGCGATATGCCCGTTTTTCAGAGGAAACACGTACCTGTTCCGAAGCAATATTTGAAAAGTGTTTCAGAGGATTTTTCAATGCGTAATCTTTATCTTATTCGACACGGAAAACCACAATATCCAGATGAACATTCTTACTGTATCGGTCAGACTGATTTTTCTTTATCTATGCTTGGACATCTGCAGTCAGTCCTTCTTCACGGAGAACTGGATGATAAAATAACTGCTGTTTACTGCAGTCCTTTGTCAAGAGCTATGGAAACGGCTGCACATATCACACCTGATCTTCCACATATCACTATCTCAGATTTAACAGAACGAAATCTGGGAGAATGGGATGGTCTTTCATTTGATGAGATACGCAAAAGATGGCCGGACATATATGAAGCACGTGGAATGAATCCTGATTACCCGATTCCAGGAGCAGAAACTCCTTTCGCATCTGGCATGCGTTTTTCGCAGGCAATTTATGAGATTCTTCGTTCTTCTGAGGGTGATATTGCGATTGTTGCTCATACAGATGTAATTTCTTCTTATCTGTATTTGCTTGATTCAAAACAGCATGCCAGACAGTATTTTCGTCTTCCATGTGGTTCCTATTATCATCTGAACGCAGACGATAACGATCATGTTGCCTTATCTGATTCGACTTACCTGCTGCCTCATCCTGACTTGCATGACGAACTATGCCGGATGCTTCGCGATTCGGTGTCTCTTCCTCATCATGTACAAGCGCACAGTGATGCAGTGACTGAATTGGCTTGCCATTTCTGCGATCTGCTGGAATCTCATGGTTACTTTTTTAATAAAAAACTGATTCGCTCCGGAGCACTCCTTCATGATATTGCCAGACTTCAAAAACATCACACCAAAACAGGTGGTGATCTTTTCTTACAATTAGGCTATACTGAAATCAGTCAGATTATTTCACAACATCATGGTTTGCAGAAGACAATTCTGAATGAAGCGGCTATCGTCTTTTTATCAGATAAACTGATTCAGGAAACCGAACGTGTAACCATCGAAAAACGATTTGCGGAAAGTCTGTGTAAATGTAACAGTCCCGAAGCTTTGAAATCTCATGAACGACAGCTTAAACAGGCTCTTGATCTGCAAAATATGATACAGACCATCTGTCACATGACGATATGACTTATAGAAAATTACAGGAGGTGTTTTATATATGAGAACTTTATTTCAGATCATACAACAAGAATTTCAAAAAGAAAACGACCTTGTGCTTGCATCCATCGTTGCTTCCTCAGGATCGACGCCAAGAGGTGCCGGTTCCCGTATGTTGGTTGGAAAAAAAGGCCGAGTTGCCGGAACCATAGGCGGAGGTTCTGTCGAATATCGTGCAGAGCTTATGGCGCTTGATATTCTTGAAAAGAAAGAATCCTGTGAACATGAATTCCGGTTGAATCGCAAAGATGTTGAAAATATCGGTATGATTTGTGGTGGTGATGTTACCGTATTTTTCCAGTATCTGGACCATAATGACCCTATTATTATGGAACTTGCAGTAACTGCTGAAACATTATATAAAGAACGAAAAGATTTCTGGCTGATCTGTGATCTTCATGCTACATCCGGTATGAGTCTTTACAGTGCATCCTATGGATTGACTGGAAATGTTGATGTTCCTTCTTCCATCTTATCTTCCTTATCTGCAAGACCATGCCGTCATCGCAGTGAAACCTGTGACCTATTTACAGAACAAATCGGTACATCCGGAACTGTCTATGTATTTGGAGGCGGGCATGTTTCACAAAAGCTGGTACCAATACTTGCAAGTGTTGACTTTCACTGCATCGTTCTGGATGACCGTCCGGAATTTACAGATCCTGCTCTTTTCCCGGATGCAGCAGAGACAATCCTTTGCGATTTTGATCATCTGGATCAGAGCATTTCTATCACAGATGCTGATTATTGCTGTGTCATGACACGAGGTCATGCCTATGATACGATTGTGCAGGCACAACTTCTTGCCACACCTGCATGCTATATCGGCGTCATTGGAAGTCTCGCCAAAAGAGCTGGTGTATTTCATCGTCTCGTAGAAGAGTATGGAATCGATGAGCGAGAATTAGACCGTATTATCACGCCTGTGGGACTTAATATTAAAGCAGAAACACCTGCTGAAATCGCAATATCTATCACGGGACAAATGATTCAGGTTCGAGCTGAAAGAAAGGCTGCTATGAAATGATGACAAAACATGTCTACAAAACTATTATATTCGGTGCCGGACAGATTGGGCAGATGACTGCCCGACTTCTTGGAAATTCCTATCAGATCATGTGCTTTGCCGATAATGATCCGCGCAAACATGGACAATTTATTGGTAATATCCCAATCTGTTCTCCATCAAAGGCCGCTGCTCTTCTTCCTGATCTGATTATTCTTGGTGTATTGGATGAAGAGCGGCGTGGTTCTATGATGCAGCAGATGGAGCACTTAGGCTATCACGGTTCATTTTGTGATCCTTCTGCACTTCGCATGTTTGATGCACGGGTTGCGGTTATGCGCCTTTTAGCCGAACAAATACATCAACAAAATATCCCTGGAGATGTGGCAGAACTTGGTGTTTTCCAGGGTGATTTTTCTTGCCTGATCAGTACGGCCTTTCCGGATCGAAAAATACATCTTTTTGATACTTTTGAAGGCTTTTCAGAAAAAGATATTGCCGTAGAAACCTCCAGGCATCTGTCTCGCGCTAAAACAGGTGACTTTTCTTCTACAGATGTAGACTCTGTTCTTCGCATCATGCCTGATCCATCACATGTGATCATCCATAAAGGATGGTTTCCGGATACTTTTTCCGATATTACCGATGAAACTTTCTGTTTCGTATCATTAGATGCAGATCTCTATGCTCCAACTGCTGCTGCATTACCTCTATTTTATGAACGTCTGTCTATCGGCGGAGTTCTCCTGATCCATGACGTATACAGTACCCAGTTTTCCGGATGTAACAAAGCTGTAGACGAATTCTGTCTGAAACACCACCTGTTTGCAGATCCTGTATGCGATCTGCATGGAAGTGCTATTATCCGAAAAATCATTTAAAACCTAATCGGAAGCCTTTCATAATCCTATACGCCTTCTGTATTATGCTATTTTACGAGATACCCTCCATCCACCGGAATGATTGCTCCGTTGAGATAGTCGGATGCATCTGATGCCAGAAAATCTGTGATCTCTTTATAAAGTCTGGCATCATATACCGCTATCAGCGATTCTTCTTTTCCATTATGACACAGCATAGTCACCGGTTGGTCGGCTTTTTCCATTGCGAACTTCAACAGATTTTGAAGTTCTTCCACAGGTACCAGCGGCGTATCTACCCCCAGCACCAGGCATTTTTCTGTCTTTGCCCTTCGAAAACAGCTCTCCAGACCGCCAAGTGGACCCTGACCGGAAATTCGATCCGGCACAATCTCTTCCCCACACTGTGTTCCACGATATCCAGAAATTAAGATCTGTTTTGCTCCCAACTGACATCCTTTTCCGATCTGTATCTCCAAAAATGTCTGTCCATCTAAAAGCAGATCTGACTTCTCCCTTCCCATATGGCTGCTGGCACCACCTGCCAGGACTACCAGCGTAAAATCTGATGGCAATTGCTGTTCTGCCAACTGACCGTTTTCTAATTCAGATATATCAGTCTGCATTTTCCGATTATTTTCTGGCACAGTTCGTTGCCTCCCCGGTCAGGATCTGTAATCCATGTTCCAGCGCTGGAATAATATATTCCAGACTTTCTCTGACTGCTTTCGGGCTTCCCGGCAGATTCACGATCAGTGTTCCTTTTCGAATACCTGCTGCTGCACGACTGAGCATAGCTCTTGGTGTAATCGTCATACTATATGCTCTCATTGCTTCCGGAATCCCCGGCACTTCACGTTCTATAATATCCTTTGTTGCCTCCGGCATACAGTCTCTCGGCGAAAATCCGGTTCCACCCGTAGTTACAATCAGCTCTGCTATTCCCTCATCTGCTATACGAGCCATCTCATCTGCCAGCATCTTTCTGTCATCCGGCAAAAGAATGGTATGCACCACTTCGTAATCGTTCGCTTCCAAAATTTCCTGGATTACCGAGCCACTTTTATCTTCTCTCTCTCCTGCATATCCAGAATCACTGGATGTGATAATCGCAGCTTTCATAATTCCTTATCCTCCTATCTGGGACATTAATTTACATTCATCTGTCTCAATCTCTTCCGATGTAAAATGATGACTGACCGGTTTTTCCCATATTACTTTCTGTATTGCCTCTGTCAGTTCATCATCTGTGCATCCTGAACGCATCAAATTCTTCAAATCCGTTCCAGTCTGATATTGCAGACAGGCTTTTAAAAATCCTTCTGCTGTCATACGCACACGATTACACTGGTCGCAAAACTTATGCGTCATCGCACTGATAAATCCTATTTTACCCTGAAATTCTTCTATTTTATAATAATGACACGGTCCATTCCCATATCGTTCTTTTATTGGAGTCATTCTTCCATATGCTTTCTCTAATATTTCGCATATTTCACTTTCTCCCCGAAACTGAAAATCCTTTCCATATCCAATCGGCATCATTTCAATGAAACGAACATGAATCGGATATTGCTTTGCAAGTCTCGCTATCGATACCAGATTTTCCTGCTCTTCCACTACCGGCACACAATTAATCTTCAATCCAATCTGCGGATACTGTAATGCCGCCTGGATTCCCTCCAGCACCCGATCCAGACTTTCTCTCCTGGTTACCTTTGCAAACTCTGCTGCATTTAAAGTATCCAGACTGATATTTATATCATCAAGCCCCGCTTCTGCCAGATCTGCTATCTGTTCTTCGAGCAATACACCATTGGTCGTTAATGTCACTTTTTCGATGCCAGGAAGTTCTTTTAACATTCGAACCAGTGTGGCACAATTCTTTCTAATTAACGGTTCTCCTCCGGTCAGTTTGATCTTACGTATACCTAAACCAGTCATACATCTGCTGATTCTGGTAATCTCATCATAAGTCAGAATTTCTTCATGCGGGATCTGCACAACTCCATTTTCCGGCATACAATAGACGCACCTGAGATTACATCGATCTGTAATGGATATCCGCAGATAGTCAATCTCTCTTCCAAATCTATCCTTCATACTATTCTTTCGGGTTTCGATATAACCCGCTTTTTCCTCCGCTTTTTTCTACCAGATGAATGTCCGTCAGCTCCATGGACTTGTCAATTGCCTTACACATGTCATAAATTGTCAAAAGTGCCACATTCACACCAGTAAGCGCCTCCATCTGCCTCACCTGCTGCCTTCTCTATCACAATTTCATCGCCTTCTGTCAATACGCCACCATGAAGTACTCTGGTAAAGATACCTTCTCTTGGCATAATACAGTCACCCATAATTTTATAAATCTCACATCCACTATGACATTTTTTCCCGATCTGTGTCACTTCTAATAATACCTCTCCGCTGCGAAGTCTGGTGCCAACCGGCAATGCCTTCAGATCGTATCCACTTACAATCAGGTTTTCTCCAAATGCTCCGTCTTCGATCGGTGCTCCCTTTGCCTTGAATTCTTCTATTTTTTCATAAGAAAGAAGACTCACCTGGCGATGCCACTTGCCGGCATGGGCGTCCTTCTCGATTCCAAATTCTTCCATCAGTCTGGCACTATGTACATTCTTTTTCTGTGTACCTTTCTTCTCACTGATATTTACCGCCATAATCTTTCCCATTTTATTTCCTCCTTCATCCCTCAATTCACTCTTTCGAAATAAAGAGATGTCCGTTATACTAGATCTAGTATACCACATAGTAAACATGATAAAAGAATTGTTTTTTCAATTGGAGAAATTATGTATATTAACGAACAATAACAAAATCTGTCTCTGCTAGAGACAAAAACATATCAATATATCGGAAGAAATGGAGAATCCCGTACGGAACAAGAAGAAATATTGAACGAACATATGATGGATGTCTATATAAATGATCATCTGACTATGAAACTTGTTTGCCTGCCCCAGCATCTGACTGAACTGGTTCTTGGAAGATTGCTGACAGAACAAATCATCACTTCTTCCGAAGATGTAGATCATATCTATATCTGTGAATATGGAAAACGTGCAAAAGTCTATTTAAAAAATTCGGCACGCAGCACACAATCCTCATCGGATGCCTTTGTAGAAGTAACTCCTACCTGCTGTACCGGCAATCATATTTTAAATGATTACTTTGTTACATCCAAAGAGCCGCAGTCACTTACACCGATTTTCTGGAAACCAGAATGGATCTTTCATATGGCGGATGCCTTTGCGGATGGTTCTCCTCTCCATGGCATTACCTTTGCCACACATAGCTGCATTCTCGCTCAAAAAGATCACATTCTGTTTTCCTGCGAAGATATCGGACGGCACAATGCTTTGGATAAAGTGATCGGCTACGCTCTGCGGCACAATATTGACCTGCATCAATGTATGGTATATTCCAGCGGCAGAATACCTACTGATATGACTTTAAAGGTCATCCATGCAGGGATTCCAATTCTCTCCAGCAAGGCTTCTCCTACTTCTGAAGCAATTGATCTTGCAAAAAAATATCACCTGACCCTGATCTGTGCAGCCAGAAGGGATCGAATGAAAGTATTTACGAAATAATGTTTGACAACCGCATATTAAACCACCGGAACTGGATATTGAAAGCTTTTTCGCATTTTTCACGAAAGAATCACCGTATCATAGATTACCTCAACCTTGATACGGTGATTCTTTCATTTATTTTAATAACATCACATCTTTTTCATCTATCCCAATCCATATCTTATTTCCAGAAATATGCTTTTGGTACTGCTGCCATTGTTCTTTCGTCACATCTACGCGAATCCTGGCTTCTTCTTTCGTAGATACGATCAAGATATACGAAAACACGTCCTCAATCACTCTTTCCACTTTACATGGAAATACGTTTTTCGTTGTGCCATCTGCTTCCGGTAGTACCGGATGTATAAAGTGACTTCGCACTCCTACACTGCTGGCGTCTTCTTTTCCTGTGGTGTCACACTGCAATGTAATTCCCCAGTCCAGAGCCATGACTTCGCCTGCTGCTGTCACCGCCTGCGGGCGATCCTCTATGGCTGCCACTTCCACCAGTTCTGCACCAAATTCTTTCATGCGAGCCGCCAGAAGTCCCTGATTACAATCATAAATCTTCCCCGGAATCAATCTTTTTCCGGGTGCCATTACTTCATCTCCGGTAGTCAGAACAGCTGCTCTTACCCGACGATAAACCTTCACTTTTATGACTCCCATACTGGCCAGTATACCTGCTTCAATAAATCCGATTTTGTCACCCTTTTTCAAAAGAACCGTTCCATTTTTAAAATTCTCTCCCTGATAACAGTAATTCTGCCACTGTCCGGTCGGACAGAAGATTCTGACAGTCTCTTCTCCATAATCTGTATCCTCCTGACGGACACAGCAGTCACAGCCTTTCGGAATAGCTGCGCCTGTCATAATCCGAACCGCCTGCCCCTTTTCCACTGTGACTCTGGAATACTGCCCCGCATCAATCTCTTCCAATACCGTCAACTGTACCGGATGACTTTCTGATGCATCCGTTATATCCTCCGCTTTGCAGGCATAACCATCCACAGGTGATCTGTCAAACGGCGGGTTATCAAATCCTGCAATCATATCCTTTGCCAACACTCTTCCACATGCCTGCAAAAGTGGTACAGTTTCCGTTTCCTCTATTACTTTTGTATGTTCCAGCAGTGCTTCCAGTGCCTACTCTACCGTAAGCTTTTCCATGCTTATTCCTCCTGTCCTGCTCTTATACGCCCTTTCCAAAGCTGCAGTTCGGATAATGACATTCTTTGCAGCCAAGACAGAATCCGCCATTTCCCATATGTGCCAGATCTTTTTTTGTCACTTCTATACCTGCGATAATACGTGGCAGAACAAGATCAAATACGGTGGCTTTTGCATACATCACACATCCCGGCAGTCCCATTACCGGTGTGCCATCTTCCAGATAGGATAACAGGAACATCGCTCCCGGAAGTACCGGAGCACCATAAGATACGATTCTCGCTCCTGTATTTTTGATCGCGCCCGGTGTCTTATCATCTGGATCCACGCTCATACCACCGGTACAGACAATCAGATCTGCCCCTTCTTCTTTTAATTTCATAATAGCGGCAGTGATTTTTTCCATATCATCATTGCACAGAATATGTCCGTGAATTTCAGCACCGTAAGATTTCATTTTTTCGATGATTACCGGTGTGAAAGTATCCTTAATTCTTCCATAAAATACTTCATTTCCGGTGGTTACAATTCCTACCTTCCGTTTCTTATAAGGTGCCAGCGATACCAGCGGTTTTTCTCCTGCTGTTTTCTTCACCAAATCCATTTTTTCTTTTGCAATCACCAGCGGAATCACACGGGTTCCTAAAAGACGGTCACCTTTTTTTACCGGGAAATTTGTATGACGGGTGGCAATCATAATCTCATCGATCTCATTAATAGCATCCAGCCTCGGCACATCCACCTGAAATACTCCGTCACAATCTGCAATCAACTCAATTTTTCCTTCTTTTACATCCGTTGGATGCATATTCTCATTGATGCACACATCACACAGAATCTGCGCTGCTTCATTTTCATGCAAAGTATTTTCATCCTTCTCCCACACATAAAGATGGTCTTTTCCCAGAGATAGCAAAACCGGAATATCTTCTTCCTGTACAATATGTCCTTTACGAAAGGCTGTATCTTTTACCACATCCTTCACAATTCTGGTAATATCATGGCACAGTACATGTCCTACCGCGTCCGTTGTTTTAATACACTTCATGACGTTCCCCTTTTACTTTCTGTCCAGAAAAGTTATAAATTTATATGGAGTAATTGTAACATATTGCCAAGAAAAACACAACTTTCATAAACACGGGAGTTTGACACATTGAAATCCAAAAAAATACCGCAAAGCCTTGAACACGGGATGTAATTATTCTTCTACAGCGAATAAATATGGTTGCTCCTACGGACAAGTTTATGCATGGGTTAGAAAATATAAAGATAAAGGAATCGAAGGATTATATGATCGACGAAGTAAGAACAAAGCGATTTCTCAATTATCAGATATTGAGAAGTTGAAAGCTGAAAACCGACTACTAAAAGCTCAAACACAGCAGCAACAAATGGAGATTGATTTCTTAAAAAACTCGACGAAATAGAGAGGAGGTGAACCTGACCAAGACACGCAATACAACAAAATACCTTGCAATCAAAGAATTATAGATTATTTCTGGCTTTCCATACTGGCAGTCATAATTGTTATCTCCATAATCATCGCATATATCATAGTATGAACAGGATCTTTTTATAATGATTTATTTTCTATCTAAAATTTTATTAAACCGACTAAAGACTCCATAGTTTGTGTGTTTGACTTACTGTTTATATCTATCTTCTCCTAAATATTTTTCTAGTCATTGTAATATAAAATTGCTTATACAGTCTCTTCCTTAAGAGTCCTGGTATTCTGGATAATATACAGAGCGACCGATATGACCATCATTATAGCGCACAAACCAATCAACAGATCTGATACCATCGGTGTAATGTGGAACCATATAATATGCACCGCTGCAGTTCCATATAATAAAAAGGTTACTATCTTTCCATGCCAGTCTGCACCATGTACTTTTCCTGTCTTTCGTATCACAAGACATCCACTGACTACCATATACAGCTCCTTACCTGCCATTATTACGATTAAAAGAAGCACATGCGGAAAACGAGTAAACAGACAGATTAACATCGCTGCCTGTGTCAGCTTATCAGCCACCGGATCAAGTATTTTTCCTAAATTACTAATCCTATGGAATCTTCTTGCGATATATCCATCAGCAAGATCCGTAAGACCAGACAGCAATAAGATTTCACCAGCTAACAGAGGATTTTTCTTTACACAATAACTCCATATAATTACCGGAATCAGACAAAGCCGAAAAAAAGAAAGAAGATTAGGAACCGTAATAATTCTATTCAAATTTTCTTCCTGATTCACTTCACTCTGCATGTACGGTCATCTCACTTTCCTTTTTTTTAGACATAAACCAATAAAATATAACACAAAATGCTAAAGCAAACACAACACCAAAAACATTTTGAATCACTCTAAGACTAACCGCTCCTTGTAGTCCATAAGTCTCTGCAGCAATGGCTAAAGCACCAAATGTGTTAAATACTGCCTGCCAGCCATATTGTGCTGAAAATCCTACACCGATTCCACCAAGAATTCCTATATATGCATAGATTGACGAAGGAAGCAGAAAATATAATACTGTAAAACATATAACACCTGCAATATTTCCGACAATCCTTTTACGGACTCTGTAGTGCATATCTTCCATAAACGGCAAAATCGCGGACATGGCCGCAATACCAGCCCACATTGCACGTGGCATATTACAAATTTCTGCAATGCAAAGGACAATCGGTACGCATAAAATCTGACATATCTGCCATTTTGTTCTGGAAGAAGTGATATCAAATTCTTGTATCAGATCTTTCAGATTTCTTTTATAAGTTCTGTTTTTATGATTTCGATAAAATACAAAGCAGGTAAGTGCTGCACCTAAAGCCATTCCGACTAATCGCATCTGATAGCTTTTTCCCGTAACATCATAACCATATAGCAGCAGATACCCAAGAACCAATGTAGATTGATTAAACATGAATGGATTATGGCATCCGAACAGAATCAACACAGCCAGTGCCGCA
The DNA here is from genome assembly GCF_024461705.1 of Blautia sp. DFI.9.10. Classification (NCBI taxonomy): domain Bacteria; kingdom Bacillati; phylum Bacillota; class Clostridia; order Lachnospirales; family Lachnospiraceae; genus Blautia; species Blautia sp. DFI.9.10. The sequence continues at coordinate 95,774 of NZ_JANGAA010000011.1, forward strand.
ATATTTAACAGCATTCCCAATACCGGTGAAAACTGATTTGCTAAATGCGGACATACAGTCATAATTACAAAGAACAAAGCCAAAAGCATCGTAGATTGTCCGGTGTGGATCCCCAGATCCGCATTTCTAAACACCATGAGACATAATAAGACTACTACACCTACAATGCTGTTCTCATTTCCAAATAGGATGCTGAAAATACTAACAAAGAAAAAACAAAATGCCATTGTAACAGCTATCTTCACCAGATATACCCACATATGATATAATTTTTCTTTTAGTGTTTCACTCTTTTTCAACAGGTTTTTAGAACCTGCCTGATTTAACTGCAACTCCTGATAAAATGTCATATAAATCCTCCCATCTTCTAATTTATCTTAAAACTATATAATCTCATCTTTCTGCTTTGGCAGCTCTATAACAAATCTGCATCCACCATATTCACGGTTTTCTGCTTTGATTGTTCCTCCGGCACTATCTACAATCCGTTTTACAAGTGCAAGACCTAGGCCATTTCCTTCTGCTTTATGAGATCCATCTACCTGATAGAACTTGTCAAATATTCTGGATTTTACATCATCCTCTATTCCGGGTCCTTCATCTTCCAGAATGAACTTAACAGAATCCTGTTCTTGTTTCAGAAACATCGTAATTGTCCCCTTTGAAGGGCTGAACTTAATCGCATTATCCAAAAGATTTATCCAGATATGCATAAAAAGTCCTTCATTCCCAGTATATTTAACTTCCTCCAATTCTACCTGAAAACCAATTTCTTTTTCTGTCCATTTTGTTTCCAATGAAAGAAATGCCTGGCGGATCTGTTCATCCAGACGATATTCTGTTTTTTTCATTGGTATATTCTGATTCTCTAACTTGGATAACAGCAAAATATTACCAACCAATCCGGAAAGTCTTTGGGTGTTAAATAAGATTTTTTCTACATATTCCTCTTGATCCGGAGACAGTTCTTCTCCCTGAAGCAGCATTGTATATCCTTCAATGGCATTAATCGGGGTCTTAAACTCATGAGAAACATTAGATACAAAATCCATCTGCAGCACCTCTGTTGCACGAAGTTCTTTTGTCATAACGTTAAAACTTTGATAAGATTCTCCAACTTCTGCTATACGGCTGTTCGTTTCCAAATGCTGTTCAAAATCTCCCTGAGAAACTTCCTTCATTGCTTTACTAAGTCTGGTAATTGGTTCCAGTAACTTTGCATTGATAAAGGAAGTGATCAGCCCTGCAATCAATGTATTGAAAATCAAAAGCCAGCCAAGCACAGGTATGCTGCCCGGCAGATTAAAAAAATGATTCAAAAAAGCAAATAATAAAGCAGATATGACTGTTGAAAATACAAGTGCCAGCCAGATTGCACCAGTCAGACAGGATCGGATCCGCAATCCTTTTTCTTTCTTTTGTTCCATTATTTTTTCACCACCTTGTATCCAATTCCACGCATTGTTACGATTTCAAAATCAGGGTTATCTTTAAAACGCTCTCTGATTCTTCCTATATGTACCTCTATCGTATGTGGGTCTGCCTCCGTCTCGTATCCCCATACTTCATCCATCAACTGTTGTTTTGTAAATGTTCTGCCTGGCGAAGCTGCAAGCTTATATAAAAGCAGGAATTCTTTTTTAGGCAAAACAAAACTTTCCTTATCAGTTGTAACCGTCATTGCATCATAATCAAACTCTGTTGAACCGATCACAATTTTGTGTTCATTCAGTATCTGTGCACGGCGAAGCAGTGCTACGACTCTTAAAACCATTTCATTCACATTTACCGGTTTTACCATATAATCGTCACTTCCCGAAAGAAATCCCTGGCGCATATCATCAAAGGAACCTTTCGCAGTGATCATAAGCACTGGTATCTGATATCCTGCTGAACGAAGTTCTGACACCAGTTCATAGCCATCCATAACCGGCATCATAATATCAGAAATGATCAGATCAATATATTCCTTATCCAATACTTCTAATGCCTGTGCTCCATCCGATGCACTTTTGACTTGATATCCATTCTTCTCAAGCACTTTTTGGAATAGCTGGCTTAATTCTTTATCATCTTCTACAATCAATATTTGAAACACGTTTTCCTTCCTCCTTATTAAAACAGATACCTTGCCCATCCAAGCAGATGCTGTACCAAAAATATTTTTCTCTGACGTTTCTTTGTTAATTCGATTGGCTCTACATGATATGGATCATTATAAGTTCCGCCTTCTAATATCTGGCGGGACACTTTTTCATATTCCATCATGCCCTCTTCCAACTGTTTATTAATATCTTTACTGCGAATTACAAGCATCAGTTCCGTATCCAGATATGCACTTCTCATGTCCATATTAAAGGAACCGATTACAGACAGATCATCGTCAATCAGAATACTTTTTCCGTGGTATGAATAACCGCCTTCATATTCCCAGATATTAATTCCTGTACTTAAGATTCTATTTCTGTTTTTCGCATAATCGGCAGCCCCAAATGGATTCCCATTATTCGCAACTGAATTTGTCATGATAGAAAAATCTGAAACGTTCTCTGCAATCTCCTCCCATGTATTATACATCATATCATTACAGATAATATATGGCGTGTGGATCTTCACACGATTTTTTGCATTTTTCATCAATTCTCCCAACTGATACCACACTACTGGTTCTTTGGAACCTGTGTGAATAGGATTTGACACTAATGTAATCTTTTCTGTCTCAAAAGTTTCGTCCGTATAATTGGTCTCGCAGATTCTTTCCTTATTCTCTTCAAAATATTTCTGATAGCTGTTCTGCAGCTCTAAAACTGCGTTCTTTACAGATTTTCTATTTGCCAGTTTTTTATTGTTATGAAAATAACCACTGTCTTCCTGATTCCATATGGTTTCAAAATACTCTGACAACTGGTTAACTGAATTTTCTTTCTCAGGTTCATCGCAAACCACTAACACGTCTCTGTCATAGTTCTTATGTCCCGGAAAATCACCCAGGAAATAATTGTATGTATTTCTTCCCCCAAGAATATATCTCTTTCCATCTGCAATCAAATATTTATCATGCATTCTCCCCATCATCTTCCATGGTTTCAACGGATTGGCCTTATTATACAGTTTAATTTCAACATTCTCATGGGAAGATAATCCATAGAAATACGGATTTCCTTCCATATCAATCCAGCTCTCCATTCCATCTACTAACAGACGAATATGTACACCTCTGTCTGCCGCATCATGCAGTGCTCCTAAAATCAATTTTCCACTTTCATCGGATTGAAATGCAAAAGTAGAAAGAATAATTTCCTTTTTTGCATTCTTGATCAAACGCACTCTTTGTAAAAGCGCTTCTGGATTCTTTTCTATGATTACTGCCCGTTCTGTATTTTCACTGCATTCGTTCCATGACCCATTTTTTGTTTCTTTTTTGGTTGTATTGGACACTTCCGGCTGCTTTTTATATGCAACGCAGATTCCGAGCAATTCATAAAAAGCCACACATAAAAAAATTGCCAGTATAACAAGAAGGATTTTACATATTTTATGCTTTTTCATTGTACATCACCTGATTCCTTTTTATTTCATACTTATACAATACAAAGTCAATCTCAATTTAACCTCAACAAAATTTATTTTTCATAAAAAAATATGACCGGCTTCTTTTTAAAGAAACAGTCATATTTTTATTCTAATATATGAAGGAGCTTTTCTTACTCCGTTGTATTAATCACTATCCATGCAAAATCTTCTTTGTACAACAGACTGTTAGATATAGCAAAAACGGCCTTTCAAAAACAGTTAACTTCTAAATCAACTGTTTTTTGAAAGGTCGTTTCATCAGATTCTTATAGCAATCCAGCAAATAATCTCATAAATAATTGTCCCAGTCGCAAATATGCACTTCGTCCGGTTTGATATTGGTCTGTCACATCACGACATTCTCCCATCGTTCTTATCAGATCATTTTTTATTTCCACAACTGCCTGACAATCTGCCATAAAACAGCCGTTTTCAAAATGGTGATATAAACTTCGATAATCCAGATTAATTGTTCCACAAGTTGCCATACAGTCATCTGCCACACTCATTTTTGCATGACAGAAACCAGGAGTCCACTCATAAACACGAACACCATGTTTAACTAATCCATGATAAAAAGAACGAGTTATATTATAAATGAATTTTTTATCAGGGATACCAGGTGTGATAATTCTTACGTCTACCCCTCGCTTAGCAGCCAGACATAACGCATGCGTCATTTCATCTGTTATGATTAGATATGGAGTCATAAACCAACAATATTTTTCAGCTTTATTTATCATACTGATATAAACTTCTTCTCCTACTTGCTCATTATCCATAGGGCTGTCTGCATAAGGTTGAACAAACCCAGTTTGCTGTGCCGCATAATCATAGTGGAAAAGGTATTTACTAAAATCAGAATCATTAGCATCCTTATCACTTACTGCATTCCACATTTCCAAAAATGTCACCGTAAGCGACTGAACAGCATCTCCTTCTAAACGAATACCTGTATCTTTCCACTGTCCATACGGGTGTGTGTAATTAAAATATTCGTTTGCTAGATTATATCCACCTGTAAATCCGACTTTTCCATCAATAACTGTTATTTTTCTATGATCACGATTGTTCAAAAACAGATTTAAACCTGGCATAAACGGATTAAATACACGGCAATGAATTCCTATTGCCTCCATCTTTTTCACAAAATCTGTGTTAATAAAGCCTATAGAACCCATATCATCGTAGAATACTCTAACTTCCACACCTGCTTTTACTCGCTCTTCCAGAACATCTTGAATCTTATGCCATGCTTCAGCGTCTTCTATCGCATGATATTCCATAAAGATAAACTTCTGTGCTTTCTCCAAATCCTTAAGCTGTGCCTCTAATCCTTTCACTGCTTCATCAAAATACACAATATCCGTATTCTGATAGATTGGATACTGCGAATTTCTTTGTATGTAGCTTGCTATATTTCCTGCTTTCGGAATTGTTTCTTTTATTTTGCTCAAACACTCCTGACCGTCCGGAAGCATTGGTAACAATTTGCTATCAATTTCTGCATATCGCTCACGCATTTTATGTGTGCCACCATTCAAACCAATCAACAAATACAGGCCTACACCCATAATTGGGAAAATTAGAATTAAGATGACCCAAGGCATTTTCATAGAGGATGTCTTATTTGATGCGTACAATCCCAAAACCAAGATCCCACTCAAAATCCTTGTAAATAAATTTATGATTTCTGCATATTCATTCAAGCGTGTTACGATAGTAATAATAAAAATCACTTCCAGAAGAATGCAGATTATAGAAAAACACAGTCGTTTTACCCCATTTTTTGTTTTTGCTTTGCCCTCTAAAGTATCTTGTTTCATATATATTCCACCTTCCTACGTGCTCAGTTTTCTCCCTAAATTTCGTGGAACATACCAATTTTGTCTTTTATTCTCTGCATTTCATTATCTGCTTCAATGATAGCTCTTGCAGAATGAAGTAATTCTTCACTTATCTCATCATAGCCAGGCATTTCTTCAATTCCTTTTTTATAGCGAAGTTGATGTTCCAATGTTGCCCAGAAATCCATACCATTGGTTCGAATCTGTAATTCTACACGCATAGGTGTTTTACCCTTAGCAAAAAATACTGGTATTTCAACAATCATATGATAGCTTCGATAACCATTCGATTTTGGATTTTTTATATAATCTTTTATTTCAATAACTTTAATATCATCCTGTTGGGTAATCAAATCTGATATCATATAAATATCGTCAATAAACGCACAAACTATCCGAACGCCTGCTACATCATTGAGATATGTCTGTATATTTTCTGTTGTAAATTCATATCCCATCTTCTGCAGTTTATCGTAAATACTATTGGGCTTCTTAATTCTTGTTTTTATAAAAGAAATAGGATTTCGATTGTTCTCAACTGAAAATTCATCATCCAAAACCTCAAGTTTAGTTTGTATCTCCCGAATAGCACAACGATACATCATCATTAAATTATAAAATTTTGTAGCATTATTTAAAAACTGTAGTGATTCCGGACTGTTCATCCTGAGTTTTTTTACTTCATCTTTTGTCATGGAACTTTCCTTTCTACCTCATCCCTGATTTCAAAACATTATTTATTTTGATAGTTGATTCGTTCTCCTTGAATTACTGGATAACAAATCATTTTATCACTATCCAGATTTTCTACATGCATATCTACTGCACTGATCTGATGGTTTTCATAAGTATTGTAATAATAAATACCTTTTGTAACATTACAACACGACGTATACAATGTGATTTCATATTTTCCATCCGCTACTTCGCAACATCCTCGTTGCTGATCCACAGATCCGAGAATGTGGAAGAATTGGCTAACGCTTTCTTCCTCTGATTCACCTGAAATTGCATTTACCTTTGTAAAAGCTACACGTACAAAGCGTGAGGAAGATGAGAGATCTCCCGGAAGACCTAATCCTCCCATACCTCTACTATATGCATCAAGAGCCAAATTTTCGCAGAAAGTATTTCTGGGCTGTTTAGGAGATAAATACATATAATTATTTAGTTGAAACATCTGCTGTGGAAATGGCGGATTATTCGTAAGCACTCCTACTGGATTGTCATAAATATGCAAACCATCCGACATAGATTCTACCGTAATTGACTCATTCTCATCAGAAATGATCCAGTGTAATTGTGCTAATGGTAATTGCTCGCTGAAAGGAGTATTAACAATATTAATTCGTTCAAGAAGCTCGCGAACTTCAACTAAAGAAGAACACTGACTTAAAATCCACGGAATAAATTCAAACTGTGCAATATTTTCCACATCTGGCTTAATCGCGGAATAAACAGCATTTCCGACAAAATTCAGTCCTGCCATTGCCACTCCTTTTTCATTCATAGCATCATAATACAAAGGATAATCCTCTGCAACATGAGCCATTCCAATAATTGCATAATGATTTTTCATATCGTTAACATGGCGAAAATTAAACGCATAATTACGTGGTGTAATTACTATCTGATCACCATAAGAGAATTCATAATCGAGGGTTCGTCCAAAGTAAAAATCTTTTGTTTTATAAGTTGCTGCTGTACACATGATCATTTATCCTCCTAAATAGATTAAAATATGTCAATGAGTTTTTTTCTTGAACAATAGTATAGCACAATCTTTTATTCTGTTCCAACTTCATACATGATCATAACATCTAAACTTTAAACTATTTTCCTAGATTATTTCTCCATCAGTTTTTCAAACCAGGTATCCATAGCTAGGATGAATTGACCTACGTCTGGCAATTCTTGCAGCATTTCGTTTAGGATTTTGTGCTTCACATATTTCTGCACATACACCCAACAGGCAACGCTACTGGCTTCTGATACAATGTCAGCTATGGTTTTGCGCATAAGCTCTTCAAATTCAGCAATTTCTTCTTTTGGGACAACATCATACAGTGTTGGTGCCTGATGACTTAATTTTACGCCATTTTCATTTGCATCTTTAAGCAGATTCTTAACTTTTTCTCTTGAATTCTCCGGTACTTTCATGTACTCCCACATAAATGCTACCACATCGGACGGTGTGTCTTTTTTAAGTGGTGGTAACTGAATATAATCATTGTTTTCGCTCATTTTCATATCCTCCTCACGATATAATAAAATCATAGGCGTTTGCGAAACGCCACAAGCCGCATAAATACGGCATTTTTTGTTACCTAT
>NZ_JANGAA010000091.1:0-213 GCF_024461705.1 Blautia sp. DFI.9.10
GCAGATTTCTCTTATATGATCACATCTGCATTCCGTATAATAACTTTCTGCTGTTAAAAGGAGAATATTTTTTTATGGCTAAAAAACAGGTAACATTTGACGATATTGCAGAATACACTGGTTTTTCCTAGACTACGATCTCCAGATATTTCAATCATGCGGATTCTCTGACCCTGGAAAATCAGGAAAAGATCGCAAAAGCCCTTGATGAGC
>NZ_JANGAA010000092.1:0-209 GCF_024461705.1 Blautia sp. DFI.9.10
CTTTTGTCAACTGTGAATTTCATTTTTCTGAAATTCTTTTTAATTGTTTGTTTTTCAAAAGCAATTATTTGCGACAGCTCAGTTATAATACCACTGGGAGTTATGCTTGTCAACAATAAATTTCAATTTTTTTAGATTTTCCTGGAAGTTTATTTTTATAGGACAATTTTTTATTCTTATTTGTAATTTTTAGGATTATCTTTATTGTT
>NZ_JANGAA010000093.1:0-209 GCF_024461705.1 Blautia sp. DFI.9.10
GTATAAAATAACTCTGACCAGCAGAGGCTATTCTGCGATCAGAGTAATAAAATAATGCCGAGAGCCGGAATCGAACCAGCGACTCGAGGATTTTCAGTCCTCTGCTCTACCATCTGAGCTATCTGGGCATGTCTCTTTCGAGTACTTTGTTACTTTAACTCATTTATGTAGAGAATGCAAGGAAAATATAAAAAAAGCAGATGTTTTTC
>NZ_JANGAA010000094.1:0-208 GCF_024461705.1 Blautia sp. DFI.9.10
CTGGCATCCCATAACTTGATAATACCCGTACTGAAACCGGTAACAAACAAGTTGTTGGAAACCTGAGCGGCTGAAGCTGCCACCACTGATTTGACTTATAGACAAAACGGTGAAGATCCAATTCAGAATGAAATCGCTAACTTCTATCATGCCGACGGTGATTCTGTTGTCGACGTCCAATTTTCTGCCACTTCAAGCTCTGAATTCT
>NZ_JANGAA010000095.1:0-208 GCF_024461705.1 Blautia sp. DFI.9.10
TGGAACTTTGGAATTTATACATCACTTCGATCATATTGCCCGCTTTAGTATAATCTAATGATTCAGCTCCCGGAACAAGACCTGTCGCAAGAGATGACATAATCTTCTCATATCCTGTTGTTGCCTGGATTTTCTCAACAAGAGGTATATATACGTTTCTTACTTTTGTAACATATTCCGGAATATTTTGTACTACCGGATAAAGTCC
>NZ_JANGAA010000096.1:0-207 GCF_024461705.1 Blautia sp. DFI.9.10
TTAGAGCGCACGCCTGATAAGCGTGAGGTCGGTGGTTCGAGTCCACTTAAGCCCACTGGTTTAAATGAACCAGAACCCCGAAAAGTTCATAATCATGAGCAATAGGGCAAAGGTCCACTTAAGCCCACTCGGGTGTTAAGTATTAAAGCCCGATATTGTACCTTGAAAACTGCATACATGAAATTTGATTAAGTTAATCAAATATCC
>NZ_JANGAA010000097.1:0-206 GCF_024461705.1 Blautia sp. DFI.9.10
TCCCTGTATTCTTCGATATTTATGGTGATACGCTGTGCCGATCCCGTTTCTGTATCCTTCGATACTTATAGGAATATTCTGTACCGGTCTAACATTTCAGAACAGGACGCCCAGTCCGCTTCCATCCCCCGCATGTTTTTTCCTGTCGGTCGGAAGTGTCAGCCAGAGGAAGGTGGCATCGGGCCGGGCTGCTGCGGAGGAGGGGT
>NZ_JANGAA010000098.1:0-206 GCF_024461705.1 Blautia sp. DFI.9.10
GTTCTTGTCACGCTGATACATGGAATTTACACGCTCCAGCATCATGCCCAGCCATTCCGGTTTGTTGTGCGGAACGATATCCGTGAGATCTCCGGTAAATTCTGCTATATCCCAGGTTCCGTCAGATACCAGATTGTTTTCTGCGATCATGTAAATACCATATTCATCACAGAGACGTTAGATCGGAGATGCATCCGGATAATGAC
>NZ_JANGAA010000012.1:0-97496 GCF_024461705.1 Blautia sp. DFI.9.10
TTTTTACCATACATTGCAATCTTTTGGAATACTATGTTCTAACTAAATGGCATTGGCCCGTTTCCCCTCCCCACACCCCACCCCTCCGGGCACGCCGCTGTGCTACGCCTTGGAGTGTGTTAATTTATCGGCTTAGTCCTGTATGCTGCTGTATTGGCAGTGTCAGGCTGAGCCGATTTTTATTTCGTCGGACGGGAAAGCGGCCCGCGCAGCGGGCCTGTTCCCTGTTGTTAACGGGAGCGGGTTTATGCCAGTGATGCGACAACAGACGGAAGCGGGTGAGCGTCGGCAATACAACAACAGACAGAAGTAGGTCTATGCCAGTGATGCGACAACAGACGTGAGCAAGTGAGCGCCGGCAATACAGCAACAGGCAGAAGTAGGTCTATGCCAGTGATGCGACAGACGGGAGCAAGTGAGCGCCGTCAATACAGCGACAGGCAGGAGCAGGTCAGCACCAGCAATACAATAGGCAGGAGCAGATTAGCACCAGCAATACAACAGGCAGGAGCAGATTAGCGCCAGCAATAGAACAACAGGCAGGAGCAGATTAGCGCCAGCAATACAACAACCACCAGGAACAGGTCTGCTGCGCAGACCGCCTTCCGTCCGGCGGAACAAAAAAATCGGCTCAGCCTGACGCTACCAATACAGCAGCATACAGGCATTTACCAATACACTACCCCATACCACAGCGTAGAACAGCGACGTGCCCGGAAAGGGGGAGCGCGAGGGGGAAAAGCGGGCTTCGTAACTCCGAGCGCCTTTCCCCCTCGCAAACCTGCCCACGCCAAAGTGTCCCTCCGAAAGGGAAAGAGCTCCACTGCCCAAAGTGTCCCCCCCCCTGGAAAGAAACTATCCGTCAGAAGACACAGGCTCTCCGCCCAGGAGCGTCCGTCAGACGCCCGACATTGTACAATATCTGGTACAATTTTCTCATTATTTTTATCAATAATACAATTACATGTATATTATAAAGAACATACTTCCAAGCTGTTGACTTTAAATTCGGAATCTGTTATCTTATGGTCGTCATGAGAAATGTTATATATTGCTAACTGCGCGGACAGTGAACGAAATATTGAGACAACAGGAAAGGATGTGTAACAAATTGGCAAAAGTTGATTTTGAACAGTGGAATGGTTTTAAGGGTGATCGTTGGAAAGAGAAGATCGATGTTCGTAATTTCATCAGTATGAACTATACACCATATGATGGAGATGCTTCCTTCCTGGAAGCACCAACAGAGGCAACAGATAAACTCTGGGGCAAGCTTCAGGAGCTTCAGAAAGAAGAGCGTGCTAAAGGCGGCGTTCTTGATATGGAGACAGAGGTAGTAACAGGAATTACAGCATACGGTCCTGGATATATCGATGAGGAACTCAAAGACCTGGAGCAGGTTGTAGGTCTTCAGACAGACAAACCTCTGAAACGTGCTTTCATGCCATACGGCGGAATCAAAATGGCAGAGCAGGCATGTGAGACTTACGGATACCATGTAAGCGACAAGATCAAAGATGTTTTCAACAACTATGAGTTCAAAACACACAACCAGGGTGTATTCGATATCTACACACCGGAGATGAAGAGAGCACGTCACAACAAGATCCTTACAGGACTTCCGGATACTTACGGACGTGGACGTATCGTAGGTGATTACAGACGAGTAGCTCTTTACGGAATCGATCATCTGATCGCATGCAAGGAGAGAGATTTCGCAGCATGCGACCGTCAGGGTATGAGACGTTATGACTTCCAGCTTCGTGAGGAGATCGCAGATCAGATCCGTGCTCTGAAGAAGATGAAAGAAATGGCTCAGATCTATGGCTTTGATATTTCCCAGCCGGCTAAGAATGCAAAGGAAGCATTCCAGTGGCTGTACTTTGGATATCTTGCAGCAATCAAAACTCAGAACGGAGCTGCAATGAGTGTTGGACGTATCTCCACATTCCTTGATATCTATATTGAGAGAGACCTTGAGAACGGAACTCTTACAGAGAAAGAGGCACAGGAGCTTGTTGACCATATCGTAATGAAATTCCGTATGGTTAAATTCGCTCGTATCCCGTCTTACAACCAGCTCTTCTCCGGTGACCCGGTATGGGCAACTCTGGAAGTAGCAGGTATGGGACAGGACGGACGTTCCATGGTAACAAAGAACGACTATCGTTTCCTTCATACACTTGAGGATATGGGACCGGCTCCGGAGCCGAACCTTACAGTTCTCTACTCTTCAAGACTGCCTGAGAACTTCAAGAAATATGCAGCAGACATCTCTGTTACAACAAGTTCCATCCAGTATGAGAACGATGATGTTATGCGTCCGGTATGGGGCGATGACTACAGCATCTGCTGCTGTGTATCTGCTACAGAGACAGGTAAAGAGATGCAGTTCTTCGGTGCTCGTGCAAACCTTGCAAAATGCCTTCTTTACGCGATCAACGGTGGTGTTGATGAGAAAACAAAACAGCAGGTAGGACCGCAGTATCAGCCGATCACTTCCGAGTACCTTGACTATGATGAGGTAATCGCAAAATATGATCAGATGATGGACTGGCTTGCACATCTGTATGTTGGAACACTGAACATGATCCACTACATGCATGATAAATACTACTATGAGGCAGCTGAGATGGCACTTATCGATACAAAGGTTGACCGTTCCTTCGCAACAGGTATCGCCGGATTCTCACACGTAGTAGATTCCCTTTCCGCTATCAAATATGCAAAAGTAAAAGCAATCCGTGACGAGGACGGAATCACAACAGACTTCCAGGTTGAGGGTGACTTCCCACGTTATGGTAACGATGATGACAGAGCAGACGAGATCGCAACAACTCTGCTTTCCACATTCCTTGAGAAACTGAAACACATCCATACCTATCGTGATTCCAAGCCAACCACATCCATCCTTACCATCACATCCAACGTTGTTTATGGTAAAGCTACAGGATCTCTTCCGGACGGAAGAAAAGCCGGCGAGCCTCTGGCACCGGGAGCAAACCCGTCTTACGGCGCAGAGCAGAACGGACTTCTTGCTTCCCTGAACTCTGTTGCAAAGCTTGACTATGAGGATGCCCTTGACGGAATCTCCAATACTCAGACGATCAACCCGGATGCACTTGGCCATTCTGAGGAAGAGCGTACAGAGAATCTTGTAAATGTACTTGACGGATACTTTGATCGTGGTGCACATCACCTCAATGTAAACGTATTCGGTAAAGAGAAACTTATCGATGCTATGGAGCATCCGGAAAAAGAGGAGTATGCAAACTTCACGATCCGTGTTTCCGGATACGCTGTTAAGTTCATCGACCTTACAAGAGAGCAGCAGCTTGACGTTATCGCAAGAACCTGCCACGAAAGGATGTAATAAAAAATATGGACGACCAGAAAAAAATCACTGGCTACGTCCACTCACTGGAGAGCTTCGGCTCTGTTGACGGACCAGGAGTCCGGTATGTGATCTTTTTGAGCGGCTGCGCCATGCGCTGTCAGTTCTGCCACAATCCGGACACCTGGCAAATGAAAACAGGGACGGAGTACACAGCAGATGAGCTGCTTGAAAAAGCCTGTCGATACCGCTCTTACTGGGGAAGTAAGGGCGGTATTACTGTGAGTGGAGGCGAGCCACTGTTACAGATCGATTTCCTCACTGAGCTGTTCAGAAAAGCAAAAAAACTTGGGATCCACACAACACTTGATACCAGCGGCAACCCTTACACAGAAGAGGGTCCGTGGTATGAAAAATGGGAAGAGCTGATGAAGTACACAGATCTTGTCATGCTGGATATCAAGCACATTGATGAGGAACAGCATAAGATCCTCACAGGATGTACCAATAAAAATATCCTTGCCATGTCCCGGAAGCTTTCCGATATGGGCGTATCCATGTGGATCCGTCACGTACTGGTTCCAGAACGCAATGACCGGGATGACTATCTCCACCGGCTGGCTGACTTTATTGCAACACTGAAGACAGTTGAGAGAGTGGAGGTTCTTCCATATCACACACTCGGAACCTTTAAATGGGAAAATCTGCATATTGATTATCCGCTGAAGGGAATCAATCCGCCAACGAAAGAACGCATCGAAAATGCGGAAAAAATCCTGGGAGCAGGTACACAGTAATAAAAAAACCATATCTTATGTCGAAAAACAGACATAGATATGGTTTTTTTGATGTTCACACCAGTTCTTTGTTTTTGATCAGCATTTCTTTGATGATATCCTGTGTATAGGAACCTAAGCGGCGCTGAGTATCCCGGTCAAGCTCTGAAGGAATGATAGGCTTGCCATATTCGATCACTACGTGTGTAGGTGTCATCTTCGGGAAATTGGCCTCCCAGATATTGGCAGAGTTGCTGATCGCAATAGGAATGATCGGGCTTTTGGCTCTGGCTGCGATCTTGAAGCTACCGTCATGGAAAGGTAGCATTTCTGTTTCATCAGCATTCTTATTTCTGGTTCCTTCCGGGAAGATACATACGGAAATGCCGGATTTCACATAGTCTGCGGCCTGAAGGATCGTTTTCAGACCCTGCTTGATATCCTCTCTGTCGAGAAAGAGACAGTAGAGATTGCGCATCCAGTTGGAGAGCAGCGGATAATGCTCCATTTCCTTCTTGGCAACATAGCCGGTGCGGATCGGACAGCGGCTGTAGGTGAGCAGGATGTCGAAATAGCTCCGGTGGTTTGCTACATAGAGAACAGCCTGATCCTTTGGAACGTTTTCTTCGCCGATGACGGTGACTTTGGCGCCTGTGATCCACAGGATGAATTTGAATATGGCCTGTACCATGCGCAGAGAGCTGATATCCTTAGTCATGGGAGAAAATTTCCCGATGATCCATTCTACAAGGAGAACCGGAATGGTCAGCACCAGATAGGCGATCACCACGATACAGACAAGTATGAATCGAATCATGTCTTTTGTCCTTTCTGTTATAGATACTTGCGGAGAGTTCCGCAGTAAGATGGTATTTTTATATTATACGAAGAAAATCCGATAGTTGCAATAAATCTTTCCCTGCTCACATAGAATAAATACTGAATAATGGTTACTGTTTACTGGTGATCTTCCGCAAAGCGTGTTACTGAGAACGGAGTGAACAGTAACGAATCATGCAGGTGGCTTATATTATGAAAAAAGCAGTATTTCTGCGGATCGTGCTGACAGCTGCCGTGCTGGCACTGCTGCTTTCCGGGTGTCGATTTGTCCGGGTGGAGGAAGAAGAACGAAAACCGGTAGATTACACCGTTGTGGAACGCCGGGATATCCCGGAGGAGCTTTCCAGGCTTATGGAAGAAAAAAAGGAAAAGGAATTTCAGCTGAGTTATGAAACCGGAGAGGATCTTTACCTGGCCAAAGGGTACGGGCGGCAGATGAGTGGCGGATACAGCATCCAGGTAGAGGAGCTTGGAGAATCCTCGAATGGGATATTTTTTGTTACAAAACTTCTTGGACCGGAGGATCTTAAGGAGGCAGGAGTTCCGTCCTATCCCTGCATTGTGATAAAAACCCGGAAACAGGAAAAGCCGGTAACGTTCCGGGAAAGCAGCAGTCCGGTGAAAAAAGAGTCGGAGAAAGGGGAATAGACTGTGGAATTAAAAAAAGAAAGCATGCAGATATTAAAGGAAAAAAGCAGGGCAAAAAGTCAGATCACTTTTGATGAGGATTTTAATGTACCGGATGCAAAACCGGATGCAGGAAGACTGATCCAGAATAAGGGCAGGATCATTATGGATGATGTCCGTCTTACTGACGGGAAAGGTATTCTTACGGGAAATCTGCAGGTAGATATCCTTTATGTGGGGGAAGAAAGAGGGATCGTCAGCAGTCTTACTGCAAAACTTCCATTTGAGGAAACCTTGAACCTGAAGAATATCATAAACGGGGATAAAATGTGTCTGAAGTGGGAAATTGAAGATCTTACGATCCGCCTGATACATTCCAGAAAGCTCAATATCAAAGCTTTGGTAACTTTTTGTGCGACTGTGGATGAAACGGAACAGATCCGCCTGCCGGTGGCGCTGGATGCAGAAGAGGTATCCGTCAGAAAAAAAACAGTCCGTTTTCTTGGACTTACCGTACATAAAAAAGATACACTCCGGATCAAGGATGAGTATACCATTGCCTCCAATCGTCCGGATATCGCCAGCCTGATCTGGTATACTATGGATGTACGGGGACTGGATCTGAAGCCGGAGGAAAATGTGGTAAAGGCAAGGGGAGAGCTGTCTGTTTTTGTGCTGTACGGAGCAGAAGATACAGAAGCCCCGGTGCAGTGGCTGGAATATTCGCTGCCTTTTTCCGGAGAAGTGGAATGTCCGGACTGCACGGAGGAACTGATCCCGCTGATTGAAGCTTCGGTGATGCATCAGAGTCTGGAGGCCAAACCGGATGTCGATGGGGAAGAACGGATCCTTGTTTCGGATGTTGTGCTGGAGCTGGATATGAAATTTTTCAGGGAAGAGGAATATGATCTCATTACCGATGTGTATACACCGATTCGTGAATGTGTTCCGGAAGGAAAGAATGAGGTACTGGAACGGCTTCTGGTACGTAATTTTTCCAGATGCAGGATCAGTGACAGGATCCAGGTAAAGGAGACTCAGGGAAAAGTCCTCCAGCTGTGTCACAGTCAGGGAAAAGTGAAGATCGATAAGACCAGGATCGTAGAGAACGGTGTGCAGGCAGATGGCGTGGTCATGCTGAAGATCCTGTACATTATTGGAAATGATGATATGCCGTTTTATTCCATGGAGGCAATGATACCGTTTTCCCATATGGTGGAAGCAAGAGGGATCCGACAGGACAGCTGTTATCAGTTAAAAGCAAAGCTGGAGCAGCTTTCCGCAGCCATGGCAGATGGAAATGAGATCGAGATCCGGGCAACTGTAGGACTGGAGCTTCTGGCAGTTGCCAGAGAGCCGGTATTTATCATTGAGAAAGTAGAGGAAAAACCACTGGATATGAAAAAACTCCAGGCTATGCCGGGAATCCTGGTTTATATGGTAAAACCGGGAGATGAATTGTGGGATATCGCAAGGAAATATCACACATCTATCCAGGAGATCCGGACGATCAATGCTCTCAAGGAAAATCAGGAACCCTCTCCGGGAACTCCGCTTCTTGTTGTGAAAAAAGTGGAAGGTCAGATCAAATAAAAAGTGAAATATTTTGCTGTTGAAAAGAATGTAAAAATCATATAAAATACATGTATAAATACTGTATACAAAGTACAAATGGAGGGGCTTATGCGTTTAAAAGCAATGGCAAAGATCAATCTCGGACTTGATGTTCTGGGAAAGAGAGAGGACGGTTATCATGAGGTACGCATGATCATGCAGACCATCCGTATGTATGATATCCTGGATATCAGAAAGACCAGACGGCCGGGGATCGTACTGACGACCAATCTTCCGTTTATTCCTACAGATCAGAGAAATCTTGTATATAAGGCAGCACAGATGCTGATGGAGGAGTTCGATGTTGAAGAGGGACTTTCCATCAAGCTTCGTAAATTTATCCCGGTGGCAGCAGGCATGGCAGGAGGCAGCTCCGATGCAGCGGCCGCATTTGTGGGTGTGAACCGGATGTTCCATTTAGGGCTTACTGAAGAACAGCTGATGGAACGTGCAGTAAAGGTCGGAGCAGATGTTCCGTATTGTATCATGCGGGGAACAGCTCTTGCGGAGGGAATCGGAGAGAAGCTGACCAGACTTCCGGAAGTTCCGAAATGTTATGTTCTGATAGGAAAACCGGGAATCAATGTTTCCACAAAAACAGCCTATGAGAATCTGAATCTGGAAGGGATCGGAAAACATCCGGACATCGATGGACTCATCGGAGCTATCAGAAATAATGATCTGTATGCCATGGCATCCAGAATGGAGAATGTATTTGAACCGGGGATCATCCGACAGTATCCTGTGATCGGCAATATCAAGAACCTTATGGAAGAAAAAGGTGCGCTGAAAGCCGTGATGAGCGGAAGCGGTCCTACTGTGTTTGGAATCTTTGATAACAGGGATAAGATGGCCGCGGCAGCCAGAAGCCTCAGAAAGAGCGGGCTTGCAAAGACTGTATTTGCCACGGATATTTACAATAGAGATGGAGGAGTTACAAATGACAAGTGATTTTTCTGTGGATATGAATGAATATCTGCCGCTTCGGGATGTTGTTTTTAACACCTTGCGGCAGGCAATCCTGAAGGGAGAGCTGAAGCCGGGCGAAAGACTTCTGGAGATCGCCCTTGCAGAGCGTCTTGGCGTGAGCAGAACACCGGTGCGTGAGGCTATGCGCAAGCTGGAGCAGGAAGGTCTTGTAGTGATGATCCCACGCAGAGGTGCACAGGTAGCCAGCATCACAGAAAAGGATCTGAACGATGTTCTGGAGGTGCGTATCGCCCTCGAAAATGTTGCCATAGAAAAAGCGTGCAAGCTGATCACAGAGGATGAGCTGGGAAGGCTCTGGGTGGCAGCCAAGGAATTTGAAAAAACAAAAGCAGAGGGAAATCTGGTCCGTCTGGCGGAAACCGATGTGGCTTTCCACGAGATCATATATCAGGCTTCTGATAATAAGCGTCTGAATCAGGTCCTGAATAATCTCCGTGAGCAGATGTATCGTTATCGTGTAGAGTATCTGAAGGAGGAGCAGACAAGAAATCTTCTGGTTAGTGAGCATGAAGAGCTGGTAAAAGCCATCCGTGAAGGAGATGTGCAAAAGGCGCAGGATATTTCTTTCCATCATCTGGAGAATCAACGAAAAGCGATCATCCGTACTATCCGCGCGGAGAATGAGGCCAAAGAGGCCGAGAAAAAAGAATAAGAACCGGATATGCGGGAATATTAAGAGAGATGTCATTGGGGCATCTCTTTTTTTAACCGAATCAAGTAAGTCCCCTGTTTCAATTGCGAAAAGCAATAAGCAGTGGGGGAACTTGCTGTAAAGGATGGTGACTTTATGGAAACAAGGAAGATATCGATATCTCTTCATGAAAATGAATCGTATATCCGGAAACGGTGTGAAAACTGCGATGATATCCTGATCAGGCCCATGCGCCTTGGTGAGGGACATAAGGCGGACTGTCTGATGGTCTATATTGAGGTTGCGGTTTCAAACATGATGCTGGATGATTCTGCTATCGGAAAAATGATCAATCATTTCTGGGAGATCCCGGAGGAAAAGATCCGGGAATTTATCCGCCGAAACAGTCTTGGAATTGCAGATGTGAAGGAGCTGTCTTCCATGGAGGAGGTATTTGGTGCCATTCTTTCGGGAAATGCAGTTTTCTTTCTGGATGGATACGACAAAGCAATGAAAATTTCCAGTAAAGGATATCCGGGGCTGGCTGTATCAGAGGTGAAAACGGAAAAGGTCCTCAGAGGCTCCAAGGAGGGGTTCTGTGACAGTGTAAAAACCAATACGGCCCTTGTGAGAAAGCGGATCCGGGATACCAGGCTGAAGGTGGAACAGAGCAGCATCGGTGTACGCTCCAATACGGTGGTACAGCTTCTTTATGTGGAGGATCTGGTCCATGAGGAGCTTCTGACTGCTGTGAAAGAGCGCCTGGAATCTTTTGCAGTGGACGGGATCCTGGACAGCGGGATGCTGGAACAGCTGACAGAAGAAGCATGGTATTCTCCCTTTCCTCAGTTTCAGACAACGGAGCGGCCGGACCGGGCTGCCCAGGAGCTGCTGAATGGAAAAGCAGTTCTGCTCTGCGACAATTCGCCGGTGGCACTGGTGGTTCCCGGAGCATTCAACAGTTTTATGGAAAGCAGTGAAGACTGGTACAACCGTTTTGAGATGGCATCTTTCCTGCGGGTGCTCCGGTATCTGGCCATGGCTGTGGCAACGCTGCTCCCCGGACTTTATCTGGCTGTGATCCGGTTTCATACACAGATCCTTCCGGCGAATCTGATCCTTTCCTTTGCACAGGCAAGAGATGGCGTTCCATTTTCCAGTGTAGTGGAGCTGGTGTTCCTGGAACTGTCTTTTGAGCTGATACGGGAGGCTGGTGTGCGGATCCCGGGAGCTCTTGGAAATGCCATTGGGATCGTAGGAGGACTGATCATCGGACAGGCTGCGGTGGAGGCCAATCTTGTCAGCCCGGTGGTAGTGATCATCGTGGCACTGACAGCACTGGGATCACTGGCTATACCTAATGAGGAATTTGCTTCTGCATTCCGGCTTCTGAAGTACGCTTTTCTGTTTCTGGGAGGATTTCTAGGTATATTCGGAATCGTGTTGGGACTGTATCTCACCATGGCGCATCTGGCAGGACTTTTAAGCTTCGGTGTCCCATATCTTGTACCTTTTGTAGAGAAGAACAGTGAGGCGGAAACCGGTGGAAGGATTTTGCGACAGCCCTTCCGGAAGCGGAAATTCCGTCCACTGTATGCCAGAAATGCCCAGAAACGCAGGCTTCGGACAAGGCCATGGAGCCGGAAAGGATAAAGGTTATGAGATTTGCGGAGAATAACAGGATTTCCCACAGACAGCTTTTTCGGCAGATCATACTGGTGTTTCCGGCGCCGTTTCTGCTGTGCCTGTTTAAAAATGGAGCGATGTTGGGCATCAGTGCCATGGCAGGGACAGCTGCTGCGGCCGTAGTGCTCTCTTTTTATGTGATCTGGCTGATACGTCTGACACCTGCATATGGAGAGCTTTCCAAAAGGACAGGAAGTTTTACTGTACGATTTATTGGCCTGTTCTTTTTGGTATATGTGATCGCAAGTTCGGCATTTCTTTCGGGCCTTCTGGGGGAGGTGATCCCGGAAAGTCTGATCAGCGGGATTTCCGGAAAATGGCTGTCTCTTCTTGCAGTTGCAGCCTGTAGTCTGGGAACGCATCGCGGAATGCAGAGAAGAGGGCGGATCGCTGAGGTGTCCGGAAGGATTTTTCTGGCAGGGATTCTTCTTCTGATGCTTTTATGTGCAGGGCAGGGAAAAACAGAGTACTTTATGGAAGTGATGAAAGATCCGGAAACAGGATTTACAGGAGAGCGATGGCTCCGTGATCTGTATACACTTTTGTGTGCTTTTTCAGGAGCAGGACTTCTTCCTTTCGGGCTGGAGTATGCAAAAAAACAGGGAAGTGCCAGAAAACCTGTGATCCTGGCTTTTCTTACAGTTTGCGGGATCATTTTTGGAATGCAGCTCCTTCTTCCGGCAGTCTTTGGAGGTGCACGCCTTAAAAACGAGATCTGTCCGGTACTGCCTCTTTTGGAGGGTGCAGATCTTCCGGGAAACGTACTGGCGAGATTTGATGTGATATGGATGGGGTTTCTGGTATTCGGACTTTTGTTTTCTCTGGGAAGTTTGTTTCATTACGGAAATCAGATCGCGGAAAAAACCGGATTCGGGACCGGTCGGTACTGGATCCCGGCAGCAGGCTGGCTGCTTTCCCTGTATGAGAGAAACGGGATGGGGATCCGGGAGTATTATGGCTGGTATCTGGGGTACATCTTTGTACCGTTTCTGCTTGTGATACAGCTTTTTCTCAGTACGGAAAACCGGGGAAGACGGAAGAAAAAAGTAACTGTGGCAGGACTTGTCCTGGTCATCACTTTGACGGGATCAGGCTGTGCGGCAGTAGAACCGGAAAAAAGAGCTTATCCGCTGGCACTGGGGGCCGGTGTTTCAGAGAATGGCTTTGTGCTGAAATATGCAATGCCGGATATGAGTACAGCTACCGGACAGGAAAAACCGGACGAAGATCCGATTTCTGTGCTGACTCTTTCCGGCCGAGACTTTCAGGAGATCGAGGCAGTTTACAACCGGTCTCAGGAAAAATTTCTGGATCTGGGTCATCTTGAAGTGCTGATCCTGGATGAACAGATCCTGGAAGAGGGATCCCGGGAAGCACTGATCGGATATCTGAAGCAGGAAGAGCATATCGGAGAGGATGTCTACGTGTTCCGGACGGATATGCTGGGAGATGTTTTTCACTGGAAGGGAGCTCGGGAAAGCTCCATAGGGGAATACCTTCAGGGAATCCAGGAGAACCGCACATCCGGGCAGCAGAAGAAGGGTGTGACTCTGCGGGAGGTATATCATCAGTTCTGTCAGGATGGAACGCTGCCCTGGCTTCCGGAGATATGGGTGGAAGGTGATCTTCTGGAAGTGGATTACGGCAGTAATGAATAGATGGGAGCCGGACTGTTAATAATACAGATGATGATCAGTACGATAAATCGTACAGTATATCTCTGGATAAGATCATCAGAAGATTTTTGACAGGAGGGCTTGCTCATGGAGCATATAAAAACGAAGAAGCATGTATTAAAAAAAGCAGGAGGGTTCCTTTTGCTCACGGCAGTGATCCTTGCAGGGAGTACCTGGGAGAGAAGAACTGCCGGTGATCGGCAGCCACAGTTTTATGCCTGGTGGGGAACGATCTACCCGGAATTCTGCTTTGAAAAAGCAGAGGACAACGGGGAAAATAAGCCGGTGAAGATATCCTTCTGGCTTGCGCAAGCCCTAGATTGGTGATACAATATTTCAACGGACCAATCACGTTCGATTAATTATTTCAGGAGATAAGATCAATGAATATAGACAGAAACGCACCGGTGGGTGTGTTTGATTCCGGTATCGGAGGACTAACAGTAGCCCGGGAGATCATGCGCAATCTCCCATCGGAAAAAATCGTATATTTCGGAGACACAGCCAGAGTTCCCTATGGAAGCAAATCCAGAGAAACGGTGATCCGTTATTCCCGCCAGATCATTCATTTTCTGCAGGAACAGAAGGTGAAGGCCATTGTGGTGGCCTGTAATACAGCCAGTGCATTTGCTCTGGATGCGGTGAAGGATGAACTGGATATCCCGATCCTTGGAGTGATCGAGGCTGGTGCCAAAGTTGCTGCCCAGGAAACCAGAAATAAACGGGTGGGCATTATCGGAACGGTGGGCACGGTAGGAAGCGGTATCCATGCCTCTTATCTGAAGGAACTGGATCCGGAGATCACCGTGATCGGAAAAGCGTGCCCGCTGTTTGTTCCGCTGGTAGAAGAGGGCTGGTATCATGATCCGGTCACCGAGGAAGTTGCCAGAAGATATCTGAAGGAGCTGCAGGAGCAGGAGATCGATACACTGATCCTCGGATGTACGCACTATCCTCTTTTAAGATCTACCATCCGCAAGATCATGGGTGAGGAGGTCTGCCTTGTGAATCCTGCATATGAGACGGCGCTGGAGCTTAAAAAGCTGCTCTCCAGACTGGATCTTGCCAGCAATGAGGTAGCACAGGAGGAATTCCCGTATCGCTTTTATGTAAGTGATCTTGCAGAGAAGTTTAAGGATTTTGCCAATTCCATCCTGCCGTATAACGTAGAAAAAACACAGAAGATCGATATCGAAAAATATTAAACAGATCTGTACATAAATGATAGGAGAAAAGAATGCAGAAAGAAGTTTTGATCCATGTAAGAGGGCTTCAGATGATGGATGCACAGGGGGATCAGGAACCTATAGAGATCATTGTTCCGGGACAGTATTATTTCCGCAATGGTTCTCATTATCTCAGATATGAGGAACTGCTGGATGAAACAGCAGAACCCACCATCAATTACATAAAAGTATCCGGAAAGGGTCTGGAGGTCAGCAAGAAGGGACTGGTCAATGTACACATGGTATTTGAACAGGGCAAAAAAAACATGACCTATTATACTACCCCTTACGGAACACTTCAGATGGGAATCTCAGCTACGAATCTGGAGCTGACGGAAAGCGAAGAGAACCTTCAGATCAAAGCAGATTATGCGCTGGATATGAATGAAGAACATGTGGCAGACTGCTATCTGGCGATCCAGGTACAGCCAAGAGACTGCAAGGATTTTGTTTTATAGATCCTGCAGAAAATAAAAGATATATAATTACACTACATAAGAACAGCCGTCATGCATCAGGGGAATTCCTGAAAGCATGGCGGCTGTTTTGGATTCTGATCATTTACGGAATCTTGCGAGGAAGCCTTTTTTCTTCTTCTGTGGTGCTTCGAGAGAACCACGGATTCCTTTTACGCCAACGATGTAAAGGCCGCTGACTTCAGCTTTGATCTCTTTTTTGACCGGGATCAGATCAAAAACTTTTTCATCTGCAATAAGGATGTTGATCTTCGGACCGACTTTGGCTTTTACGATCGGAAGCTTGGACCGGCGCATAAGCTTAGGTGTCTGGTCGATGACCATCTGTGGAAGTCCGGAATCTTTCAGCGGCATCCGTTTTTTATCGATGACCAGCATGGAAACTGTCTGCTTGTTAGCCTGGATCTGAGCCTGCTGTTCGTCCTGTTTTTTCTGAGCTTTTTTTCCGAAGAAATAGAGTGCGATCACTGCTGCGATCAGAATAACGAGGATGACCAGAAGAACGATGGTAACTGTACTCATTTGAGAATCCCCCTGTATATATATTTGTTTCGCAATCGGTTACATTACGCAAACAACATTTTAGCATTGTTTCGTCAAAAAGGCAATTAAAAAAGTGAAAAAGACAGGTGGAACGGTGGAAATTTCAGCAGTTACCAGTTATAATGATTACGATGCAGTTCATCTGTGTATGCTGCAGAGAATACAGGACATAACTATCTTTGAGCTAACATATGTAATGGATAAACCAGAGATGGAGGAAATATTATATGAAAGAGAAAAAGCCCGGGGGAACCCGACCGGAAATGGGGACTCCTGAGTACGAAGAATGGCGGAAAGAGGTATTGAAACGCCGCAGAAAGCGCCAGCTGAAGGAACGCAGAAAACGTCTGGCCATCATAACAGCGGCAATGATCGTCGCAGTCGGGGCATCAGTAGGAGTCGGTGCGCTGAAGGGCAGAAGTGAGAAGGCTTCAAAAGAGAAGATGGTTTCTTCTGACAAACAGAAAGAACAGACTGTTTCCGGAGAAAAAGCTTTAGAAGCAGGTACTAAAAATACAGAGACCGCTTCCAAAGATACTCTCGCAGAGGCAGAGCTTCTGGCCAGTCAGTATAACTATGACAAAGCTATCGATCTTCTGAAAAAGGCTCCGTCCTATGATTCGGATAAGAAGATGCAGGCAGCTGCAAAAAAATACGAAGACATAAAAGCAACCTGTACGGCATGGCCCCTTGAAAAGGTGACACATGTCTTTTATCATATTCTGATCAAGGATCCATCCAAAGCGTTTGACGGAGACTACAAAGAAGCAGATTATAATCAGGTCATGACAACCATTGATGAGTTTAACAAGATCACGCAGACCATGTATGACAAGGGCTATGTGATGGTAAGCATCAAGGACATGGCAAAGGCAGACGACAACGGGAATATCACAGAGGGAGAGATCCTTCTTCCGCCTGGGAAAACGCCGTTTGTCCTCTCACAGGATGATGTATGCTATTATCATTACATGGACGGTGACGGCTATGCCACGAAGCTGATCGTGGATGATAAAGGAAAGATCCGCAATGAATATGTGGAAGATGACGGAAGTGTCTCCGTGGGAGATTATGACATGGTTCCGTTGATCGACCGTTTTGTGGAAAAGCATCCGGATTTCTCATACCGCGGTGCAAAAGGAATCCTGGCACTTACCGGATACAACGGGATCCTGGGATACCGGACCGACGAAAGCTATGAGACCCGTCCGGCAGATCTGGATGAAAATAAAGTACAGTGGCTGGATGCACATCCGGATTTCAGCCTGGAAAAAGAACGGGCAGCCGCAAAAAAGGTTGCCGATGCCATGAAGGCAGAAGGCTGGGAATTTGCGAGCCATACCTGGGGACATCAGAATGTGGGACAGGTCACACTGGAGAAGCTTCAGGCAGATACCGAACGTTTCAAGAAAAATGTAGATCCGCTGATCGGGGGAACGGATGTTATCATTTTTGCTTTTGGAACCGACATTACCAATGACCAGGAGTATTCCGGGGATAAATTCGAATATCTGAAGGGGCAGGGATATAATTATTACTGCAACGTGGATTCCAGCCAGTATTATGTACAGATCCGGGATCGGTACTTCCGTCAGGGAAGACGAAATCTGGATGGATACCGTATGTATTATAACCCGGAACTGTTATCCGATCTTTTTGACGTAAAAGATGTTTTTGATCCGGCAAGACCGACACCGGTACCGCCGATGTAACGGTCATATCCGGAGATACGAGGGGACT
Organism: Blautia sp. DFI.9.10; assembly: GCF_024461705.1. Lineage (NCBI taxonomy): Bacteria > Bacillati > Bacillota > Clostridia > Lachnospirales > Lachnospiraceae > Blautia > Blautia sp. DFI.9.10. The sequence continues at coordinate 16,160 of NZ_JANGAA010000012.1, forward strand.
TTTAGAAAGGGGCATATATATTATTATGAAGAAAAAAATTGCAGGTGTACTGACAACAGTGCTTGCGGCGTCACTTCTTGTGGGCGGAAACCATCCGGTCACTGTTCAGGTGGACAATATGATCTCCGGGACACAGGATGACGAGGATACACAGTCTGATGAAGCGGAAGCAGAAGCTGCGGAAGCCGAAGAAGAACAGTCCGAAGAAGCCAAAGTAGCAGCGGATCCGGAGGACCAGCCGGTAGCTACCGAGACACCGAAGGAAGAAAAAAAGGCAGAAAAAGAAACACAGAAAAGGGAAGCAGCCGAGAACAGCTCCGACAGTACTTCCTCAGACGAAAAAACACTTCTCAAAAAAGCCAAAAAACTGGCACAGCAGTATGATTATACCGGCGCGATCTCCGTGCTGAAAAACAACTGGAAATTTGCTACCAGTGACAAGATGCAGGAAGCAGCAGCAGCCTACATGAAAAAAAGAGATGCCTGTGTGGAATATCCACTTGAGAATATCACCCATGTATTTTTTCATTCCCTGATCGTGAATACCTCACTGGCCTTTGACGGAGATTCCGATGAGGCCGGATATAATCAGATGATGACCACAGTCAGCGAGTTCAAAAAAATGCTCCAGATCATGTATGATAAGGGTTACGTACTGGTGAGTCCTCATGATATGGCTGTGATCAATGATGACGGAACCATGAGCAGGGGAAAGATCATGCTGCCGGAAGGCAAGATTCCTTTTGTTCTTTCAGAGGATGACGTCAGCTACTATCATTATATGGACGGAGACGGATTTGCCACAAAGCTGGTGATCGACGACAACGGAGATATCAAATGCGAGTATAAGAAGGCAGACGGTACAGTTGTGACCGGAGATTACGATGTGGTGCCGATCCTGGATTCCTTTATCAAAGAACATCCGGATTTTTCCTATCATGGAAGAAAGGGTATTCTGGCAATGACCGGTTATAATGGTGTTCTGGGCTACCGTACAGATGGGGCATATAAGACCAAGAAGAATCTTCAGGATGACCAGAAGGCTTTTCTCAAGGCCAATCCGGATTTTGACTATGATAAAGAAGTAAAAGCAGCCAAAAAAGTGGCGAAGGCCATGAAAAAGGACGGGTGGGAATTTGCAAGCCATACCTGGGGTCACAGAAACGCTACAAGCTCCACAGCAGCGGAGTTGAAGACCGATAATAAAAAATGGGAAAAATATGTGGCACCCATCCTCGGAAAAACCGATATGATCATTTTTGCCTTTGGTGCGGATATCGGCGATTGGGAAGGATACACCTCGGATAATGAGAAGTATGAGTATTACAAAAGCCGTGGCTACCGCTATTTCTGCAATGTAGATTCCAGTCAGTATTTTGTGCAGATCACAAGTGAATATTTCCGTCAGGGAAGACGGAATCTGGATGGATACAGAATGTATTACAATCCGGATATGCTCAGTGACCTGTTTGATGTATCGGAGGTGTGGGATTCTTCCAGACCGACACCGGTACCGGAAATGTAAGACAGCAAACACACTTTACAAATCTGTATAAAAAAAGATTATAATCGAACCGACAGTACTTGATGAAGGGAGTAGGTTATGAAGAAAAAAGCATATCTCATGGTTCTTGCACTGTGTGCGGCACTGGCGATCACTGCATGTGGCACATCAACAGACCAGAAAGATGACAAAAAACCTGCAGCAGAAGTGCAGGATACAACAGATAAAGAAGATTCCGGATCTGCAGATTCCAAAGAGTCAGAAGAAACGGATTCCAATAAAGACAGCGAAGAGGCAGCCTCCGGAGACACAAGGCTTGTTTCCGTGGATGATGTGAGCAAATATGTGACCATCGGAGAATATAAGGGGCTGACTCTTGATAACACAGTAGAAGCCGTAACCGATGATATGGTTGACGGAAGGATCAAGGAAGAGCTTCAGAACAAGGCTGAGGAAGTAACGGAAGGCAGTGTTCAGAACGGAGATGTGGTTACCATTAATTATGTGGGAACCAAGGACGGAGTGGCTTTTGACGGCGGTACTGCAAATAATTATGAGCTGACCATAGGCTCCGGAACATTTATCGACGGATTTGAGGACGGGATCATCGGAATGAAAAAAGGTGAGACCAAGAATCTCGATCTGACTTTCCCGAAGGAATACTCTTCGGAAGAGCTGGCCGGACAGGAAGTGGTATTTAAGGTCACTCTGCAGAGCTTTAAGCGTGCACCTGAGCTTACCGATACCTGGGTAGCCAAGAATACAGACTGTAAGAGTGTGGATGATTACAAGAAGGAAATCCGTACCACGCTGGAGGATGAAGCGAAGACAAGTGCACAGAACACATTGCGTGAAACTGCATGGAACACAGTGCTCTCAGCATCTGAAGTGAAGGAATATCCACAGGAGGATCTGGATACAGCCAAGACAGAGTTTCGCAGTCTGTATGAGAATTATGCAAAACAGGGCGATATGACGCTGGAGGATTTTGTAAAAGCTCAGGGAATCTCCATGGATGATTTTGAGGAGCAGAGCGGTCAGTATGCGGAGTTTAAAGTAAAGCAGAACCTGATCGTACAGGGGATCATGGATAAGGAGAATATGACACTTGAAGATAAAAAATCTCTCAGTATCCAGGATGAACTGATCAAAGCATACAGTGTGAAGGATCTGGCTGCGCTGGTAGATAAATACGGACAGGCAGCCGTGGATGAATCCATCGGGCTTCTCAGAGTGGAAGATTTTATCCTGGACAATGCAACGGTTGAGGAGAAGGTTTCTGCCGGTGATACCCAGGGAGTAAACGGAGATGATCCTTCCTCGGACGGAAGCAGTGCGGAAGGTACCGTGGATGAAGAGCTGGAAGCGGCAGAGGCTACAGATATGGTGCCGGAAGACGGCGAGGCGGATCAGGATGCAGACAGCAGCACATCGGATGCAGCGGGTCAGGAGTGATCTGACAGTATCAGCAGCTAAAAAAGTGTGGTGCCCGGAATGTGTTCCGGGTGCCATTTTTTTTACATGTGCATCGCGAAGTGTGTTACTGAGAACGGAGTGAACAGTAACAAATTAAGAGATTCTTTCGGGAATTTCCATTGTATTTAAGCGTTAAATGCGGTATGATTAAAGACAGACATTAAATATCAAAGAAAGATATGAGTATATAAACGGGGATGTAAAAAATGGACAAAAGAGTTTTGCGTGAGAGGATGCGCAGAAAACAGCAGCAGTTAAGACGGCGGCGGATGATGAAGCGGATAACCTGTGTAGTTGCGGCGATTCTTCTGCTGGTTTTTGTTGTTCGAGGGGTAATTCTTCCCATCGTCAACCATGCAGGCGGCGGAAGCAATAAGGATGCGGAGACAGTAAATGTCCAGGCAAATACCGCCGGAGCTTCCACAGACAGCAGTACGAAGGACGGTACGGCATCGACGGATACGGCTGCTTCGGATACAGACAGCGCGGATTCCGGTACGGATGCAACGGTGATGCCGGTAAAGGGCAGTGCAGCAGGCGAAAGGCTTTCTGTTATGACTCCGGGATGGCATGAGGATTCTACAGGAAAGTGGTATCAGAATCCGGATGGTACATATTATGTAAATGGTTTTGCGGATATTGACGGAACAACATACAGCTTTGATAAAAAGGGATACATGCAGACCGGATGGGTGGAGAAAGGTGTGAAGGACTATTATTTTAATGAGGATGGCTCTTATGATCCTTCCAAGAAGCGCCCGATGATCGCTCTGACCTTTGATGATGGTCCTGGAGAGTATACAGAGACACTTCTTGATACTGTTGAGAAATACAATATCCATGTTACGTTCTTTATGCTGGGACAGAATGTGGAGGGCCGTGAATCTACCATACAGCGAATGGTAAAGCTTGGCTGCGAGATCGGTAACCATACCTGGGATCATCCGGAACAGACACTGCCGAATATGGATCTGGATTCTGTTATGCAGGAGTTCCAGAAGACGGATGATGCACTGGTAAAAGCCTGTGGGCAGGCATCAACGGTATGTCGTGCACCGTATGGCGCGATCACAGATGAGCAGATGAGTGCAGTTGGCAAGCCTTTCTTCATGTGGTCTACGGATTCTCTGGACTGGAAGCTGATGGATGCGGATGCAGATTATAACCAGATCATGAATGATTCCTCACTGGGAGACGGTTCTATCATCCTGATGCATGATATTCATGAACCATCTGTGAAGTGTGCCACAGAGAAGCTGATCCCGGCACTGATCGACCAGGGATATAAGCTTGTAACAGTCAGCGAGCTTGCAGAAGCGAAGGATGTTACGTTACAGAGTGCTTCCTATTCTGACTTCTGGGACAGCTCTCTTCAGGCTGGTCGTGTTGCAGGATATGCAGGAAATTCCAGCGATTCAGAGGATTCCTCTGAGGATGGCTCCGATGGAAGCGATTCTTCTGACGGATCGGATGTCAGTGACGGATCTTCTGATGAAGGGGACTATTCCGATGGTTCTGACGAAAGTGATTATTCGGATGGATCTTCCGATGATGGAAGCTATGATGATGGTTCCTACGACGAATCTTATGACGATGGAAGCGAAGAATATTAAAAAATGACAGGAGAGACCTGAATGACAAAATGTGCGTCATTCAGGTCTCTTTTTTGACTTTATCTGACACTGTCGGATAATAGACACATATTAGCCGGAGAGGGTTTTTCCTTGACTGAAAATATGGGGATTGGTATAATTATAGAATAAAAAATTCCACTTAAAATTGGGGAATGGACGGTGGCAGAACTATAAAGGGAGGTACCTGAAAATGGGAAAGAAATTACAATTTACGGAGCTTGACCAGTATCTGTTTGGTCAGGGCACGAATTATGATATTTACAGGAAGCTGGGAGCACATCCAGATACGCAGAACCGGAAAAAAGGGGTTTATTTTGCAGTGTGGGCACCTAATGCACAGGCGGTTTCTGTTATAGGTGAATTTAACGAATGGGATACGGAGAAGAATCCCATGAAAAAAGTTGGACCCATTGGCGTCTATGAGACATTTGTACCGGGAGCGAAGATCGGACAGCTGTATAAATTTTACATTACAGGTGCACATGGTGAGGAGCTTTACAAGGCAGATCCATATGCCAATGCCGCTGAAATGCGTCCCGGAACAGCCTCTCGTATTACAGATATCACCAACTATAAATGGAAAGATGATACCTGGATGAAAAATCGCGAGAACTTTGATCCGGACACAAGTGCCATGTCTATCTATGAAGTGCATCCGGGTTCCTGGATGAAGCATCCGCAGACAGCAGAGGATGAGGATGGTTTCTATTCCTACAGAGAACTGGCGCCGAAGCTTGCACAGTATGTCAAAAAAATGGGATACACCCATGTGGAGCTTATGGGTATTGCAGAGCATCCTTTTGACGGTTCCTGGGGCTATCAGGTAACCGGCTATTACGCACCGACTTCCCGCTACGGAACACCGCAGGATTTCAAATATCTGGTGGATTATCTTCACCGTCAGAAAATCGGTATCATTCTTGACTGGGTACCGGCACATTTTCCGAAGGATGCACACGGACTGGTTAACTTTGACGGAACTGCTGTATATGAGCATGCAGATCCGAGACAGGGTGAGCATCCGGATTGGGGAACCAAGATCTACAATTACGGACGTCCGGAGGTGAAGAATTTCCTGATCGCAAACGCTCTTTACTGGGTAGAGGAATGCCACGTTGATGGTCTTCGTGTAGATGCGGTTGCATCCATGCTCTACCTGGATTACGGTAAGAAAGACGGTGAGTGGATCGCCAATAAATACGGCGGAAACAAGAATCTGGAGGCTATTGAATTTTTTAAGCATCTGAATACCGTTGTTCTCGGAAGAAATCATGGAACTGTCATGATCGCAGAGGAATCTACCGCATGGCCGATGGTAACAGGTAAGGCAGAAGACGACGGGCTTGGATTCTCTCTGAAGTGGAATATGGGCTGGATGAACGACTTCCTGGAATACATGAAGCTAGATCCATATTTCCGTAAATTTAATCATAATAAGATGACATTTTCTATGACTTATGCATACAGTGAGAAATATGTTCTGGTTCTGTCTCATGATGAGGTAGTACATCTGAAGTGTTCTATGCTGGAGAAGATGCCAGGAGAGCTGGATGATAAATTCAAGAACCTGAAGGCCGGATATACTTTTATGTTCGGGCATCCGGGTAAAAAGCTTCTGTTTATGGGACAGGATTTCGGACAGCTGCGTGAGTGGAGTGAGGCCAGAGAGCTTGACTGGTATCTTCTTGGCGAGGAAAATCATCAGAAGCTGCAGCAGTATGTCAGTGATCTTCTGCATATCTACCGCAAATATCCGGCACTTTACGGTGCAGATAATGATCCATCTGCATTTGAGTGGATCAATGCCAACGATGGCGACAGAAGTATCTTCAGCTTTGTGAGAAAATCTCCTACAAGACGTAATAATATCTTGATAGTATGCAACTTTACACCGGTAGCACGTCCGGATTACCGTGTAGGCGTTCCGAAGAAAAAACAGTACAAGCTGATCATGGATGAGCAGGGGCTTCTTCCGAAGGGTAAGGTATTTAAAGCCGAAAAGAAAAATTGTGACAACCGGGAATTTTCTTTTGCATATCCTTTGGAAGCTTATGGAGTTGGTATATTTACATACTGATATTCTGTATAGCGAAATCTTTGAAAGAAAATATAAAAGATAAAATAAAAATACCGGAGATCTGTGTACCTTTGAAGTGTTGGCTTCAGAGGTGCCGGATCTCCGGTATTTTATGGATCTGGGTATAAACTGGTTACGAAAAGTTATCGCTATTCTTCGCTATCATCGTAGGAACCATCATCGTAGGAACCATCATCGTAGGAACCATCATCGTAGGAACCGTCGTCGTAGGAACCATCGTCGTAGGAACCATCATCGTAGGAACCGTCGTCAGAGTAACTGTCGTCGTAGGAACCGTCATCCGAGGAGTCGTCTGTGCTGCCTGAGTTATTATCAGCAGAGTTAAAGTCTTCGGAAGTGATGTCAATGCCTTTATCTGCGTAATATTTTTCTGCTGTGATGGAGTCGGTATCTTCTACGACATTTCCGGATGCATCGATCATGTTCAGGTCTGTGTCAATGGTCACATCCAGGAGGTTGGTTCCTGTGGATGGAGTGACATTCATGGACATAATCTCGTTGAACTTCTTTTTCAGGTTGTCAAGAGTGAATACACCGGAGCCAATGTATGACTGTACACCGTTCTGAGATGCAAGTTCTTCTGTGTAATCGGAAAGCATATATGGTCCGAATTCACCGGCATCGCTGTTGTAATGCATGACCAGAGGTTCCACTGTAGGGGTCAGGATCTCAATTGAGGTCTTGCCGTCCTGTACGGTTTTCTGAATGGTGAATTTTGCCATTCCGCCGAGAAGTTCTTCCAGCTTCTGCTGGGTGGATACGAAATTTCCCAGAGAGTAGAAGACTACAGTTTCATTGCCTTTGTCATCAGTAAGGCGGCCATATGGCTGGAGTACATGTGGATGTCCGCCGATGATGACATTTACGCCCTGCTCCATAAGGTAGGCTGCCCACTGTTTTTCGTATTCGTTTGGCATGGTTTCGTCTTCGGTACCCCAGTGTGCTACAAAGATGATGCAGTCGGCCTGCTGTTTTGCTTTCTGGATCATGGCTGTGATCTTGTCTTTGCGGATCATGTCGATCATGTAGTCTTTTCCTTCAATGCCGCCTACGTTTGTGCCGTAGGTGTAATCCAGAAATGCGATCTTGATACCGTTTACTTCACGGATCTTGACGGTGTCGGCATCTTCCTGGGAGTCGTGGATCCCCAGAAGTGTGACATCCGGATATTTGGTTTTCCAGAAGTTCAGTGTGTCTGTGAGGAAGCCTTCTCCGAAGTCATCGATGTGGTTGTTGGCGGATTCTACTACGTTGAATCCTGCTTTTATAATGGCGTCTCCTACTTCTGTGGGTGTTGCAAAGGATGGGTAGGAGCTTACGCTGTCATGGTCGGTTGTGAAGACGGTTTCCTGATCGATCATTTTGATGTCTGCGTCCTTGATGGTGTCCTGGATGTGGGTGTAGATCTTGTCGTAGTTCCAGTTGCTGTCAGAGGATGCGCCTGCGTCGATGAGACTCTGGTGATAGAGGTTGTCGCCTACTGCGATGACGGAGGCAGTGGTAGTTTCGGCAGTGGTGTCGGCTGCTTCCTGCTCGGCCTTGGCTTTGACTGCCGCGGCTTTTTTCTGGGCGTCTATGGCTGGTTTGCGGATGAGGCGGTAGTCCAGCTGATTGAAGAAGAGGACCAGGATTGCAAGGACGATGACGGATGCCATAAGACTTACGCGGGCATTGCTGCGTTCGCGGAAGTTCAGGGGGATGTTGTCCTTGGGGTTGCGCCGGGTTTCTCTGAGGGGCTCCGGGGTGGAGCTTTTTTTGAAGACTCCTTTGAGGGAGTCGAGGATTTTGATGTTGGGTGGAAATTTCATTTATGTTTTACCTTGTCTTTCTTTGGATTTTGAATGCGATTGATTGGTGATTGTTCGCTTTGTTATTTTTGATTTTTGTTGTGTGGTTGTATTATAGCAGATTTTTATTTTGGTGGGAAGAGGGTGGTGGGGGTGAACGTACGCCCGAGTCGGGGATGCTGTCTGGTCTGCGGCTTCGTCGGGGGCTGGCTTCTAGGCTGCCGGGAATCTGCTAAAAGCGTTTTCCAAAAGTCCGAACTCGCGTCTTGCAGCCGCTCAGACAGCGGACTTTTGAAAAACAACGCAGATTTCCGCCAGCCAAGAATCAGCTCCCCTCCTGCAGAGGCAGACCAGACAGCATCCCCGGCTCGGGCTGTGAGGTTCAAGGCGGTAGGGTTAGGGGGGCTGGGCGGGAGTTTGATTTAAAGTGTGAGGTTGAGTGGTTTCACGGGAATTGGATGAGCCGTCAGCGCTGCGCTGGACGGCGTGGAGGAAAGGCTGAGTTTCCTTGTGGTTTGATGGGAAGGGGGTGGGCCGAGGCGCTTCGCTGTCGGCTGGGAGTGTGTCGAGGCGCTTCGTTGTCGGCTGGGAGTGTGTCGAGGCGCTTCGTTGTCGGCTGGGAGTGTGTCGAGGCGCTTCGTTGTCGGCTGGGAGTGTGTCGAATTGTGGTGGGATTTTTGGATGGGTTTTGCGTGATTTTTTCTCTGGTGTATGGTATGGTTGGTATATCTTATAAGATCTTTTGTCTGTATGGACATTCTTGGAGCTTCGGATTCTGAAGCATTTTCCATTTTTGTTACTGTGAAGGTTATGAAAATCCGTTTTATGTGGTTTTTATGTTTTCTTTGTGTGGTATAATTTATATATCAGTAGGAGTGTTAATGAATAACAATACTATATTTGACGATGTTTTCCGGACAATGGTGGAGAAGATGACTTACCTGCTCGTTCCGCTTATCAACGAGGTGTTTCATACCTCATATCCGAAGGATGTGAAGATCGTGCATCTTCGGAATGAGCATCAGCTGGAGGACGGGGAACTGATCACGGATGCCCAGCTTTCATTTTTGAGAAGAATTTACTGATGTTGCTTCCGTTTTATGTAATGAGAAACGAGGATGAGGATGTTGATCAATCGTTTGATCGTGGATGGTCGAATGGATGAGATTGGGAAAATCATAGACAGTGCGGAGGCTTGCAGGGAGTTGTATAAAGAGTATGGTTTGTGAGAAATAAAGAGGATATTTTGTTACTGGTGACAAATGTCAGATTTTTACAGAAGAGAGGATATAAACATGGGTGTTTACAGGCGTAAGGCACAGTATCATGAGACGGATCAGATGGGGATCATCCATCATTCCAATTATGTGAAATGGATGGAAGAGGCCCGGATCGATTTCATGAAGGAGTTGGGCTTTGGTTATGGTGAGGTGGAGAAGCGGGGGATTGTTTCTCCGGTTGCAGAGGTTTCAGTTTCTTATAAGAAGCCGGTGCTTTTTGATGATGTAGTTGGGATTTCGGTTTCGGTGAAGAAGTACAGTGGTGTGGTTCTGGAGCTGGCTTATGAGTTTTTTAATGTGACCAGAAGTGAGGTTTGTACAGAGGCTTCCTCGAAGCATTGTTTTACCAGGAATGGGGAGCTGGTTTCTCTGAAAAAAGAGATTCCGGAACTGGATGTGCTGTTCAGAAGCTGTGTGAAGGGGGATTGAGTCTGATGGAAGTTGTGGAGATGCTTGATAATCTGAAGGAAAAGGCCCGCAGGGACCCGGCGCTTCGGGAGATGTTGCTTGCTACCCGCAGGGAGAAAGAGCCGCTGGCTGCTTTCTGTAAGAAGTGCCGGGAGCTTGGGGTTCCGGTTTATGAGATGGATCTGATCGCAGCTGGTGAGGAATTTTATGCAGCGATGAAGAGGAGTACCAATGGCGGCGGAGAGAATTCTCCGATGCTTGAGGGTGAGGATGATTTTTATGAACTGTTTTTTGCTGGGTTGGAGTGAAAAAATAGTTTCAAAATTCCGCATCAATATACTTCTCCAGCACCGGGAACTGTACACCACCGATCTTCAGTACCTGGCTGTGGAAAGCTTTCAGATCAAAGTCCTGGCCAAGGCGGTTCTGTTCGGAAGTGCGTAAGTCCAGAAGGCTTAAGTAGCCCCAGTAGTATTTCAGATAATTTCCCGGGGTTTCCAGGATATACTGGTAGATCTCGGAGACAACGGCGCTGTCTTCGATACCAAAGGCTTTCAGAAAGCTGGCGGCTTCGGCCTGAGTCCAGCCGTTGTAATGGATCTCAATGTCCAGAAGGGAGTACATGCATAAATTGATGCTTCGGTTCAGCCAGGAGATCCTGGCAAGCTCTGTGGCAGAAGGATCCTGAATATAATCGGCGGCGTACTGGTAGGCATAGGGTTCGATGTAGGTGGCCCATCCTTCTGCAAAGCCGGAGGTGCAGAGAAGATTTCGGATGTTGGAGGATTTTTGGCGTTGGAAGGTGACAGTCTGGTAAAGATGCCCCGGGAATCCTTCATGTGCCAGTGTGGTAAAAAGCTCCAGGCCCTGGTAGCCGGCAGCCGGATTTATGTAGATCACATTGGGGGTTCCGGTATCCATAGGTGGGGTGAGATAAAAGGCGGGGCTTAGATATTCTTTCATGGAATCGTGGACTGTGCGGAGCTCAAAGGTGACATCTGTGAGAGGTGGGAAGTCTGTTTGGATCTTCTGCTGCAAGGCATTCAGCATCTGGGCAGGCTTTATTTCTCTGAAAGTGATTCCCCGGCTGAGAGTAGTCAGAAGCTCCGGGTTTTGTCGAAGTATGGTTCCTGCGATGCCAATCTCGTCGGAAAGCTGTCCGGAGAGTCGTTTTTCCATTTGCTTTACAGGAACGTAAGAGCCGGTCTGACTCTGAAGAAGATAGAGATAGTAGGCTTTTCCTCCCTTGAAATAAGTCAGGCCACGATCATTTTTTCCTGTGCCACGCAAAGCCTCCAGACCGGTCATAAGTTCCTGATAGGCTGGGATGACTTCTGTTTTCATAAGATTTTGGTGGGTCAGGACCAGAGCGTTCTGCTCTGAGAAAGGAAGTTTTCCATATTCGGATAGCTTTTTCTGGAAAATTTCCAGCATATAATTGTTGTCGGGATTCTGGATAAAAGCACTGCATTGTGCAAGGACCCGGTCCAGGGTAGTATCGCTCATAAAGAAACCAGCTTCGGATTTCTTTTTTTCAAATTCCAGGATGCTCCGAAAGTATGGGCGGATGGTGGTGAGAAGAGTGAGATAGTCGGTGATATCACGATCTTCATAAAAGGCATATTCCGCCAGAAGAACCGGAAGCTGAGCCTGAATACCAAGACTTGGGCCAAGAGGCTCCTGAAGCAGATAATTGTCGCCCAGTGATTTTTCCGTGTGGTAATAGAGGAGCATGGAGTCCAGCGTCAGCTGATTTTCCGTGGAAAGGCGGCTGTAGCGGAAGGATTTCAGCTTTTTTTCGTACTGGCTGCAGATCTGGTATGTATTTTTCATATCTGTGGGGACAGTGCCAAGAGAAGCTTTTTTTCGCCGGATACCCTGTTTTTCCGGATGTGCCAGGGTATAATGGAGGGTAAGGGTGCTGCCGGAAACTTCATTTTGAAAAACTTTTCCGGAAAAGGCTTCGAATTTTCCGTTTTCTGTGATCCCGTGAGTGGAAAAATAACCGGCAGTAAGGCCGGTGAGAAGTGCCAGGATAAGAAGCAGAGTGATGAAAATAGGAGATTTATTTTTCCTGATTTTAAGAGACATAAGACAGTCTTTCATTACTGTTTACAGACATATACCATGTGGAGAGTGCTGATGGTCTCGAAGCAAACAGTAACGTCCTTTCAGAGTGGCGCTTTGTTCTATCATATTGGAAAATTACGGAATCTATGATATTATGTGAGCGGAAATATACAAAAATGGAGAAATAACATGAGTGATATTTATGATCTTGCAATTTTAGGCGGAGGTCCGGCAGGGATCACGGCAGCGATCTATGCGTCCAGGGCCAGGTTAAATACCATATGGATCGATAAAAACTTTGCACCGGGCGGTCAGGTCACAGCTACCTATGCGGTGGATAATTATCCGGGAATGCCGGGGATATCGGGCATGGATCTCGGAGAAGCCTTTGGGGCGCATGCCCGGAAACTGGGATTGGAACCGCAGCGAGAGAAGATACTTTCCCTGGAAAATATTTCCGGAGAGATCAAGACGATTCGTACAAAAAAGCATGAATATCAGGCGAAAGCCCTGATCCTTGCATTTGGGGCAGAGCACCGGAAGCTGGATATCCCGGGAGAGGATGATCTGAGCGGCCTTGGTGTTTCCTACTGCGCTACCTGTGACGGAGCTTTTTATAAGGATCGGACCGCAGTGGTAGTGGGGGGAGGAAACGTGGCAGCAGAGGATGCAGTTTTTCTTTCCGGCCTCTGTGAAAGGGTATATCTTGTTCATCGCCGTGATGCGCTTCGAGCAGATCAGGCACTTCAGGAGAAAGTCTTTGCCTGTGAGAATATAGAAATGGTGTGGGACAGTGTTCCCCTTGAGATCCTGGGACAGGATGAAGTGACCGGTCTTAAAATCCGTAATATAAAAACAAATGAAGAGAGGGAATTGACCGCAGAAGGTGTTTTCATTGCTGTGGGGATCGTTCCTAATACGACACTTGTAAAGGACCAGCTGAAGCTGGATGAAAATGGATATATCTGTGCAGGAGAAGAGGGTGTTACCAACGCACCTGGGGTTTTTGCAGCGGGGGATATTCGTACCAAGGCACTTCGCCAGATAGTAACTGCTGTTTCAGACGGAGCCAATGCAGTGGCTTCCGCACAGAAATATCTCTGGAGGAAAGATAATGGCAACGATTAAGGAAATCGCGCAAAGAGCAGGCGTGAGTACAACAACTGTTTCCAACGTCATACATGGAAAAACAAAAAAAGTATCTCCTGTCAATATTCAGAAGATCGAGAATCTTATCCGAGAGATGGGTTATGTCCAGAAAATGGGACTGAGAGTTCTGAATAAAGAAAAATCCCAGCTGATCGCAGTTGTGATCAATTATCATAAAGACTTCAAGGATTCTATCATCGGAGATCCTTTTTATGGAAAGATCATCGGTTTTATCGAGAAATACGTGCAGGAACTGGGATATTATCTGATGCTGTATTCTGCAAAGGATACAGATAAGATATTCCAGATGGTCATGGGCTGGGATGTAGATGGTGTTATTGCCATTTCCTTCAGCAAAAGCAACTGCGAAAAAATCTATCAGCTGATCAACAAACCGATCGTTTCTATTGATGCATATGGTGAGCTTGATGCAGGCCAGGAAAACCATGTCCTGAATATCGGACTGGACGACGAAAGTGGCGGCTATCTTATGACAAAATATCTTCTGGAATGCGGCTATGAGCATATCCAGGTTTGCGCAGGCCGTGATAATGGTGTGGATCATCTTCGTTATATGGGCGCTCAGCGGGCGGCGAAGGATTTTGCAAAGAAAAAGCAGAAGGTGCAGTTTACTGCTCTTGGAATGAACTACGCCAAACGAAAAGAAAGCTATGCGTGGCTGCTCCAGCGGAAAAAACCAAAGGCCGCACTGTTTTTCCTGTCGGACCTCTATGCATTGGAGGCTATCAGCTTTTTCAGCAGTCGTGGAGTAAAGATTCCGGAGGAGATCGGAATTGCAGGATACGATAACATCAGCTATGCGGAATTTTCCGTGCCTCGTCTGACTACTATCAGCCAGAATGTGGAGCAGAAGGCGTCTCTTGCAGTGGAAATTCTGATGGAACGGATCAATGGAGTGGAAAAAGAGCGTGAAAATGAGATCATGCTTCCGGTCACGCTGATCCCCAGGAGATCTGTACAGCCGCAGCATGAGGAAAAGTAAGTCTGCAGAGAATGTACCTGATCTGATCAGGGGGTAGATACGAGAAGTCACTGCAGAACTGTGAAAAATAGAAAATCGGGACTTTCAATATAGTAAGAGTACAGAGAATCTGATATATAAAGATATCAAAAGCCGAAATATACGGGAACTGTCAGTGTCTGACAGTCAGAGTATTTTCGGCTTTTTGTAAATTTACCTGAAATCGTAAAAGAGTTATCCTGTGTAGGTTCGTGCTGAAGATGTGGATAATAAGCATTTGCTGTTCTATGTGAAACCTGCACAAAACCATGATTTTGAACTTGTTACAATGATAGGTTATGTACATAACCTATTTACACAGCCTAATTTTGATGCTATAGTGTGAACATAAAGGTTAGGTACATAACCAAAGGGAAAGAGTACAGAAGGAGTGAATACCAGATGAAACAGATTCTGATCGCCACACATGGAAAAATGGCCTCCGGCATTCGTTATACAGCAGAGCTGATCGTTGGAAAAATGGATGAGATCACAACCATCGACGCTTATGTGACACCGGAAGACAATGTGGAGAAAAAGTTTGAAGAATATTTCGCACAGCATGAAAACGACAGGATTTTCGTTTTCACAGATCTGATGGGAGGAAGCGTAAATCAGAAGCTTCTGAGATACAGCCAGAAAGAAAATGTCACACTGATCACAGGAACCAACCTTCCGGTCCTGATGCAGGTCATGATGGCAGATGACGATGTGACAGAGGAGGAGATCCAGGAGTTCATCGATGATGCCAGAGAAGAGCTTCAGATGGTAGACCTTGGCGGTGGAAAGAAATCCACATCTGAAAAAAACGCTGAAGAAGATACTGCACAGGGTATCGAAAATACTGCGCAGATTTCAGAAGGTGCTGCATCGTATGCAAAAAAATCCGCACCGAAAAAAGCTCTGGCTCCCCAGTCCTATGACAATTCCACAGCAAAGATCACCGCACTTCGTGTAGATGACCGTCTGATCCACGGACAGGTTGCCATGACCTGGACCAAACAGCTGGCTGTACAGGGAATCGTGGTAGCTAATGACGAGGCAGCTAACGATAACACCCAGAAGATGGCATTGAAAATGGCCGTACCGGGCGGAATCAAATCGCTGATCAAACCGGTGGATGAAGCCATTCGTATCTTAAACAATCCGAAGGCATCCAGGATGCGTATTCTGGTTCTGACAAGAACGGTAAAGGATGCTCTGAAGATAAGACAAAGTGTTGGTGAGATCGGATTCCTCAATGTAGGAAATACGGGACGTTTTGATGGGATCGATGTTTCCGAGAAGCTTGTCCTGGCCCCGACTATCATGCTGACAAAAGTAGAACAGCAGGCACTGAAAGAGCTGGTGGCTCTTGATCCGAAGGCCTGTATGCAGCAGGTACCCAATGATGAGCAGAAGCTTGTGAAGGATGTACTGGACAAGCTTGACTGACATCCACTGAATAAATAAAACGTAGCACAAAAAGGGAGGAAAGAAAAAAATGTTAAACGCATTTCTTGTAGCACTTGCCGTATTTATTTGTGTCGGCGGTGCAGAGCTGATCGGATTTACCATGCTGAACCGTCCGATCGTCATCGGACCGCTGGTAGGTCTGTTTCTTGGAGATCTTCATACAGGAGTGATCATCGGAGCTTCACTGGAAGCCGTATTTATGGGAGTTGTAAACATCGGAGGTGCTTCCGCGGCAGAACCCGGAATCGCCACAGCCGTAGGAACTGCTTTTGCCATCATGCTGGGCAAAGGTTCTGAGGTAGCCCTGACACTGGCACTTCCAATTGGTATCCTTGGTCTTCAGATTAAGACCGTTCTCTACATCTTTATTGTAGGTATGTTTGCAAAAACTTTCGACCGTCTGGCAGCAGAGGGCAAGGAGAAACAGATTATCGCCCTTCATTACGGACTCTGGGCTGTAAACTGGTTTTTGTATTCCCTGTTCGCATTCTTCGGAATCCTGTTCGGATCTGACGCAGTCAGCGCACTTCTGGATGCGATCCCGGATGTTGTTATGAATGGTCTGACAGTTTGCGGCGGACTTCTTCCGGCAGTAGGTATGGCAATGTTGATGAAGATGCTCTGGGATAACAAGATCTGTATGTTTTATTTCCTGGGCTTTGTCCTTGCAGCATACTTAAACCTTCCGCTGATCGCCCTTGCCGTGATCGGTGTGATCATTGCCATTTCCATTGGTATGAACGATTACAAGCTGAATCAGCTTGCAGCACAGAGAGTAGCAGTTTCACCGGCCGGTAGCGCTGACGAATATCTTGACGAAGAAGAGGAGGAATTTTTCTCATGAGTAATTTAACGAAATCCATTCCTGCAGATGAAAGAAAAATGCTGAGAAAAGCGTTCTGGCGTTCCTTTACTCTGTATGCGGCAGTAAGCCCGGCAAAACAGGGAGCTTCCGGCTTCTGCTATTCCCTGATGCCTTTTATCAATAAATTTTACAAAAACGATGAGGAAGGCAAAAAAGCTGCCCTCACAAGAAGTATGTCTTACTTCAATACAACCATCACCTTATCTACATTCATCATGGGTCTTGTGGCATCCATGGAGAAGAAAAACAGCGAGCAGAAGGATTTTGATGCAAGCTCCATCAATGCGGTGAAATCTTCCCTGATGGGACCTCTGGCCGGTATCGGTGATTCCATTTTCTGGGGCGTTCTCCGTGTAATCGCAGCCGGAATCGCAGTAGGACTTGGTGCATCCGGAAACGTTCTGGCACCGATCGTGTTCCTGCTTCTTTTCAACATTCCGTCTATTCTTGTGAAATATTACGGAACATTCCTGGGCTACAAGCTTGGTTCCGAATACATCCAGAAGGTTTATGCAAGCGGTCTTATGAACATCCTGACAAAGGCTGCCAGCATTGTAGGTCTGATCATGGTCGGCGGTATGACTGCCAGCATGGTAACCTTTAACTCCACTTATGAACTCACCATGAAGGGTGAATCTGTTCTGAATCTACAGAACATGTTGGGCCAGATCTTTATCGGCATTGTTCCCCTTGGACTGACTCTTCTGTGTTACTATCTGCTGAAAAAGAAAAATGTCAGCATCACAGTTCTGATCATCGGTGTTATCATCCTGAGCATCCTTCTCTCTCTTCTTGGAATTGCATAAGCCTTAAGGATAAGGAATAAAGATCAGAATTATGAAAAGGCGGGCCGTATAGGGTCCGCCTATAAAAAAGCCTAAAAAAAGTTATATCGAAATAACTGACCGCAAAAAGGGCAGTTGAAGAACACCTGACCGGATATAAATAAGCAGCAAATACGGATTATAAATATCTGCTCAATGCAAAATAAAGGAGACATAAGAAATGAAAGATTGGTGGAAGAATTCCGTTGTATATCAGATTTATCCAAGAAGCTTTAAGGACTCCAACGGAGATGGCTTCGGCGATCTCAGGGGTATTATTGAAAAGCTCCCCTACCTTCAGAACCTTGGAATCGATGTGATCTGGCTTAGTCCTGTTTTTGACTCCCCACAGGACGACAACGGTTACGATATCAGTGATTACCGGAAGATCTACGCAGGTTTCGGAAGTAACGAGGACATGGATGAGCTGATCCAAAAAGCTCATGAGCATGGTATCAAGATCGTTCTGGATCTTGTTGTCAACCATACTTCCGATGAGCATGCATGGTTTGTGGAAAGCCGGAAGTCAAAAGACAGCAAATACAGTGATTATTATATCTGGAAGGATCCGAAAGCAGACGGCAGTGAGCCGAACAACTGGGGTTCCAGCTTCTGCGGAAGTGCCTGGGAATATGACGAAGAGCGTGGCCAGTATTACCTTCATTTCTACAGCAGAAAGCAGCCGGATCTCAACTGGGAAAATGAAACTGTCCGTAAGGAAATCTATGATCTGATGAAGTTCTGGATGGATAAAGGTGCTGATGGATGGCGCATGGATGTGATCGCGTCTATCTCCAAGGATCAGTCCTTCCCGGATTACCCGAAGACTGATGACCGCAAGTATTATACAGGAAAATATCACAGCAACGGACCAAGACTTCATGAGTTTATCCATGAGATGAACCGGGAGGTGCTTTCAAAATATGACTGTATGACGGTAGGTGAGGCGCCGGGCTCCACACCGGAGGTTGCAAGACTGTTTACAGATCCGGAGCGTGAGGAGCTGAATATGATCTTTACATTTGAGCATATGAACATCGACCGTATTCCAGGCTCTGTAAACCGCAAGTGGGCACTGAAGCCTTTTGATCTCCGTGATCTGAAACGTGTTATGTCTGAGTGGCAGAACAAGCTTTACAATAAAGGCTGGAATGCTCTGTACTTCGAAAATCATGACCAGCCACGTGTGATCTCCAGATGGGGAAATGACACTACTTACCGCGAGGAATGTGCAAAGGCTTATGCTACCGTTCTCCATGGTATGCAGGGAACTCCTTATGTATATCAGGGAGAGGAGATCGGTATGACAAACGTTCAGTTCCCACTGGAGGAGTACGAGGATATCGAGGTTCGTAATGCATATCAGGATCTTGTCGTTAAGAACAAAACCATTTCTGAGGATGATTTCCGCAAGGCAGTATGGAACAAGAGTCGTGACAATGCCAGGGTTCCGATGCAGTGGGATGACAGCGAAAATGCAGGATTTACGACCGGTAAGCCATGGTTCCGCCTTTCTGATCGTTACCAGGAGATCAATGTAAAAAAAGCTCTGGAAAAAAATGATTCCGTGTTTTATTATTATAAGGATCTGATCTGTCTTCGTCATGAGGAAGAGCTTCTCACAGAAGGTGACTATCAGCTCCTTCTTCCAGAAGACGAGAAGATCTTTGCATATTTAAGAACTTCCGACAAAGAGCAGTGGATCGTGGTGGCAAACCTTTCTGAGGATACGGTAAGTACAGAAGGTCTTGCGAAATATGTGTCCGATAAAGAGGATATTAAGATTGCAAACTATAAGGACAGAACAGGAATCAAAGCGGACTTAAGACCGTACGAGGCGTTTATGATGAGGATCCGGTAATTCCTGAGCTGTTGTATATGTAGTAAAGTGGAAGAAAAGTCTCTGCTTTACAGAGAGCAGGTATGAGTATTTGTGCGTATCTGTACTGCCAAAGGATATCCGGGTGCAGTGCAGATGCGCTTTTTGCCTGTGAGGAGAAGACAAACAGGAGGAATTTATGGAAAAATATATCATTGCAGTGGATATGGACGGAACTCTTCTGAACAGTGAGAATAAGATTTCTGAAAGGAACAGAAATGTTCTGCAGCGTCTGATCGATGACGGACATTATGTGGTACCGGCAACCGGAAGGACCAGAGAGCTGATCCCCCGGGAGTTTTCTGTGCTTCGGGGTGTGAAATGGGGAATCGTGGAAAACGGCTGTGTTGTCTGGGATTACGATAAAAATGAGATGATCTGGCGAAAAACCATGCCAAAAGGAATGGTAAGTAAGATCCTGAAGGATGTGGAAAACAGCGGCGCAAAAGGCTGGATCGCAGAGGCTTATGCAAACGGAATCGCCTATTCTGATGCGAATGCCAGAGATTATGTGGCATCTGTAGCGGATAAAGATCTGCTGGAAAAAACTTTTGTAGATTATTTTCTCAGCAGACATGTATATGTTAAGGATTTTTATCATCAGAAAGATATTCTGGATCAGGCAGAGAAGATCAATATTTATTTTGATGATATGGAGACCAGCAGGGCACTTCGTGAGAAATGGAAGGATCTGGATGATGTGGCAGTGACTACTTCCATCAGCGGCAATGCGGAGTTTAATGCAGCAGGCGTGGACAAGGGTGTGGGTCTTGCCATGCTTCGCACAAAGCTTGGTATTGACCGGATGCATGTGATCGCTTTCGGAGATAATGAGAATGATCTGGAAATGCTGGAGGGTGCAGGTATCGGTGTTGCTATGGGCAATTCCAAACAGTATGTAAAGGATGCAGCGAATGAGGTGACCGGAGATAACGATCATGATGGTGTGGCGGAATTTCTGGAGAGGTTTTTCGGGCTGTAAGCTGTGGTTGATCGTGATCGTTGATATAAGGGACAGGGAAATGTATTTTTCTCTGTCTTTTTTTATTTGCATTTTTGGTGATATAAGGTATGATAAACGAAGAGGATGCGGGGATTGCTGGTTTTGACTGGTAGTTACCGGTGAAAATTATTTGAGGAGATCAGGAGGATATTTTTTAATGAAAAATCTGATACCAAAGCGTGTGATGGAGTATATCATTATCACATTTGCTGTTGTTCTGATGGATGTGGGGATTTATGTATTTAAGTTTCCGAATAATTTTTCCTTTGGTGGTGTTTCGGGTATGGCGGTTGTGTTTTCGCATTTTATTCCGATGACGTCTGCGCAGATCAACCTGGTGATCAATCTGATTTTGCTGGTGATCGGGTTTATTGTTCTTGGCCGGGATTTTGGAGTGAAGACGGCTTATGTTACGGTTGTTTCTTCTTTGCTTCTGAATGTGTTTGAGAAGGTTTTTCCTATGGACAGGGCGCTGACGGGGAATATTATGCTGGAGCTTTGCTTTGCGATCATTTTGCCGGCGCTGGCTGCGGCGCTGCTGTTTTTTGAGAATGCTTCGGGTGGTGGCACGGATATTGTGGCGATGATTATTAAGAAGTATTCTACGATGAATATTTCGGGTGCATTGTTTGCGGTGGATTGTGTGATCGTTGTTGTTTCGTTTATGGTGTTTGATCTTACTACGGGGCTTTGTTCTGTACTGGGGCTTATGGCTAAGACGTTGCTGATCGATAAGTCTATTGAGAGGATGAAGCTGAATAAGTATTTTACGATCATTTCCAGTAAGCCGGATGAGATCTGTGAGTTTATTATGAATGGGCTGGATCGGAGTGCTACGGTTTATCATGGGGAGGGGGTTTATTCGCATAAGGATAAGAAGATTATTCTGACGGTTGTGGATGTGAGACAGGCGGTGCTTCTGCAGAGGTTTATTGATGAGGTGGATCCGCAGGCGTTTTTGATGGTTACTAAGAGTAGTGAGGTTGTTGGGAAGGGGTTTATGAGTTATATTTGATGCGATCGTATGGGATTGTATGCTGATCGTAGGTGATTGTGTATGATTGTAAGCTGATGGAAATTAGGAGAGCGTTCTTTGCGGGCTGGATGGGCTGCGGGGCGCTCTTTTTTGTGGTGGATGGTGGATGGCGGATGGCGGATGCCGGACGCCTGGGAGACGGGTGCCGGTTGGCTCCGGGCTTCGTCGGGGGCTGGCTTCTAGGCTGCCGGAATTCTGCTAAAACCGTTTTTAAAAAGTCCGAACTCGCGGCTTGCTGCCGCTCAGACAGCGGACTTTTTAAAAACAACGCAGATTTCCGCCAGCCAAGAATCAGCTCCCCTCCTGCAGAGTCGTAGCAAACCGGCACCCGTCTCCCAGGCTGTTCGGTTCCGGGCGGGAGGTAGTGGTGGGGGTGTGGGGCGACTGGCGGAAGTGGGGATTGATGAGGGCTGGAGGATTGAGTGGATTCCCGGGAGTTGGATGAGCCATCAGCGCTGCGCTGGATGGCTGGGAGGAAAGGCTGAGTTTCTTGTGGAAGCCATCGTCGCTGTGCTAGATGGCTGATTGGTGTGTGAAGGTTTTGTGAAAGGGGTTTGACAGGTGGGGGTTTTTATGGTAGGATACACACTTGCGTAACAAATTTAATAAAAATGTAACAAAATGGCGAATGAGGAGCGTGGCGAAGTGGATTGTGAATGTCTGCCTGAATGGGTGGGTGCTGCTGCGTGGTTTTCTGAGAGGAGTTTTATTGTTTATGTTTTATAAGAAATTTGCTGCTGTTGTTCTGAGTGCTGTTCTTGTGGGTGTGGTTCCTTCTGCTGTTTTTGCGGATGTGGATGGTGTCAGTGCTGTGTCTGATGGAGATGTGGAGGAGCTTTCTATTGAGGATGATTTTTCGGATGGTGTGGATTCTATTTCTGCTTTTGCCAGTGCTCTGGCGGATAAGACGGTTTCTGAGGTTCAGGGGTATCAGGAGGCGAAGGCTGAGGCTGAGGTGATCGCACAGGAGAGGCTTGAGGCTGAAGCGGCTGCTGAGGCTGCGCGTAAGGCGGAAGAGGAGCGGAAGGCTGCTGAGGAGGCGCGCCTGGAGAAGCGGCAGGGGATTGTGGATTTTGCGCTGCAGTTTGTGGGGAATCCTTATGTTTATGGTGGTACGAGTCTGACTAACGGGGCGGATTGTTCGGGGTTTGTGATGTCTGTGTTTGCGGAGTTTGGGTATGAGCTTCCTCGTGTTGCTGCAGCTCAGTGTTCGGCTTCTGAGAAGAAGAGTGTTGCGGATATTGAGGCTGGTGATCTGGTTTTTTATGGTGAGGGTTGTATTGATCATGTGGCTCTTTATATTGGTGATGGCAAGATCGTTCACGCCAGTACAGCGGCTACAGGGATCAAGGTTTCTGACTATGATTACCGGGCTCCGGCTGCGGTTGGTTCGTTTGTGGAGTAGGATAAAGATACGATTGATCTATAGATGTGAAATATAAACTGTCTGCGGAGATTTTTTGGCCGGGTAGGCTGAAAAATAGCTGCAGGCAGTTTTTTTGCAGAAAAATAGTGTATAATTTAACCGAATCAAGTAAGTCTCCTGCGGGTTGCGAAAAGCAATAAGCAGTGGGTGGGGACTCGAAAAAAATTCAGAAAGGTTGTGGGGTTATGAATACGAAGGAAATCAGTGGCAGGCGGCAGATGGAGTTTTTGACGGGGTTTGATTTTGTCAGAGAAGCGGGTACTGCGGGGGAAGTGAAGGCGGCGAAGATGATCCGGGATACTTTGGACAGCTTCGGAGTGAAGAATCGGATGGAGGAGTTTTCTTTTTGGGGTTTTCGGATCAATAGAGCGGTGCTTAAGGTTGTGGAGCCTTATCAGAAGGAGTATGTGGTGACCGGGTATGGAAGATGTGGAAATACTGGGGCAGAAGGTCTGAAAGCGGATTTTTTGTATGTGGAGAATGGGGATGCTGTCAGTCTTTCCCGGGCGAAGGGCAAGATCGTTATGGTGAATGGTCGGGTGAGTGGTGATGTGTATCAGAGACTGGTGAGCGCCGGAGCTGTTGGTTTTATCAGTGTGGAGGGTTCTCCGCTGGATGAAGGAGTGGACAGGGTTCCCTGTCAGCGCAGCCTGCCGATGATCTTTCCGGGGGATGCAGCAGAAGTGATAGAAGGATTGTCGGAGTCTGCAGAGGATATTCACGAGATGCAGGAAAAATATAGTGGCAGGATTCCGGGGGCGAATCTTCATTATAAGGATGCAGTGGAGCTGGTGACGGAGGGTGCGTCTGAGGTGTGCCTGGTTGTGGAACAGGATGTGACGGCGTGTAGATCCCGTAATGTAGTGGCGAGGATCGAAGGTACGGATAAGAAAGATGAGATCTTGACGATTACGGCGCATTATGATTCGGTGCCGGAGGGACCGGGGGCCTATGATAATATGGCTGGGGCAGCGATCATCATGGAGCTTTGCAGATATTTTCAGCAGTATAGACCGCGCAGGACTATGGAATTTGTGTGGTTTGGTGCTGAGGAGAAGGGCTTGCTGGGCAGCCGGGATTATATCAGAGTTCATGAGAGTGAGCTTGGAGCGCATCGTTTTAATATGAATGTAGATCTGGCCGGGCAGCTGATCGGAGGAAATGTTCTGGGAGTGACGGGAGAGGCTTCTGTTTGTGATAAGCTTCTTGAGATCGCTGACGGAGCAGGGATCGGAGCGTCTGTGAAGAATCAGATCTGGGGAAGTGATTCCAATTCTTTTGCATGGAAGGGAATTCCGGCCATGACTCTGAACCGGGATGGTTTTGGCATGCATACCCGTTATGATACTATTGATCTGCTGTCTGCCTGGTCGCTGGAGAGAAGTGCGATCCTTCTGGGATGTATTGCGGATGCGCTTGGGAATACGGAGGTTTTCCCGTTTGAGAGAAAGATGCCGGAGAAATTTATCGGAGAGCTGGATGAATATATGTGCAGATAGTAAAAAGCTGATTTTATCTGCTCATAACTGGATATTTGTTATGGAACTGTGGGGACTTGTCTGTTTCGGGAAGAGTACAGACAAGTCCTCATAAGTTATTCAATATTTTCAATGTTTATTGAACTTTATAATTCCGCAAGGGAACATGTGGCTTTGGGTCAGGGGGATATTTGCAGCTTTGTAAGGGATTCCCGGAACAGGGGGCAAGCGGAGGTTCGCAATTGAATCAGCGGAATTACTTGATTTGATCAAAATACGATAAAACAATAAAAAATAATACAAAATAATTGACAGTAAGATATTGAACTGTTATACTGAAATCACAGGCTTTCCAGGGATCAATGCGCCGGATATTGTTTTGCGGAGTATTGATTTCTGGAACTTTTATCACAGAAAAATCAGGAATGAGGAGATAGGACCATGTTTACAGAAGAACGACAGAATGCAATAGAGAAATGTCTCCGCGAAAAAGGAAAAGTCAGGGTCAAAGAATTAAGCGAGATGTTTCAGGTTACGGAGGACTGTATCCGCAAGGATCTCAAGATCCTTGAAAATGCAGGCAGATTAAAGAGGACTTACGGCGGAGCGATCTTGTCACAGGAGTATCCTCTGGAGAGAAATGTAGTAGACAGGCGTATGTACAATCTTGATAAGAAGAAAGTGATCGCTGCGAAAGCCTTCAAGCTGATCAAAAATAACGAAACGATCTTTCTGGATGTTTCCACTACAAATATAGAGCTGGCAAGGCTTATCGCTTCGTCGGGTATGCATGTTGTGGTTGTCAGCAATATGATCGATATCCTGCAGATCCTTGCTGCGAATCCGTCCATCACGGCCATAGGCACAGGGGGAACTATGTACCGTTCGGTGAACGGATTTATGGGAGCTGCGGCCATTGAGGTGATCAAGCAGTACAGCTTTGACCGGGCATTTTTGGGAAGCTGTGGCGTGGATATGACAGATTTTGCAGTTACTACATCCGGAGTGGAGGATGGATTGACCAAGAAGGCGGCAGTGCAGAGTAGCAGACATAAATATGTGGTTATGGAGAGAGAGAAGTTTTATTTTAACGAATCTTATAAATATACACATTTTGATGATATCAGCGGGATCATTACCGATGAATTTCCGGATGATACCATTGTGAACATACTGAGGAATACCGGAGTGAAATTACTCTGAGCAGACAGTAACAAAGGGGGATTTTTACATGAAAGACTATATTCTGGAAACCTGTGTGGATTCTGTGGAATCCGCCATGGCAGCAGCCGAGGGTGGTGCGGACAGATTGGAGCTTTGCAGTAATCTGATCATCGGGGGAACAACTCCCGGCCCATGGCTTTTTGAGGAAATAAGGAAGCGTTCGGATATCCGGATCCATGCGCTGATCCGTCCGCGGTTTGGAGATTTCTGTTATACAGATGCGGAATTTTCCATGATAAGGAATGCAGTAAAGGATTTCCGCAAAATGGGAGCGGAGGGTGTCGTGGTAGGTATCCTGAAACCGGATGGCACCTTGAATATGGAACAGATGAAAGAACTGATGGATGCTGCGGGAGATATGTCTGTTACGCTGCACAGGGCTTTTGATGTGTGCGCAGATCCGATCGAGGCTATGGAACAGGCAATCTCGCTGGGAATCGATACGATCCTTACCTCCGGACAGAAGAATACCTGCCTTCAGGGTGCGGAGCTTCTGAAGGAACTGGAAACCAGGAGTCAGGGACGTATCACCATCCAGGCGGGGAGTGGCGTCGGTGCGGAAGTGATCCGCCAGCTTTATCCCCTTACCGGGATTAAGGCTTATCATATGAGCGGCAAGGTTGTAACGGACAGTGCGATGCAGTTTCGCAAGGAAGGTGTCAATATGGGACTTCCGACATTCAGTGAATATGAGATATGGCGTACAGATATTGAAAATGTTCGTGCTGCAAAGAAAGTTCTGGAGGAATTATAATGGCTGAGGGGAAGATTTTTCTGAAAGAAAACCGTGATCGGATCGAAAAAAAATATCGGGAGCAGATGATGGGGTTACCGCAGGTTTTTGCGGAGATTGATAAAAAGCTTGCGGAATGCACAGACGAAGTGGCTCTGGCGTGCAAATATTTATATGCGTTCATGCCGTACAGTGATATCGGAAATTACGCGTTTGAAGTATTCCTGGATTATGCGGAGAATGGCGTATATTTATGGAAGGAAAACTCCGGGGTGGCAGAGCTGCCGGAGGAAATCTTTTTGAATTATGTGCTGTTTCATAGAGTAAATGAGGAGGAGATCGCACCCTGCCGTACATTTTTCCGCAGGGAGATCGGAGAGAGAACTGAGGGAATGAGCTTCCGGGAAGCTGCCCTGGAGGTGAACTACTGGTGTGCACAGGAGGCTACCTATCATTGTACAGATGATCGTACCCTGTCTGCACTTGCCGTATACCGCAGAGGAAACGGAAGATGCGGAGAGGAATCTGTATTTACCGTTAATGCACTGAGAAGTGTTGGTGTACCTGCCCGTCAGGTATATGCACCAAAGTGGTCTCATTGTGATGACAATCATGCGTGGGTGGAAATCTGGTGCGATGGAAGCTGGTATTTTCTGGGAGCCTGTGAGCCGGAGGAGATCCTGAATAAGGGATGGTTTACCAACGCTTCCTCAAGGGCCATGATGGTCCATTCAAGAGTTTTTGATACCATGATCCCGGAGGGAGAAGTGATCGGCAAAGATGGTATGGTGACTATGCTCAACGAGCTGAAACGATATGCACTGACAAAAGAGATCACTGTGTCCGTAAAGGATTCACATGGAAAACCGGCAGAAGGTGCAGAAGTTTCTTTTGAGGTGCTGAATTATTCGGAATATGCCCCGATCGCAGAACTGAAAACCGACAGTCTGGGAAAAGTCAGCCTGACAACAGGGCTTGGAAGTATCCATATTTCTGCAAGGATGTATGCAGATGGAGAATGGCTGCATGCAGAAAACAGCATGGATACAAAAACAGAGGATTGTTGTGAGATCTGCCTGATGCCCGTAGGAAAGGAAAAGGGTATTTTTTATGAGGAGTGGACGGAGATCGATATGATTGCACCTCATGATGCACCTGTAAATAAAGATATGCCAACACTGGAGCAGAAGGAAAGGGGCAGCAAACGTCTGGCAGAGGCAAACGCTTACAGGGAACAGAAGGTAAGAAACCTGAGCAATCCGGAGTGTCGGAAATTCCTGGAAAAAGAAACTGGAGATTCTTCAATGAGAAAAAAACTCCTTGAAGTCCTCACAGAGAAAGACAGAACAGACTGTATCAGCCAGGTTCTGGAGGAGCACCTGAAATCTGCATTACCGTATGAAAAAAACATGGATGCAGATATTTTTGTACCATATGTACTGAACCCGAGAGTTGACGATGAAGTTTTGCAGAAATACAGAAAAACGATTCTTGAGCAACTGTCGGAAGAAGAAAAAAATATGCTGCAAAAGGAACCGGCGAAGATCTGGAAGTGGATTGAGGATAAGATCGTTTCCAGCCCGGAGAAAGAACGCAGCAGTGTGATCACCACGCCGTCCGGATGTCTGAAAACGGGAACAGGAAGTCTTCTGTCAAAGAAGATCCTTTTTGTGGCAATGGCGAGAACGCTGGGAATTCCGGCACGCCTGAACCCTCATGACCGTTCTATGGAGTATATGAAAAACGGAAAATTCATCCCGGTATCTGCGGAAACGGAGAAAAAGGCATCGATCCTTCTGAAGGCAAGTGCGGATACACAGTGGAAATATTTCCAGAACTGGAGCATCGCAAAACTGGAAGCCGGAAAATATATCACACGGAAGCTGGAAGCCGAAAATTTCAGAGATCAGGTGATGAAGCTGCCGCTGGAAGCGGGAAATTACAGGATCCTTACCTCAAACAGATTGCCAAATGGAAATATATTTGCAGCGGAGTATTATTTTGAGGTTCAGATCGGAGAAATGAAGAGGGTGGAGCTGGCATTTCGGAATGCAAACCTGGAAGACATGCTGGAGAATATCTCCATACCGGAATTTACTCTCAGAAAAGAAGATGGAAGCACCGTGAAGGCGTCAGAACTGACGGCAGATGGGAAGCATATCCTGGCGTTTCTGGAAGAGGAGAAAGAACCGACGGAGCATATCTTAAATGAGATGATGGAGCAGGAAGAAGCTTTTTCCCGATATGCGAAGAGGATCATTTTTGTAGTAAAAAGCAAAAAAGCGCTGGAGACCCCTACCCTTTCAAGAACACTGGGCAAGCTTGGAAATATTCAGATCTTATATGATGATTTTTCAGAGCTCATCAATACACTGGGAAGAAGAATGTACGTAGATCCGGATAAGCTTCCGCTGATCATTGTGACAAACGGAAGCCTGAATGGGATCTATGCAACCAGCGGATACAATGTGGGAACCGGAGATATGCTGCTGAGACTGCTGTGACAGATATAACGGATATATACAGAAGGAACACAGACCGTATCATCGACTGTGTCGGTGACGGTCTGTGCCTTTTGTAAAAGCTGTGAAATTATTGCAGTGGTTCAGATGCTCAGAATATGCGGGCAGATCGGAATGAAAATGCCTGTTGTGCTTCCCGAAATTGCCGTAATAAAAGTTGCTTTGCATTACTTAGCGTCAGAAAAGAGATCACGCACGGAATCCCGGTAGATACATTCTGGCTTCAGGCGTATCGTCCTTGGAAAATCACTGTAGTCTCCGTTCATTCTGCGAAGCAGCAGATCACAGGCCTGCTCTGCCAGACCGGTCAGCGGCTGACGGACAGCGGTCAGCTGAGGAGAAAGCAGCATGGACAGTTCAAAATCATCAAAGGAGACAACAGACAGGTCTTCCGGGATCCGGATGCCAAGGCTGTAGATCGCTTCATAAATACCGAGGCATAGTGTATAGTTCGCAGAAAATACGGCAGTCGGACGTTCCGGAAGATTCCATAATTTCTGCATTGCCTGATATCCAAAGTCGTTTGTGTAATTTTCAGCGATGATATAATCGGGGTTAACAGGAATATCGTAGTCTTCCAGTGCCCGGAGATAGCCTTTTTTTCGTTCACATGCAGTATAGGATGCAGGGGAACCGGTGACAAGGGCGATCTTCTGATGCCCCATTTTTATCAGATGCTCCACGATCTCGTAGGCTCCGGAGGTACAGCTGGTCTGTACACAGTCTGTACGGTGGAAATGGCTGTGTTCTTCCAGCTCCACAACAGGGATTTTGGCGTGTTCCACAGCAGAACAGATGTCCTGGTTCAGACTGAAAGAGGTAATGATAAGGCCGTCGATCCCGGAGCGGAGCATGTGAGGGACGAATTTATTGACATGATCCTTATATTTGTCGCCGCTCATAAATGTGAGAGAATAACCGTGAGCGCGCATGGTGTTTTCTATTTTGCTCAGAAGAAAAGCATTATGCGGAGTATTGGGAGGACCGGATACCAGACCGATACGGTAAGTCTTGGAGGAACGAAGTCCCCGGGCCGTGTTTCGTGGAACGTAATTCAGTTTCCGGATCGCTTCGTCGATCTGCTTTTTGTTTTGCGGCCGTACAGTTCCGCCGTTGATATATTTTGAAATGGTGGCCAATGCCAGACCGGTTTCTCTGGCAATGTCCTTGATGGTTGCACTCATAAATCAATCCTTTCCGGATGCTGTACTGTTGTGTTCGGACAGGTCTTTTACGGAGCGCCGCGGGTGGAATACAACATCCAGCATGTCTATTTTGGGAAAATCCGTATAGTCTCCATGGATCCTTTTTAAAAGTAATTCCACAGCATGTTTCCCCATGCTTGTCAGATCCTGTGAGACGCAGGTCATAGTCGCGCTCATGGTCTTGAAAAGCGGATCATCATCAAAGCACACAAAGGAAATATCCTGAGGAACGGAAATTCGTGCCTGGCTGGCAGCGCTTAAACCGCCCATTGCGGAGAGATAGCAGTCAAAAAAAACAGCAGTAGGGGGATCGGAAGAATCAATAAGCTTCTGGAAATGCAGGTTGCTCTGGGTGATCGTTTCTGCAGTGGAACCAAAAGAAACAGGGGGAAAAGAATCCTGCTGTTTCAGAAGGTCAATGCCATTTTTCTGATATACATCCACAAAGCCCTGGATCCGCTGCTCGATGGTGTAGGAGTCCAGATACTGTTCCATGATCCAGACCTTTGTGTGGCCTTTTTCCAAAAGGTGCTCTGCCAGCAGTGCACCGCCTCTGTAATTATCAGAAATAACACAGTCTACAGGAAAATGTCTCATGGAAGCAGGAATCTGATCGAGCATTACAACCGGTATGCCGGCATTCTGTAAGAGCTGGTACAGGTCATCATGCCAGCAGGATGGGAGCATGATGACTCCGTCAAAGTGCTGGGAGATAATATCCTGTATCGTATCGATCTCCTTCTGATGTTCAAAAAAGAAAGAACAGACAATAACTGTATAGCCATGATCCGTGAAATGCTTGATAATGGAGTTGACAAGCTCGCCCCAGAAATAATTACCAAGATCTGAGATCAGGATACCGATGGTATGTGTGTTTTTGGCACGGAGAAGCTGGGCATTCCGGTTTGGGGTATATCCAAGCTCCTGAATTGCCTTTTCTATAAGGATACGATTTTCTTCCCGTATTTTTTTGTGGTTTATATATTTGGAGATCGTTGCGGTGGACAGGCCTGTCGCACGGGCGATATCATTGATCGTAACGTTCATGTAAAACCTCCGGTTCTGATACATTTACAGATAATAGAGTATTTTCATATTATATCATGAAAAAGAAAATGCCTCAATACACATGGCATTTTTTACACATAAAGTATCAGAAAAAACGAGCATATTGTACAGAAAATTGATAAAAATGAAACGTTTAACAAAACCTGATACGAAAAAGTACACAAAAACAAGACGAAATAATTGTAAAAAATAGGAAAAATGATTTTTACCCTATGATTTTACTTGAAAAGCTGCTTCGGATGCGGTAAGATAGTCTTAACAAAAAACGAAACGTTTTACGTAACAAGAAAATCAGCTATACGAAACAAGGAGAAGGAAAAAGATTATGATCATTTATACAGGAAAAGATTACTATGACGTAAGCAGAAAAGCAGCGAATATCATGTCTGCACAGATCATCATGAAGCCAAATGCCGTTCTCGGACTTGCTACAGGCTCCACACCGGTGGGAATGTACAAGCAGCTGATCGAGTGGTACAAAAAAGGAGATCTGGACTTTTCGCAGATCACATCCGTAAATCTTGATGAATACAAAGGACTTTCCGGAGATAACGATCAGAGCTATCGTTATTTTATGAACACAAATCTGTTTGACCATGTAAATATCGATAAGGCAAGAACCTATGTGCCAAACGGACTGGAAGAGGACAGTGAGAAAGCCTGCGCGGATTACAATGAGATCATCCGCAGCGTGGGTGGTATCGATATGCAGCTGCTTGGAATCGGCGGAAATGGCCACATCGGCTTCAACGAGCCGGGTGCAGCATTTGAGAAGGAGACTCACTGCGTAGACCTTACGGAGAGCACCATCAAGGCAAATGCAAGATTCTTTGAGACTATGGATGATGTGCCGAAGCAGGCATATACCATGGGTATCAAAAACATCATGACTGCAAAGAAAATCCTTCTGGTCGCTACCGGAGAGGCAAAGGCAGATGCCCTTTACAAATCTCTCTACGGACCGATCACGCCCAACGTGCCGGCATCTATCCTGCAGCTTCACCCGGATGTGACGGTAGTGGCCGATGAAGGCGCTTTAAAGCTGATCCGTGAGAAGGGACTGCTGTAAGAGATACAGAGGAAATTTCCGCGAATTAAATGAACGCAGATCACGGATATCCGTTTGAGTCAAGAGGAGATCAGGGATCATTCATGGGATTTTCCTGATTTGGTTAATAAAGAAAGCTTCGATCTAACTCTCATCGATGAGCGATGTGCTCAGAGAGTGGATCGAAGCTTTTTGTGCTTTCGGGACGTAAACCTGCAGGTGGCTGCAAACAGGCCAGTGGGCCGGACATTTGCAGTCTTAGGCTTTTTTCAACGTTTTGTGATAAATCATGACAGAAACGATGGCTGTAAACACCTCTGTGATCCAGAATGCGTTCCACACGCCATCAGGACCCATAAAATGGGACAGAAGATATGCGGTGGGCATGATAACGACCACATAGCGGAAAAGGGAAATTACAAGGGACTGCGTGCCTTTTCCAAGGCCTTCCATGGCACCGGAAGTGGTAACGGATACAGCAGAAACAAGAAAGCCGGCGCTGATGATCTTCAGTGCTCTGGAGCCAGCGGCAATGGTTTCCGGGGTAGTTGTGAAAAGTCCCATAAGCTGTCCGGATGCCAGGAGGCAGATAACGGTTCCAAAGAGCATGATCACACAGCTGGATTCCAGGGTGAGCCGGAAGATTTTTTTCACACGCTTCATCTCACGGGCACCGAAGTTATAACCGATCAGCGGGCGCATTCCCTGGATGATTCCGTTGGCCGGGAGATACAGGAAGGTCTGCAGTTTGTAATAAATGCCAAGGATCACCACATAGCTGTCCGAGTAAGCGGCCAGCACGGAGTTCAGAAAAGAGATCAGAAACGATGGCAGTGCAAGGTTCAGGATCGCGGGAACACCGATGGCATACAGGCTCAGATCCGTTACTTTGCTTGTTTTCAGGGTTTTGGGCGTTACATGTACAGGAATAGGCTTCAGGATATAAAAGACCATATAGACCGCAATGGTGAGCACCTGGCCGATGCCAGTAGCCAGAGCTGCGCCCCGGATACCCAGCTTCGGGAAAAAGCCGATTCCCCAGATCAGGAACGGGTCCAGGATGATGTTGCTGATACATCCCACAAGCAGGGCGAGCATGGATACTTTCATCCGTCCTACAGCCTGGAAAAGTTTTTCGAAGAAAAGGCTGATGGCAATTACTGTGGAAAACAGGAAAACGATGGTAGAATACTCCAGCCCCATCCGGATCACGGTTTCATCCTGGGTGTACATCTGAAGGAATACGGGCATAACAGCGATGCTGATCACGGTCATCAGGATCCCGTGGATCACAGACAGAAAAAATCCGTGGGTTGCGGCAGTGTCTGCCATTTTTTTGTCGCCTGCGCCAAGGTGATAGGAAACTCTGGCGTTGATTCCGATTCCGAAGCCAATGGCAACGGCGTTGATCATGTTCTGGACCGGATAGACAAGGGACAGGGCGGTCATGGCCTGCTCGCTGATCTGTGCCACGAAGAAGCTGTCCACAATGTTGTATAGTGAGTTTACAAGCATGGAAAAGACCATAGGCAGCGCCATGGATGCCAGCAGCGGGCCGACAGGCTTTTCCTTCATAAATGTGCTGTTCATGAAAAATCCCCCTTTATATCAGAATCGTAAGAATATCAGGTGCGGAAAACAGAGCGTGTTTTTTGTGCATAATAAAAGCCACACAATCTGTCTTCTCGAATCGGACAGATTGTGTGGCGAAAAAAGTTCAAAACTGAAAAATCCACACGTTGTTTTAGTGTTTTCACATTAACAAAAAACAGTGCTGATGTCAAGACCGCACGCAGGAGAAACACCATAAAAAGCTGCAAAAAGAAAGGCTTGATATAAAATCGGAGAGGATTGGCAACATTAGACAGGTGCGTGCGGATACGGGCAATATCAGCCCTGAAAAGGTCGTTCTGGCAATATGCACAAAACTTGTCGAACCATGGTGGATAAGTGAAAAACTTTCCAAAAAGTTTTCCACATGACAAAAATCCGCAAATCCGCCAATAATCAAGTTATGCACAAATTTATCCACATTATCCACAAGGATAACCATGTGGATGACCTGATTTACATAAATAAATTTAAACATATGTTTTGTGTAAAATGATAAAATTGTAAAAAATGGGAAAAAAGTTTTTAAAACTATTGACATTTTTAAATTCTAAATATCATAAAATTTATTGTAAAAAAGACATAATATAAAAGAATAAAAACAAATAATCAGATAATAGTAAATGAATTCTTGAAAAACCAATCTATTTAAAAAGGGGACTATCGGATGTATGGAAATGAGGATAAAAAAGAACAGTGCCCAGTTAAAACGATCACTGCAAGGTGTTGAAAAGTCATTTTCAGGTGTGGATAAATGTGGATAACCAAAAAATCCTCCGCAGAACCGGAAAGATCTGCGGAGGATTTTTTTAACTATTTTGTTTCATACGTTTGATCACCTTCAGACGTGTAAACTCTTCACGCTCTTTTTCTTCCAGAGCATTGGTGATATCTCGGGTGAGAGTTTCGTATCTGGGGATGGTGATGTTTTTCAGCGCATTGGCACGCTTCTGGGTTTTTTTGATGTTGGTGGCAAGACGGATGGCGGCGTTTTCGATCATGGAGAGTTGGATGGACAGCTCCTTTACACGCTCGAAGGCTGCCTTGGCCTCGTCCAGGGACAGCTTGGTGCTGTAGTAGGCGTAGGTCGGCGTGTTGCCTGCTTTTTTGTCATATTCCACAAGAGGGATCTCGGTTCCCATGACACTCCTGGTTTTGATCCGGATGGAATCTTCCACAGGAACGGTATGAGAGATCTGGTCTACGAAAGCGATTCCAATTTCCATATTTGCCTTCTGAAGAGCCGCATAAGCGGTACGGAAGGTCTCATCGATCTGTGACTGGATATCCTTTGCCTGATCGATCAGCTCCATCATTTCACGGATCAGGATATTACGCTTTTTGTCCATAAGCTCATAGCCCTGTTTGGAAAGAGCCAGAGAGTTTTTTGCAAGTATGAGATTTCCCTTGGTGGGAAAGGTATTCGGATCCATAAAATCACCTCACTAACGGACGGTTTCTCTGTAATACTGATCCAGAACTTTGGTATCGATACGGTCGAGCTCTTCTCTTGGAAGAAGGCCAAGAAGCTCCCAGCCCTTATCCAGAGTTTCGATGATGCTTCGATTCTCTGTTTCTGACTGTCCTACAAACTCTGCCTCGAAGGCTTTTCCGAATACAAGGTACTGCTTATCCAGCGGAGAAAGCTCATCCTCACCGATAACGGATGCCAGAGCTCTTGCATCGCCTACCTTTGCGTAGCAGGAGAAGAGCTGGTTGGCAACATCCTGATGATCAGCACGTGTGAAGCCTTCACCGATACCGTCCTTCATCAGACGGGACAGGGATGGCAGAACATTGATCGGCGGATAGATCGCCTGACCGTGAAGCTGGCGGTCCAGTACGATCTGGCCTTCTGTGATATATCCGGTAAGGTCGGGGATCGGGTGTGTGATGTCGTCGTTTGGCATGGTCAGGATTGGGATCTGGGTTACAGAACCGGTGCCGCCACGGACGATTCCCGCACGCTCGTAAAGGGTTGCAAGCTCACTGTACAGATATCCGGGATAACCCTTTCGGGAAGGGATCTCACCCTTGGAGGAGGAAACCTCTCGCATGGCCTCACAGAAGGAGGTGATATCAGTCAGGATTACCAGGATATGCATGCCTTTTTCAAAAGCAAGATACTCAGCGGCAGTGAGGGCGATCTTCGGTGTCAGAAGACGCTCTACAACCGGATCGTTTGCAAGGTTCAAAAACATCACAACATGGTCGGACGCACCGCTTTCTTCGAAGGTCCTGCGGAAGAATTCCGCTACGTCGTATTTCACACCCATTGCCGCAAAAACAATGGCGAATTTTTCATCGGAGTCTGCTCCCAGGGAAGCCTGCTGAACGATCTGTGCAGCCAGCTTATCATGTGGAAGACCGTTACCGGAAAAGATCGGCAGCTTCTGGCCGCGGATCAGTGTGGTCAGTCCGTCAATAGCGGAGATACCGGTGTTGATATAGTTTCGTGGATATTCACGGGTTACCGGATTCAGCGGAAGCCCGTTAATGTTCAGGTTGACCTCCGGTGTGATCTCGCCAAGCCCGTCAATGGGCTGGCCGATACCGTTAAAGGTACGTCCCAGGATCTCAGGAGAAAGCCCGATCTCCATAGGATGTCCGGTAAGACGTGTGTGTGTATTGCCGAGGGACATATTGTCAGTTCCCTCAAAAACCTGGATAACGGCCTTGTCCTCATAGATTTCCACGATACGGCCGATCTTTTGAGTGCCGTCCTCCATGTGGAATTCCACGATCTCCTCGTAAGATGCGTTTTTTACACCCTCAAGGACAACAAGAGGGCCGTTTATTTCACTCAGGCCAAGATATTCGATTGCCATAAACTGATCCCTCCTTTAACCGTTTCTTTCCAGTACATTGTCGTAGAAGCGGTCGATATCTTTATGATATTCATCAAAACGCTCCGGCTCTTTATTTGGAACCTCGTATTTGATGGCGATGATACGTTCAAAGATCTTATCCTCCTTCAGCACGGAAACCGGCATGCCACGGTTTATAAGGGCACGGCACTTTTCGTAGAGATAGAGGATGGTTTCCATCATCAGGAACTGCTTTTCCATAGGAACACTGGTGTCCTCCTGGTGAAAAGCGTTCTGCTGCAGGAAGCCCAGACGGATAACCCTGGCGATCTCCAGCGTCAGCTTCTGATCATCCGGAAGAACATCGCTTCCGATCAGCTTGACGATCTCCATAAGAGAGCTTTCCTGGTTGAGGATAGCCATGATCTGGTTTCTGTCATAAACGAATTTCGGGGAGACATGCTCTCTGTACCAGGGAGTCAGGTCCTCCAGATATTCGCTGTAGCTGGTCAGCCACTGGATGGCAGGGAAGTGACGGGCATAGGCAAGAGCCTTGTCCAGTCCCCAGAAACAGCGGACAAAACGTTTGGTATTCTGTGTGACCGGCTCGGAGAAATCACCACCCTGAGGGGAAACTGCACCGATAATGGATACGGAACCCTCTGTTCCGTTCAGGTTCTGCATCATTCCCGCACGCTCATAGAAGGCGGAAAGCTTACTTGCCAGATATGCAGGGAAGCCTTCCTCTGCAGGCATCTCCTCCAGACGTCCGGAAAGCTCACGGAGAGCCTCGGCCCATCGGGATGTGGAGTCTGCCATGATCGCTACATCATAACCCATATCACGGTAATATTCCGCAAGTGTAACACCTGTGTAGATGGAAGCCTCACGGGCTGCAACCGGCATGTTGGAGGTGTTGGCGATCAGTGTGGTACGGTCCATCATCAGGTTTCCGGATTTCGGGTCGATCAGCTTGCTGAAGTCCTCAAGAACCTGTGTCATCTCGTTTCCACGCTCGCCACAGCCGATGTAGATGATGATATCTGCGTCAGACCACTTGGCGATCTGGTGCTGTGTCATGGTTTTTCCTGTTCCGAATCCGCCGGGAACTGCGGCAGTGCCTCCCTTGGCAATAGGGAAAAGGGTATCCAGGATTCGCTGGCCGGTAAGGAGCGGAACGCTGGCCGGGAAACGCTTGTAGGTCGGTCGTGGAACACGGATCGGCCATTTCTGGGCAAGTGCCAGTTCTTTTTCAGTTCCGTCATCAAGGCGGATGGTAACAATGGGCTCCAGAACGGTATAGGCACCGTCAGGAACTGCATGGATAACGGTTCCGTGTGTGATCGTGGGCGGAACCATGGATTTGTGAAGGATGGAGGCGGTTTCCTGTGTCTCGGCAATAACCGTGCCTGCACCGATGACGTCACCTTCCTTTACGGTAATGTGGGTTTCCCATTTTTTTTCTGTGTCAAGAGAGTCAACGCTGACACCACGGGAAATATATTTTCCAGAGGCCTGGGCAATCTCTGCCAGAGGTCTCTGGATACCATCAAAAATATTGTGG
This sequence comes from Blautia sp. DFI.9.10, assembly GCF_024461705.1. Taxonomy (NCBI): domain Bacteria; kingdom Bacillati; phylum Bacillota; class Clostridia; order Lachnospirales; family Lachnospiraceae; genus Blautia; species Blautia sp. DFI.9.10. Next base: position 54,335 of record NZ_JANGAA010000012.1, read on the forward strand.
ATGATTCCCGGACCAAGGAGAACGGAAATAGCGTCTCCTGTTCCGATAACAGTTTCTCCGGGTTTCAGCCCTGTAGTTTCCTCAAAAACCTGTATGGTCGTCATATGTTTCTTGAGACCGATGACTTCTCCAACCAGTTTTTCGGGGCCTACATAGACCATCTCGGAGATCTTGAAGCCGGTGTCGCCCTTGAGGTAGATAACAGGACCGTTAACACCGTAGATAATACCTGTTTTACTCATGTGCTGGACCTCCGTCAAATTTGAATTCTCTGTAAGCTGCCTGATAGCCTTCCTCAAAGGAATTGTCGATGAGGATATTTTTTTCAGGGATTATCGCCTTGATCCCGCCGATAAAGGATTCATCGGAAACCTTCAGCGGGAAACCGGTCTTTACAGTGAGAGACTTCAGACGGGGTTCATCTTCTTTTGAAAGATAGATCTGGATCTCATCGTGTTCCGCGAAGCAGACAGCTTCCTCGATCTTTGTACAAAGATATTCTTCATAGCGGGGAGATTCCATGAATTTCAGGATCTGTACCCGGACATCTGCAAAAAGTTTTTCTTTTAAGCGGCTCTGTCTGGCAGTCCAGTTTCGCCGGATGTGAAGCTGCTCTGCGGAAAGTGCCTTGTTGATCTCACGCTTTGCGTTTGCGATCTCGGCTTTGCGGGAACTGGCAGCATTTCCCAGAGACATTTTTTTATGTTCCTCCAGTGCGGCATCCAGGGATTCCTTGTGTTCCCGGACATCTTTTTCCGCCTGACGGCGTGCTTCGTCCACGGAGGTGTCATAGAAGTGTTTAAGCTTCTCTTCAATTGTCATAATATCACCTGCCTATAATTTTAATCCGATGGCCTCATTTACATAAGATGTAATGAAATCAGGTCTGCGGCCGGTACCATGTCTGTCAGGAATTTCAATGATGAGAGGTGTTTTGTGATGAAGCTTGACATCATCAATGATCTCAGGAAACTCCCGACCGAATTTTTCGGTCAGGAGTATGATTCCGATCTCTTTGTCTGCGATGGTGCGCTCCAGAGCTTCCTTCAGCTCGTCGTGCTCATGAACGATCACACCCTCTACACCGGCCAGTCTCATTCCTGTCAGAGTATCAATATTGTCACTGATCAGATACATTTTCATATCAAAGTTTACCCAGGATCATGAAGGAGATGATCAGTCCATAAAGAGCAACACCTTCGGCAAGACCTACGAAGATAAGAGATTTACCAAGGATGCTCTGATCCTCACTGATCGCTCCGAGTGCTGCGCTTGCCGCACTGGCAACGGCAATACCACCACCGATACAGGAAAGTCCGGTAACAAGTGCTGCTGCGATGTAACCCATACCTGTTGCAAGGCCTGCGTCAGCGCCTGTAGCAGCTTGTACGGAAGCTCCGCCTGCAAATGTTACTGCAATGGCAACAAGCATGATCCCGAAGAAGAAAAAGGCGTTGACACCAAGAGCTGTTTTGTAGCGGCCGCGGCTTTTTTCGCCGAGAAGATAATAACCAAATGGAAGAATGATGCTGAGTACAAGTGCAACTGCGATTGTGATCTGTGTAATGACTGTCATGATGATGACCTCCTTAATATTCGTTTAATTGAATGCCCGGATCAGAATGCGTTCCGACTCTGGCATTTTATTTGTTTTTTGAACAGAACGGCTCGAATTTCCGTCCGCTACCCTTGTAAAAACGGCTGAACATTTCGTAATATTCCAGACGGAGTACCTGGATACCTACGATCAGGCCCTCCATAGCGCATACGAACAGGTTTCCGAGAATGATGACGATCCAGTTCGGACTGCCGTTCTCCGCGCCTGCAAGCATAAGTACAACCTCCATCATAGCTGCGTGGCTGACTGCAAAAGCACCGATACGCACGAAGGAGAGTGTATTGGAAAAGTAGCTCAGGATAACCTCGAACAGTTCAAAGATACCCTGTACGATAAACATGCCTTTTTCTTTTGGCATAACCTCGGCCTTTTTTTCTACCAGGTTTGTAAGAGGCTCCTTGAAGAAAATAAGAAGCAGCGGTAAACCAAACATAATGGCAAGGACTGCACCACCCGGAACTGCATGCCCGGATACAAAGAGTCCGATGCAGAGAACTGCGGAGCCATAAAATACAAGTCCTGCTACAGCGTTGGTGTCAAACCAGGTTTTTTCAACATCATGCGTTTTAAAGGAATTGATGATGTTGAAAACCATACACAGGAGGATGATTCCCATGCCGAAGCCGATGGCAACGATAAATACGGTATTCAGTTTTCCGATAAAAGGTATGGTCGTCATACTGTCCACAGGCCGTAGCCACAGAGCAGGTATGACATCCTCAAATCCAAAGATACTTCCGAACATCAGACCGAAAAATGTGGAAAAGACTCCGGCGCAGCTGATGATTCCGGCAAGATCGATATGCTTCAGCTTGTACAGGAGCAATCCTCCGATAAAGAGCAGGAGTCCCTGTCCTGCATCACCGAACATGGCTCCGAAAATAAAGGAGTAGGTGATGGCAACAAACCAGGTAGGGTCCATCTCGCCATAGGCGGGAAGTCCGTACATTTTTACATACATTTCAAAAGGCTTGAAAAGCTTCGGGTTTTTCAGCTTGGTCGGCGGCTGATGGTTCTGGTCGTGCTCCGGCGTATTGGTATCTTCTCCGTCTACCAGGCAGAAGATTTTTTCGTCGGATGAGATATCGGCTTGAAAAGCTCTGGTGTCGGCTTCTGTCATCCATCCGCAGAGAATATAGAAATTTTCATGCTTTCCGGTGCAGGCTGCCGCTTTCCGGACATCGAAATTTCTGGAAAACTGAAGAAGTGTGTTTCTGGCGGTAACGATGGTTTCTGCCTGATCCGCAAGAAATCTCTGGTATTTCTGTTTCTGTGCTTCCAGATGCTTCAGGGCATCCTCGTATTGTTTGCTTACGCTTGAAAATGCCTGCTGGGCAGTTCCGGTATAATTATCCGGCACAAAGATCTTTTCAAAGTGCATAGAAGAGTAGGCGGCATCAATTTTGTGCGCATCATGCTTCGGTACGAAGTAAACGCCCCAGATGTATTGGTCATCTTCATCGCATTTAAGGAAGATCGTGTTCAGATTGTCGTAAATATATTTCTTGAATTTCTCATAATACTGTTTCTCGATACGTCCGAAATGAAAATGGATATACTTCAGATGAAGTATGGATGAAATATCATAATCAATATTTCGGAAGGGACGTATGATCCGCAGTGATTCTTCCAGAGAGGAACATTTTTCTTCCAGTTCGGACTGTTCCTTCTGGAGCTGATCCGCCTGGGAGCGGATCTCCTTTACTGTGGAAAGTGCTGTTTCAATACCCGGGCTTCTGTTGGAAGTGGACGGAGGAGTTTTCAGCTCCTCATAAATGGTATTGATGGAATTTAAGGCATCTCTGTAGGGGTTGACATCCAGGAAAGGCGTCAGACTTTCTACTGTGGTCAGCTCTGAGAGAGCGTTTTCCAGATGGATCTCGTACTTGCACAGGTAGGTGTTTACAACCCGGTCAATATCTGCCTTGGGACCGGTGATGCTCAGAAAATTCATTTTTTCAATCACGTTGCTACCTCCTGGTTATTAACCGTTGCGTATATAACGCAGGGATTGTTCTGGGTCCACGCCATAGCGCACGCATTCAAGGGCAATGGTCAGACGGTTGACTTCATGTTCTTTGTGATATAAATAGGAATAGATGACTGCTACGGAATAGGGATCCTTGCGTGCTTCCTGTTCCAGTATGCTGCGAAGAATATAGTTATAAAATTCTTCCAGACTGGCGACGGTCAGCTGTTCGTATTTCTTACCATAATAAGTTCCATTGAAGATACGACGGAACTCTTCTGGTGTTGGGGCCTCCACAAGGGTGGTGATCTCCTCTTTGCGGAGCTTGTAGTTCATGGGGACCAGCAATGCGTAAATAGCAGCCGGTTCCATCTGAAAGCAGCGTTTGGAGCGCTGGATGAACTGCAGGTTCAGCATATCGAATTTTTCACCGTAAGCCTTGGTGATCTGTTTCAGATCGTTACCTTTGAAAAGCTTCTTCCGCACATTCCAGATCTGTGAAAAATACGAAAGGTCAAGTGCCATGCCGAAGTCAAAAAGCGTGGCATTTCCACGTTCGTTGACCTGAGACAGCGGAATAAAAAAATCATTTCCCTTCAGTGCCGCAATGAATTCATCCATATTGGTGCAGGCAGTAAGCCTGTCAATGTCCAGCTTGGAATGATGTCTGAAAAAATCGCGGTAGGGAGAAATATCTACGGGATCGGTGTCCCGGTGGTCAAAGAGATTCGTCATGATTTCTTTCAGGACGCGGATCTCATAACGCTTTGAGTAAAGCGACAGGAACGTTCGCTGTTCCTGATTTGCAAAGTGGTAAAGCCTTGAAAAATTCAGGAAGATGGATTTCTTCAGGAGTTTTTCTATCTGTCCGCGGTGAAGATCATTTTCATCGAGACCGGACCAGATATTCTGATATTCGGGAGTCCGTTTCAGGTAGGCTGTTACCTGGGGGACATTGGGAAGCTGAACGATTTCTTCCAGCTGCTCATCTGTCACAAGCCTGCTCTGCATGGCGCGGATCTTGGTGGAGAGTCCGCTGTATGAGAGGACAGAGCCCATTGAATCACTTCCTTTCCCTTCAGGTTTCGGTGATGCCTGTTATTTTCTGAAACAGCTCACTGCAAAGACTTTCGTGATGGGCTTCGTAATAGGCATCCAGCCTGGATAGCTGGTCTTCGGTTTCTGCACGAAGCTCATTGATCCGGGCGTCTTTCTCGCGGGCCAGATCTTCACGGATCTTCCGGATCTCGTCGCTGGTTTCTTTTTCAAGTGAAGCGTCGAATTCCTTCGTCTGTTTTTCTGCTTCTTCCGAGAGAGCCTGTTTCTGTCGCGCAGCGTCCTGCATGATGGCATTGGCTGTAGCTTCGATTTCCGAAAGCTTATTTAGGATTTGTTCCATAACGCCCTCCTTGTTTGTTTATTGTTTATAATTGATTTTTATATGATACACCTTTTTTATGGTAAAAACAACTAAAAAATTGTTAAATTTTTTGCAATTATTGAATAAATATGTTCAAAAAGAGACGAAAAAAAGAAATTTGTTTATTAGACGATGATTGAGTTTTGGGAAAAAATGAAAACCGCAAAGGGGCCGTAAAGCCACGGCCCCTCTGCACACCCCTCGGGCTTTTTTTAGGAGTTCTTGGTTGTGGCGGTGTGAGGTTGTTGACTTGTGTATGTATGCTGCGGTGTTGGATGTGTGAGGTTGAGCCGATGTATGTGGATGCGGACGGCGAGGCGCGTTGCTGTCGCCTGGTTGAGAGGGTTTGAGTGGATGCGGATGGTGTTGGAAGTGGACGGCGAGGCGCGTTGCTGTCGCCTGGTTGGTTGGGTTTGAGAGGATGCGGTGGTGTTGGGGTGGACGGCGAGGCGTTTTTGCTGTTGCTTGGTTGAGAATTTTTTTATTTTTTGCTTGCGGCGGGGTGGGGGTTACATGTATAGTTGAGTATTGGAATGTTGTTTGATAAGAATCATTGAGACATTATTATGGAAAGATTATTGGAGGTTGTTTATGAGATTACGAAATATTCCGGGTGCTAAGGATGCTATTTTGGATTGTGAGTGGGTAATTGATGAGCCGGAGAGGTTTAAAGGAAAGTGGAATGAGGTTTTTGGAGTGAAGAGACCGCTTTTTCTGGAAGTTGGTATGGGGAAGGGGCGTTTTCTGATGGATATGGCAAGACTTCATCCGGAGAGAAATTTTGTGGGAATTGAGATGTATGACAGTGTGCTTCTTCGGGCGCTGCAGAAGAGAGAGGAACTGGAAGCGGCAGGAGAGGAGTTTTCCAATCTTGTTTTTATCCGGGTGGATGCAAGATTGCTGCCGGAGATTTTTGAGAAGGATGAGGTTGATGGGATCTATCTGAATTTTTCGGATCCGTGGCCGAAGGCGCGTCATGCAAAGAGAAGACTTACGTCCAGGGAATTTCTGGCAAGATATGAGAAGATTTTGAAAAAAGAAGGAACTGTAGAGTTTAAGACAGATAACCGTGGTCTGTTTGAGTTTTCCCTGGAAGAGGTTAGGGATTCCGATTGGAATCTGGAGGTGTGTACCTTTGATCTTCATCATGATGAGGAGCTGGTGAAGGGAAATGTCATGACGGAATATGAGGAGAAGTTTTCTTCTATGGGAAATCCGATCTGTAAAATGGTGATCAGACAGAAATAGAGGGAATAAGATGCAGGAAGAAATTTTTGAAAAGTATCCTATACCAAAGGCATATTTTAAGCTGGCACTTCCGGTTGTGTTCAGTATGGTTATCTCGCTTGTTTATAATATGGTAGATACGTATTTTATCGCAGGAACCGGCAATACGGATCTGGTGGCGGGGGTTGCCCTTGGATCACCGATCTTTACCCTGATGATCGCGCTGGGAGATATTTTCGGACTTGGCGGCAGTTCTTTTATTTCCAGGCTTTTTGGAGAAAAAAGATACGAGGACGCAAAGCGGATCAGCGTATTCAGCTTTTATGGCGCGATCGTCAGCGGTGTTGCAGTTGCGGCTGTACTGATGATCTTCAGAAGTCTGATATTGGGACTTCTGGGTGCAAGCGAGGCCACCTGGGAGTATGCGTCACAGTATTATACCTGTATTGCACTGGGGGCGCCGTTTATCATTGTTGCGCTGACACCGTCCAATCAGTTACGAACAGAAGGATTTGCGACGGCTTCGATGGTTGGTTCTGTACTTGGCGCAGTTGTAAACATTATTCTGGATCCGATCATGATCTTTGTACTGGGCTGGGGTGCGGCCGGCGCAGCTACAGCGACCGTGATCGGAAATGTTTGTACCGATATTTTCTTTGTATGGTTTCTTATTAAAAAGAGCAAAAATCTTTCTGTGGATCCCAGGGGATTTCACATTTCCAGGTCGGAGATAGGAGCGGTTTTTGCCATTGGTATTCCGGCTTCTGTTACTAATCTGATGCAGAGCATCGGAATTGCGTTGACAAACCGCGCGTTGCTGGGATTTGGTGACGATAAGGTTGCAGCTATGGGAATCGTTATGAAAATTAATATGATCGCTGCGTTGGTCCTGGTTGGTTTTGCCTTTGGTGGACAGCCGCTGACCGGATACAATTACGGCGCGAGAAACCGCACAAGGTTGAAAGCAACTTTGAAGTTTGCATATCTTCTTGAGGGAGGAATGGCGCTTGTACTGATGGCGGTACTTGGATTTTTTGCCCCGCAGATGGTAAAGATCTTTATGAGCGATCCTTCCGTTGTGGAAAATGGCGCGCTGATGCTTCGGCTGCAGCTGGCGGGAATGTTGTGTATGGGAATCGTGCTGATCAGCACCTGTACGTTTCAGTCTGCAGGACAGGCTATGGGAGCTTTTCTGTTATCAGTGAGCAGACAGGGAGTGGTCTTTGCGGTTGTACTGATGATCGCTCTTAAGGTGGCAGGGTATTATGGCGTTCTGGCTTCTCAGGCAATCTCGGATTTCCTTACGGCAGTGCTGGCGGTGGTGCTGGTATGGCGCTGGTGGAAAAAAGTGGATTTCTAAGAGTCCGCTTTAAATACTTTGCGCAAATATCAGGAAACAGATCAGGATATTTTCATATAATAAAATATCCGTGATGTTGGAAAGGTATTTGCGCAAAGCAGGAGGCCATAAGTTTTGAAAAAAAGAAAATTCAGATCCATGCAGCAGAATCTCCATACGGTAAGCCGCAGCATTAACAGCCAGGCTGCCCAGATCAGAAATTCGCTGTCAGAAATAGAAAAATCACTGAACAAAATTGCATCAAATGAAGATATAAAAAATAAAAAAGAAAAAAATAAAAAAAATTAAAAAAAGGTGTTGACTTTCCTCAAATCATAACGTATAATACAACATGTCTTGAGGAACGAACGAAACAAAAAACGAAAGACAAACAATTAAATAAGCGTCTTTAGCTCAGTTGGTAGAGCACCTGACTCTTAATCAGGGTGTCCAGGGTTCGAACCCCTGAAGACGCACTAAAGGCACTGTTTTTGCAGATATAGAGCTGCGGGGACGGTGTTTTTTTGTTGTGTTTATTCGGGTTTCAGGGGGGATAAGGATATCTGGGCGTGAAGTGATGCGGAGTAAATGGACCGAGATGAAAATGTCGATCATCAGATAGAATCAGAATGTCTAATATAGACACCATGATTATAGGTATAGATCCTTTTAAATAAAGAAAGGATGGTATACTATGGGAGTTTGTAAGAAGATAAAAAGGAGGGCCGGGTCTTGGAAGGGACCCGGCAGAGTATGAAAAGAAAAATAAGTAATGATCTATAAGATGAAAAAGCTTTGTGCTTTATTTGATTAATAATATACCGTCAAAATGTGATGGAACTGTGAGAAGCGTTTTAAAAATTTGTGAGGAAAGTCTAAATATCTTATAAAGTCTGACAAACTGTGAAGCAGTTATTCGGTGTAGAGCCGCGTAGCGAAGCGGATTGCGAATATCCGCTTGACTCGAATCAAGTAAGTCCCCTGCGGGGGGTGCGAAAAGCAATAGCAGTCGGTGGGGCTTGTAAGAATAGAAAATTCTGAAATTTGTACAAAAATAGTGAAAATAAATAAGACTTTTTTAAGCCGATACGGTATAATAAACCATAGCATAAAAATCCGGAGGGGAAATGAACGAGGATGGATGTGGTACACATGTTATATGAACAGGTGCGGAAATTTTTCTGAGGGGTATAAATGAATATATCTATATTTTATGTCCAGCGGAAAATGTGATATCCGGAAAGATGGTTCAATTCTGAGGTATTCAGATGAAAAGGGAGGAGATGGCTATGGAGAAAGTGTTTGAGGCGATCAATGGAGTGTTCAGCTTTATCGGTCCACTGTCTGATTTTCTGTGGGAGTTCCCCACGAATTTTGACTGGTACAGCAGTATCCCGATTCTGGGAAATATATCCTTTGCGATCATACTACTTCTTGGGTCCGGGATTTTTTTCAGTTTCAGGATCGGTTTTATGCAGGTGACTTACTTTAAAAAAGGAATCAGGACCATGACGGAGAAACGTGTTGTGGAAACAGGAATTTCGCCGCTTGCATCGTTTTTTCTGAGTTCAGCTATGCGTGTAGGACCGGGAAATATCCTGGGCGTAACAGGTGCTATTGCAGTGGGTGGACCGGGGGCCCTGTTCTGGATGTGGATATCTGCGTTTTTCGGGATGGCAGTTGCATACATGGAGGGTGTCCTTGCTCAGATTTTCAAGGAGAAGAAGGACGATGAGTTCGTAGGAGGTCTTCCTTTTTATGGGAGAAAGCTTCTTGGAAATAAGGTATGGATCGGTGTTTTTCTTTCGGTATTGTATATTCTGTATGCGCTTTGCTGTCTGCCGGCACAGGGCTTTAACGTTGTTTCATCAGTAGGACGCATGGCAGAGATCGTAACCGGAAAAACCATCCCAAGCGGATCAGCCTTCTATTATATAGTAGGTACGCTGATCGTAATCCTCACAGCAGCTATCGCATTTGGCGGAATCAAAAAAGTATCCAAATGGACAGATATGATGGTGCCGGTGATGGCGGTGCTCTATATGGTAGTAGTGTTACTTCTTATCATATTGAATTTTACCCGTATTCCGTATTTCTTCGGAAGCGTGTTTGCAGGAGCCTTTAAGCCGGATGCATTTTTTGGAGGTGTTTTTGGAACGGTTCTTGCACAGGGCGTAAAACGAGGCCTGATGTCCAATGAGGCTGGTCAGGGAACGATCACCATGTCAGCGGCAGCAGCTGACGCAAAGCATCCATGTGAGCAGGGTGTGATCGCTTCTCTGGGAGTTTTTCTTGATACCATTGTGATCTGTACACTTACCGGATTTGTGGTAGTTATGGCACATTGCTGGACGGGAGCAGATGCGGAAAGCTGGCAGGCTCTTGATAAACTTCCCAAATATACGGAGTCCATTGCTGTGCTGACTCCGGGAACTGCAATGAACGGGATCATTACATTTCTTGTAACCTTATGTTTCTGCCTGTTTGCATTTACCTGTCTGCTTGGAATGATCAGTTTTTCGGAAATCGCAGCAAACCGTATTCGCAAGGATAAGATCTGTATTAATTTTGTACGCTGTATCGGTCTTTTTGTTGCCGCATTTGGTATCCTCTGTAATATCGCAGGACTGGAGCTTGGAAATCTCTGGGCATTTTCTGATCTTGGAAATATTCTGATCGTATTTTTCAACGTACCGATCGTTTATGTCGGTGCGAAATATGTTTTCCGGGCGACCAGACATTATAAGAAGAATGACGGTACTCCGTTTACATCGGAGGTAATTGGAAGAAATGACTGCGCTTACTGGGATGAGCAGGCAAAAAAGCAGTAAAAAATTTTTCCGGAAAATAAAAATTCCGGCGGGAGATAAAATTAGCATTGTAAAAGTGCATGTACTCATTTATAATGAGTAACAGATTCTAAAGATGTTATAAATAACAGGAGGAAAGCCTTGAAAAGAGAATTAGTTATTGTCATTGATTTTGGCGGTCAGTACAATCAGCTGGTTGCAAGACGTGTCAGAGAATGCAATGTATATTGCGAAATTTATTCTTACAAGACAGATCTTGAGAAGATTAAAGCGATGAATCCTAAGGGAATCATCCTTACCGGCGGACCAAACAGCTGCTATGAGGCAGATTCACCGACTTACCAGAAGGAATTATTTGAGCTTGGTATTCCGGTACTTGGACTTTGCTATGGAGCACAGCTTATGATGCATGTCCTTGGCGGAAAAGTTGAGAAGGCAGATGTCAGCGAATACGGTAAGACAGAGCTTCTCATCGATAAGAAAGATTCCAGGATCTTCAAAAATGTATCCGACAAAACAATCTGCTGGATGAGCCATACAGACTATATTTCCCAGACTGCACCGGGATTTGAGATCGCTGCACATACTGCAGACTGTCCGGTAGCAACTGCACAGAATGAAGAGAAGAAACTGTATGCGATCCAGTTCCATCCGGAAGTATTGCACACAGTAGAAGGAAAGACAATGCTGTCCAACTTCGTACTTGGTGTCTGCGAATGTGCCGGAGACTGGAAGATGGATGCCTTTGTTGAACATACGATCAAAGAGATCCGCGAGAAAGTTGGTGATGGAAAAGTTCTCCTTGCCCTGTCAGGTGGTGTAGATTCCTCCGTGGCAGCAGGACTTCTTTCCAGAGCGATCGGTAAGCAGCTTACTTGCGTATTTGTAGATCATGGCCTTCTTCGTAAGGATGAAGGTGATGAGGTTGAAGGTGTATTCGGACCGAATGGTCAGTTTGACCTGAACTTTATCCGCGTGAACGCACAGCAGAGATATTACGACAAGCTTGCCGGTGTTACAGAGCCTGAAGCGAAGCGTAAGATCATCGGTGAGGAATTTATCCGTATCTTCGAGGAAGAAGCCAAGAAGATCGGTGCTGTAGATTTCCTTGCACAGGGAACCATTTATCCGGACGTTGTAGAGAGCGGTCTCGGCGGAGAATCCGCAGTGATCAAATCCCATCACAACGTAGGAGGTCTTCCGGATTTCGTTGATTTCAAAGAAATCATTGAGCCGCTTCGTGACCTGTTCAAAGATGAGGTCCGTAAAGCCGGCCTTGAGCTTGGAATTCCGGAAAGACTGGTATTCCGTCAGCCATTCCCGGGCCCGGGACTTGGAATCCGTATCATCGGTGAAGTCACCGAGGAAAAAGTACGCATCGTACAGGATGCAGACTACATCTACCGTGAAGAAGTCGACAATGCAGCCGCCGACTACAAAAAAGAACACGGAGAAGATCCGTCCTGGATGCCGAACCAGTACTTTGCAGCCCTTACAAATATGCGAAGTGTAGGTGTAATGGGAGACTTCAGAACATACGATTATGCAGTGGCGCTCCGCGCCGTTAAGACCATTGACTTCATGACTGCGGAGTCTGCTGAGATTCCTTATGCAGTACTTAATAAGGTGATGAACCGTATTATTAATGAAGTTAAGGGCGTAAACCGCGTATTTTATGATCTTACCAGTAAGCCGCCTGGAACGATTGAGTTTGAATAGTAAACAGAGAGCCGGGAAGCCGCTTAAACAGCGGACTTTCCGGCTCTTAGTGTGTGGTGTGATACCTTTTTGATACCCGTATTATGAATTGGTAAATTTTTTCCTAAAAGCGGGATGAATATCAAAAATGGACTTTTGATAATTAATTGTATCATCTTCGTAGTACATTCGATATTTTACCCTTTTTCCGGGTTCATGAATAACTTTCCTTAAAAAGCCAATTTGATAAAGGAATGAGACCGCTTCTTTGGCTGAATAGTTTTGATTTGTAATAGCATCATACAATTTTTCGGTTTCATCTATTTTGTCAATATGTGTTATGAGTGAAGGACAGTCCCAATCCCATTTTTTACGAACACCAACAAATGACAAAATACATTTATCGATATTTTTACATGTTTTTGAGTATTCACCTACAAGGTCTATTAATTTCCAGTTTGAATATTGTAGTTCTGCAGGTGCAACCGCATTTTCTTCTACAGGTAAATATATCTTTTTGCTAAACTCAAGAATTAGCCGACAAAATTGAAGCAATTCACGCGGACGTTGAAAAGTTCGTGTAATTATGTAATTATTAAGATAGTTCGCTTTCCCATTATAATAAATGTTTAGAGGATAGAACATATTCCAATATTTATTAATATCTCTAAAACAGGTCGGCATTGGTTCTCCCAAATAGTATGCTATTCTAGCTGCGACAAGTTGTTTTAGGCTAAAGAAATTGTTGTCATCCCAAGATATAGTTGTTATTTCGCTTTTAGAATCAAATAGATCACTGCCTTTTGAAATAACTTCAAATATATCCGTTCTTAAAAACGCAACAATTTTAAGATTAGTATACTCTCTTTTTAACTGACGAATTGCGAAGAATAATCCTCTTAGCCAGGCGTTCATATTATCGTTGTTTTTCCACGGTTCATCTAAATTATCTATGACTATTGAAAAGGTATTATTTTTTATTAAACGAGTTAGCTCCGCTTTGATTTTTTCTTTATCTTGTAAGGATAAGGATGTAAGACTTGAAAAATCCAATTCAACTTCGCCAAATGAACTTTGTAGCTTGCCACCTTTAAATACATTAAAAATTGCAGTAGCAAAACGTTTCCAAGAACTATCACTTAATACACCGTCTTGAACCAATTTAGCTTTAAGTGAGTCATCAAAATATTCAATATATGGAATTGAAGAATATATTATTTCATTAAGAATAAAGTTTTTCCACGCTAATGAATATTTAAAATCATCATTAAGAGGTTCAGAAAAATTATGTGAGTTTAGCCAATTCTCAATGTATACAAAATCTTCTCCATCAAATGAAATTTTTACTGGTATGGTATTATCACTTTCCTGTGCTTCTTTTGCAAGTATTGAGAATAATGCACTTTTTCCGGCACCTTTGCGTCCTAATACTAGTTCTTTATCTCCGCGCTTGATTTCCTCATATTGTCTTGTTTTAATGAAATAGTGTTGCAAATTTTCATCTTCTTGTGATCGGTCTTTTCCAAAAAGTTTTGTTAAATTGAGAGAATCTCGTTTAATCATTATTATATACCTCACTACGTATTATTGGATTTTCCACTGATAACTGCTATTTTTCTTGTCATGTCCCTTTTCATCAACGCTGCTGCTGGAAGCAGGCCAGTTGATTTTCCACTCAAAATACTCATCTTCTGAAATCTCTCCGCTTTTTAGCTGTTCTTTCCGCAAACACCATTCACGCAGAAATTCATTTACCAGACCATAATCAATCCACATACCAACAGGGGCATGAGCAGGCCATTCGTCACTGTCATTGTATCGAATGGATTTATCATCAGAAGCGTTGCATTTGCCGGGATTGCGGACAAGTTGGAACAGATGAAAGGCATTGCGATTATCTTCATCAAGCCAGAAAAAAGTCTGCATAATATCCTCTGCGCAGCCAGGGGCTTCTGTAATGAAATTGATATAGTTGACATTCAAAATCTTGGCAATTTCCATCAGTGAATCTTTTTTGGGAACACGATAGCCGGATTCGTATTGTGCCACACGAACGTCAGCATTGCGTTCCTCATATCCTAATTTCAACCCCAATTCCCGTTGCGTTAATCCCCGAAATGTGCGGATTCTTTTTATTCGTTCTCCTAACGTCATAGTCGGTATCCTTTCTGAAAATTATAGATAATATGTCATAATCCATTCCTCTTTATTTTCGCTTACAATTTTAAAGCCGATTTTTCGATACATCTCAGCCGCATAATTAGCCTTTTGAACGGAAAGCGAAACATGTTTATAACCATGTGTTTTCAATAAAGATAGCATTTCTTTCATCATATTGGTTCCCAGCCCCTTCCCTCTGTATTCTTTGTGCAGAGAGATTGCAAGGGAGGGAGTTTCGTCATCAATATGTCCATAATCGTTCATAATGCGTACCCATACGGCGCCAACGATTTTTCTTTCAATTTCTGCGACTAATGCAAAATCATCTTTTGATGTTCCGAAACGCTCAATATAAATCTGCAATTCGGGAGAAGCAATAATATCTCTCGGTGGCGGCTTTATACCGTCTGGAATAAAAATAGCTTCATATAGAAGATCACTCAACAGCGGATATTCCGGCACTGTCATTTTTCGTATCGTATATTCCATAAATCTCTCCTTATAAAATGGATCTCCCGTTTTTTACATTGTAGCACACCTAAAATAATACAGCAACAAAAACTTATCAGAAATGCTAAATTTAATAAAAAAGATAAACTTAACAAAAAAGCTATTGACAATAACGAAAATGTTAAGTATACTGAGAATACAAAACTTAACAAAAAAGTTAAAATGAAAAAGGAGGACGTGTATTTGAAAAATAATTTATTTGTAACAGCCGGAGAAGTGGCGCAGGATTTAGGCGTTTCTAAACCATTTGCTTATAAGTTGGTGCGGCAGATGAATGAAGAACTGGAAGAGAAAGGATTTATCACAATCGCTGGACGGGTGAGCAGAAAATACTATGAAGAAAAGTTTTATGGTATGGCGCAGGCGAATTGAAAGGAGTGAGACTATGGCGGCGTACAAAGACGAACAGCGTGGAACATGGTATGTGTCGTTCCATTATTACGATTGGACTGGTAAAAACTGCCGGAAAGTCAAGAGAGGGTTTAAGACCAAACGGGAAGCAACAGAGTGGGAGCGGCATTTCCGTATGAAAGAAGCGGCAGAGCTGGATATGACTTTTGAGGATTTTGTAAAAGCCTACACAAGAGACATGAAACCGAAGCTGAAACACAATACCTGGCTGACAAAGGAGCATATTTTGCGAACGAAGCTGCTTCCCTATTTTAAAGACAAGAAAATGCGAGATATTCGTCCAAAAGATATTATCCAGTGGCAGAATGAGCAAATTTCTTATCGTGATGAAAAAGGAAAGCCTTATGCTCCGACTTATCTGAAAACTCTGCAATCAGAATTGAGCGCATTGTTTAATCATGCGGTACGGTTCTATGAATTGAAAAGTAATCCTGTTGTAAAGGCTGGACCGCTCGGAAAGGGGAAAGCGGAGGAAATGCTTTTTTGGACGAAAGAAGAATATTTGAAATTCATTGAAGCGGTAAAGGACAAACCATATTCTTATCATGCATTTCATATATTATACTGGTGCGGCTTACGGGTAGGCGAACTGTTAGTCCTCACACCGCAGGATATTGATTTTGATAACAAAGTCATTCGGATAACAAAATCCTATCAGCGGTTAGAGGGCAAAGATGTGATTACAGACCCAAAGACACCGAAAAGCAAGCGGAATGTGAGTATGCCGGATTTCTTGTGTGAAGAACTGAAAGATTATATCGGCAGGTTGTACGGGATTCTTCCTACTGACCGTATCTTTCATCTGACAAAAAGTTTCTTGCACCATGAAATGACGAGAGGACGGCTGTTGTGCCAAGACGTAGTTGTGCAGGGCAATCCGAGGGTGTATAAGGCACTCCGCAATGAGCTTGCCGCTGTTCTTACGGAATTACAGAGGATTGAAGCGGGCGGCAGCGTTGACAATGAGTTATTAGATACTATTGAATTGATTGCCGTTATCCTCGGCGGTCTGAAAGGAGAGGGTGAAGATGGCGAATAAAAAAGAAGTGACCGCTCCTGTTGTATCTGATAGCGCAGATACGGAGCAGCCACCTAATGTAAACAATAACAGTATATCCAATAATCCGCCGAAAAACAATAGCAAAATGCTTGAAACGGTTTCTATGGCAGAACTTTACGACACGGTATATCCAAGCAAGCCGCCGCTGATTGACGGTCTGCTTTATACTGGCATTTATCTTTTCGCAGGTGCGCCGAAGCTCGGCAAGAGCTTTCTGATGGCGCAGATAGCCTACCATATCAGCAGGGGGGATTCCTTTATGGGATTACCCTGCCCGCAAAGCGGCGGTGTTGTATCTTGCCCTTGAAGATGATTACCGTTGCCTGCAGGAAAGGCTGTACCGTATGTAGAATTGATTTGTGTTTAGGAGGACAAAGCGGCAGATATAATGTTAAAAGTAATTGCGTGCGCACGCATGTTGCGTTATAATACTGGTGGTTAGGAGGAATATATCTATGAAACTATTAAAATGGCTTTCAGTAACAGACCGATTTTACAAAATCTATTTGGATAAACAGCTTGCCCCCTTTGGAATCAACAACAGCCAATATATGTTTTTGATTAAAATCTGTCGTTCGCCTGGCATTTTACAGGATTCTTTAATGGATATGTTTTATGTTCATCCGAGCAATATTGTACGGACAGTTGCGGCATTAGAAAAGCAGGGAATGATTATGCGTTCCCCAAATGATAAGGATAAGCGGACGTGTAAGCTGTATCCTACGGAACGTGCACTGTCTGTAATTGATGAGGTACAGACGGTATGTGAAAAGACAGAAGCTCTTTTATTGCAAGGCTTCAGGGAATCTGATAAAAACCTCTTTATTGATTTGCTGATTCAGGCAGGTGAAAATATTACAGCGGAACTCCGTATAGAAAGAAAGGGGGATGAATTTAATGACTGAGAATCCCCTAGGATATGAAAAAATTTCAAAACTGTTAAAAGATTTTGCCATTCCCAGTATTACGGCGTCTCTTGTCGGCTCAATCTACAATATTGTGGATCAGATTTTTATTGGTCAAGGGGTCGGTTATCTGGGAAATGCAGCAACCAATGTTGCCTACCCGTTCTCTACCATCTGCCTTGCTATTGCACTGCTGGTTGGAATTGGCAGTGCTTCCCGTGTTTCCCTCTGTCTTGGACGCAAAGAGCCGAAAGCTGCCGCCAAAGCAGCGGGAAATGGTATTGTTCTGATGGGGATTTTCGGAATTATTTATTTGTTGGTTGGTGAAGCTTTTCTGTCTTTGCTCCTAAAGGCATTTGGGGCAACGACAGATGTATTTCCATATGCAAAGCGGTATGCCAGCATAACATTGATTGGAATGCCGTTTCTTATTGTAACGAATGGTATGAGCAATTTGATTCGAGCAGATGGAAAACCAAAGTATTCAATGGTTTGCATGGTTATGGGAGCTATTATCAATACCATTCTTGACCCTATTTTTATTTTTGCTTGCGATTGGGGGATTGCCGGCGGAGCTTGTGCAACAGTTATTGGGCAAATTTTTTCCTTCATACTCGCACTCCGTTATCTATGGCGTTTCCAAACAATCCATTTTGAAAAAGAGTCGTTTTTATTGGACATCAAAGAAAGCATGAAAATTTGCAGCATGGGAATCAGCAGCAGCTCAAACCAGATTGCAGTTACCGTGATTCAAATCATTCAGTACAATTCGTTGACTTATTACGGCGCATTAACAAAATATGGAACAGATATTCCCTTAGCTGCTTGCGGAATCGTTATGAAAACAAATGCCATAATCCTTGCGATTGTTGTAGGAATCTCGCAGGGAACACAGCCGATTATCGGCTTCAACTATGGGGCAAGGCAATACCATCGTGTACGGGAGGCTTACCTGCTTGCGGTAAAATGGAACCTTGTTGTTTCCACAATTGCTTTCATCGCATTTCAATTTTTCCCGCAATCTATCATTTCGCTATTCGGAGATGGGGACGAGCTGTATTTTGAATTTGCTGTTTTGTTCATGCGTACCTATCTTTTCATGGTGTTGGTAAATGGTGTGCAGTTGCTTTCTTCCAGTTTTTTTACCGCAATAGGAAAATCGTTAAAAGGTGCTCTGTTGGCATTAACAAGGCAGACCTTTGTGTTGATTCCGCTTACCCTGCTGCTCCCGCTTCGTTTCGGAATTATGGGAGTATTGCTTGCGGGACCTGTTGCTGATTTTTCAGCGTTTATGCTATCTGTTGTACTGGTGGGTATAGAATTAAAAAAACAAAAAAATGACATGTAAACAACAGCCCTATGTGAAAACATTCTTTTTCCGCCGTTAAGTAATCAAGAAGCAAAAACTTAAAAACCATTGCGATAAATTTAGGATAATAAGCGGGAATCCTCAGCAATTCAATTACCGAGATGAAAGCGCAAACTGTGCATATCTGCACTCATAATAAATAAAAATAACAAAACGGTTTTTATTCAATTTCTCCCTATAAAAAACGGTATCCAGCATCATAAAAAAGAAAATATGTTCGATGCTTTATTGTGAAATTTTTGATATCATGGTATACTATATGCATGAAAGAAAATCTTATACATTATCGCACTTGTGTGTGCAATATTAATTACCATATGGTATGGTCGGTAAAATACCGGCGGAAGATATTAAGTGCGGAGGTCGAGGCATATCTGCAGGAACTGGTGCAGGAGATCGCAGAAGATAAGGGCTTTACGGTCCATCTGTTTGAATGTGAGGAAGGAGACCATGTACACTGTTTTGTGTCAGCCCCTCCGAAATTATCCATAACTGCGATCATGAAATACCTGAAGGGGATCTCTGGCAGGAAACTTTTCGAACGTTTTCCGGAAATAAGAAACCAGCTTTGGAAAGGGGAGCTGTGGAATCATTCCTATTATGTGGAAACGGTCGGATCTGTATCGGAAGAAAATATCCGCAGGTACATCGAACATCAGAGCAAAGCGTACTGATACTATGGAGGAGAGGAAATGCTGCTGTCAAAGAAAACATCCATAAAGGTCAGCCGGGAATATGCGAACCTCATCGGGCATATGTGCTATGCAGCATCCAAGCTCTGGAATGTCTGTAATTACGAGCGTCAGCATTACAAAGAAACTGGGATAGAGCAGTATCCGGACTGGTATTATCAGAAAAAAACGCATAAAGAGGATCCGTGGTATAAACAGCTCCCGTCCCAGACTGCCCAGGAAGTCTGCAAACTGCTGGACAAGGCATGGAAGTCTTTTTATGCCCTGAAAAGATCCGGGGGGATCGGGACTCCCAGACCGCCGCGTTTTAAGCAGGAAAGTATTCCCATTACCTATATGCAGATGGGGATCGTGCATGAGCGGGATACGGGCAGAGTCCGCCTGTCCCTTCCAAAGGCATTAAAAAAATATATGGAAGAAACGTATCAGATCCATGAAAACTTTCTTTACCTTGAAAATAAGATTTTCAGGGGCATGGATCAGATCAAACAGATGCGGATCTATCCGCCGGAGAAGGGAAGCTGTAAAATTATTGTTGTTTATGAGGTTCCTGACCAGGAAGAACTTCCACAGAACGGACATGAACTGTCCATTGATCTGGGGCTTCATAACCTTATGACGTGTTATGATTCCGAAAATGGGAAGACGTTTATCCTAGGCAGGAAGTACCTTGCACTGGAAAAATATTTCCATAAAGAGATCGCAAGGGTGCAGGCTCAGTGGTATGGGCAGCAGTCCGGAAAGGGAGTAAAGTATCTGGCTACATCAAAACATATCAGGAAGTTATATAAGAGAAAACATGATTCAGTAACGGATTATCTGCACAAGGTCACAAGGTATCTTGCAGAATACTGCCGGGAACAGGGGATCACTTGTGTCGTTGCAGGGGATATCCGGAATATCCGGAGAGAAAAAGATCTGGGACACAGGACAAACCAGAAGTTCCACAGCCTGCCGTATAACAGGATCTACATCATGCTGGAATATAAGCTGAAAAGATATGGGATCCGTTTTATAAAACAGGAAGAAAGTTATACCAGCCAGTGCAGTCCGCTGTCACCGAAAGTGGAGAAAAGATATGCAGAGCCGTCCAAACGGAAAGAGAGAGGGTTGTACAGAGATGGAAACAGAACCTATAACGCAGATGCTGTAGGCGCATATAATATCCTGAGAAAATATCACTCCGTATCCAGAGTAAAAAGAGAACTGTCCGTAACCGGACTGAAAACACCGGAAATAATAAAAGTAGCTGTATAGCTCTAAAGAGCAAACAGTAGTGGTGTCATGGATGCACCCTGAAAAAAGGCGGTATCCCGCCTTAATTCAGATGCTCTGGTAACTCAGTTACCGAGTAATTCACTAGGATAATATTTACGGCATTGTTAATATGTTTTCCGATGGTTTTTACATCACGGTCAAAAAGCTCCGCCATTTGATTTCGTGTAATCCTTGCATTGGTTAATCCATACTCTATTGTATTCAGTATTGCTTGCTGCATTGGAAAATACACAGGATACTATAACTAATATATGTTTTGAATGTGGTTTTGAAAGCCAAAGAACCTTTAACCGAGTTTTCAAGGAAAGATATAAAATATCACCGAGTGACTATCGGAATACATTCGTTAACAGGGCTTTTTTAATGAAAAAAAGAGAAGAGAACCCCAAAAGAAACCTTGAAAAAGGCTTAACTAAGCCAAAAATCAGGCATCAAAGGTCTGTGAAAAAAAGAAAAAGAGATTTAAAAAGTGAACAGAAAAAAAGAGGGGCGCGGAAAGATTGTCCGAAAAAAGGATAAAAAAGGATAGTCTGTTGCAGCCGGATTATCTCGATATCTTATGGATAAAGCCTTCCCGGTTTTGACAAATGAAATTACGAAAAAAGTGTCAAAAAGGGGTGCGAAAGGACATAGTGAAAAATAAAAAAGGCATTTCCGGGAGGCCTTTTTGGGAAAGAAGAAAGGATGCAGAAATGATAAAAAAGAATTATAAGGGACGCCGCCAGAAGCAGAAGATGAAAAAGTGTAAAGATGTGGTTAAGTAATACTATTAGCTGAGTTATATGGGCATATGTCAAAAATATTATTGACATATGCCTTTTATAGAGCTATCATTTAAGCAAAGCAAGAAAGGAGCAGTTTATGCCGAGACCAGTAAAATGCAGAAAAGTTTGCCATTTCCCCAATGTTTTAGAATTCTTTCCGGCAGATGATACTGAGAAAAAAACACCTATTGTTCTGACGGTAGATGAGTATGAAACCATCCGCCTTTTGGACAAGAAAGGTTATAGTCAGGAGCAGTGCGCAGTATCTATGCAAGTAGCAAGAACAACTGTTCAACGAATTTATGAGATTGCCAGGAAGAAAATAGCAGATGCACTCATTGATGGATATCCGCTTAAAATTGAAGGTGGAGATTTCAAAATCTGTGATGGTCAGAGCAGTAACTGTGGACTTGGAGGATGTTACAAGCAGGAGATTCATCAAAAATATGCAGCAGAAAAAGGAGAAGGTATCATGAGAATAGCAGTAACGTATGAAAATGGACAGATTTTCCAGCACTTTGGACACACAGAGACATTTAAGATTTATGATGTAGAGGAAGGAAAAGTAGTACATTCAGAAGTAGTAGATACGAATGGAAGCGGACATGGTGCATTGGCAGGAGTTCTTAAAGCATTGAATGCAGATGTTTTGATCTGTGGCGGAATCGGAGGCGGTGCACAGACAGCGTTAGCGGCAGCCGGCATTAAGCTTTTCGGAGGAGTTTCCGGAGATGCGGATGAAGCAGTAGAAGCGTTTATCAATGAAACACTGGAGTATAATCCGGATGTGAAATGTTCTCATCACGAGCATAGCCACGGGGAAGGACATACATGTGGCGAGCATGGATGTGGAAGCCATAGCTGTCATTAAGAAGAATAGTAAAACTGGCAATGGGCGGCTGCGTGATCGCTGTCGCCATATTGCTGCTCCCGATCATGCCCGGTTCTCCTGCATTCATGGCTCCGCAGTCCTTTGCAGCACACTGATCGCGTGGGTACTGATGGGAGTTTTTCTGTTACCGGAGTATCATATTTGCAAGGTGTGATTTATAAAGTATCTTGACAGAGGTACCGATCCTGTTATACTATTAAAACTGATAAAGGGGAGTAACCTACGTTTGGAAATCTGCGTTTGCAGTGTCGTCAGTACGGTGGAAACATCCGGCGCTGCAGGGAAATGGTGAGACTTTTATTGCATTTTTTGTTGTGCAATAAGGGTTTCTTTTTTTATATCCTTTTATCAAAAAAATCCTTTATTGCATAAAAAAATTACAGTTGGTGAATATTTGCAAAAAAGGAGGCAAAGGTAATGAAAGAAATTTATCAGCAGACAGCAGAAGAAGTTCTCGAGCGTGTGGAAAGCAGGGAATCAGGGCTTACCGATGAACAGGTCAGACGGTCCAGAGAGAAGTGCGGATGGAATGAGCTCGCAGAAGGAAAGAAAAAAAGTATTTTGCAGATCTTCTTTGAACAGTATAAGGATTTTCTGGTGCTGATCCTGATCGCATCGGCAGTGATATCCGGTATGCTTGGAGATGTGGAAAGTGCAGCAGTTATCGTGATCGTTATTACGATCAATGCGATTTTGGGAACTGTGCAGACAGTAAAGGCTGAGCAGTCCCTGCAGAGCTTAAAGAAGCTTTCCGGACCGGAGGCAAAGGTATTACGTGATGGTGTGGCGGTACAGCTCCCGGCAAGAGAACTGGTTGTAGGAGATGTGATCCTTCTTGAAGCAGGTGATATGATCCCGGCCGATGGAAGACTGATTGAAAATGCAAGTCTTAAGGTCGATGAAAGTGCCCTTACCGGAGAAAGTCTTGCGGTTGAAAAGAGTATAGACATTATTTTGGAGGAAGCCCCGCTTGGTGATCGGACAAATATGCTGTTTTCCGGAAGCTTTGTCACATATGGGCGTGGCAGAGCGGTTGTAACGAATGTAGGAATGCAGACAGAGGTTGGAAAGATTGCGGGACTTCTGAAATCGACTTCGGAAAAACAGACGCCACTTCAGGCGAATCTGGATGATTTTGGAAAGAAGCTTTCCATTCTGATCCTGATATTTTGCGGAATTCTGTTTGCGATCAGTGTATTCCGCGGTGAGAAGATCAGCAGTGCATTTATGTTTGCAGTAGCACTTGCAGTCGCAGCGATTCCGGAAGCTTTAAGCTCCATCGTGACGATCGTCCTTTCTTTCGGAACACAGAAGATGGCAAAGGAGCACGCGATCATTCGTAAGCTCCAGGCTGTGGAAGGTCTTGGAAGCGTATCTGTTATCTGTTCGGATAAGACCGGAACACTCACACAGAATAAAATGACAGTAGAAGATTATTATATTGATGGAAAAAGAATCACAGCAGATGCAATTGATGTAGCAGATCCGGCGCAGAGATGTCTTTTGGACTACAGCATTTTATGTAATGATTCAACAAATGAAAATGGAGTGGAGATCGGAGATCCGACGGAAACGGCATTGATCAATCTGGGCAGCCGGTACGGAATCGAGGCTGCTGGTGTAAGAAAGCTTTATCCAAGGGAAGGAGAGCTTCCCTTTGACAGTGACCGTAAGATGATGTCAACACTTCACAGAATTGATGATGAGAACCGGATGATCGTAAAAGGTGCGGTTGACCGGCTTCTGGAGCTGACAGACAGGATCTGGACAAAGGACGGAGTTCGGGAAATCACAGAAGCAGATAAAGAAAAGATCCGGCGCCAGAATCAGGAATTTTCAATGGAAGGGTTACGGGTACTGGCATTTACCTATCGTGAAATTCCGGAGAAGCATGTATTGACGACAGAAGATGAGAATCATCTGGTATTTCTTGGCCTGATCGCTATGATGGATCCGCCGAGGGAAGAATCAAAGGCTGCAGTTGCAGAATGTATAAAAGCGGGGATCCGGCCGGTCATGATCACGGGAGATCATAAGATCACAGCAGCGGCAATCGCAAAAAGGATCGGGATCCTACATGATCTGTCAGAGGCCTGCGAAGGTGCTGATATTGAAAATATGAGTGATGAGCAGCTGAAGGAGTTTGTCCCGAATATTTCTGTGTATGCAAGAGTGTCACCGGAGCACAAGATCCGTATTGTCCGTGCATGGCAGGAGAAGGGGATGATCGTGGCAATGACCGGAGACGGTGTGAATGATGCTCCGGCATTGAAGCAGGCAGATATTGGTGTTGCAATGGGAGTGACCGGAACCGAGGTCGCAAAGGATGCCGCAGCAATGGTGCTTACAGATGATAATTTTGCAACAATTGTAAAAGCAGTGGAAAACGGACGAAATTTATATCAGAATATCAAGTATGCGATCCAGTTTCTTCTGTCAGGAAACTTTGGTGCCATCCTGGCAGTTCTTTGTGCATCCCTTGCAGGACTTCCGGTTCCCTTTGCACCGGTACATCTGCTGTTTATCAATCTTTTGACAGACAGCCTTCCGGCGATCGCATTAGGCGTGGAGCCGCACAGCAGTGAGGTGATGAATGAGAAACCAAGATCAGCAGACGAGTCAATACTGACAAAGGATTTTCTTGGTAAAATCGGTCTGGAAGGACTGGTGATCGGTATGGTGACGATGATAGGATTTTTGACAGGATATCATCAGAATGGTGCACTGCTTGGCAGTACTTATGCCTTCGGAACACTTTGTCTGGCACGTTTGTTCCATGGATTCAACTGCAAATCGGATCATCCGGTTATCTTTACAAAACGTTTCTTTAATAATAAATGGCTTCAGGGAGCATTTGCACTTGGGGCAGTACTCATTACCGTTGTACTGACGGTTCCGGGATTTCATCTCCTGTTTAAAGTAGAGACGCTGGATCTGATGCAGCTTGGCTGTGTATATCTGTATGCGTTTGCAAGTCTTCCGATCATTCAGCTGCTTAAATGGATACGCATGAAATTAAGAAAAAGAGGAGAATGATAGTGGATATAAGTAAAATATCTGTAAAAAAAATCCGGGAGCTTATTGTGTTTACAGCATTTCTTGTGGTCGCCCTGTGGAAGTTTGATGTGGTGCTCGATGTGCTGAAAGCAATATGGGGGATCGCATTTCCTTTTGTACTTGGCGGGGCGCTCGCTTTTATGATTAATGTGCCAATGAGCTTTTTGGAAAAGAAAATCTTTGGAAGGGTAAAAAAAGAAAATAAGGCAGTTGAAAAACTGGCAAGACCGATAAGTCTGCTTCTTACGATCATATTGGCAGTAGGGGTGATCGCCCTGGTAATGTTCGGGGTGATCCCGCAGCTTACGCGGACAATGGGAACTCTGATGATGAGCATCGCTGATTTTATTCCGCAGATGCAAAGCTGGATCCGGGAATTTTCCCATAATAACCAGGAAATCATGAAGCTGGTAGATCAGGTACAGTTTAATCCGGATCAGGCGATCAAGTGGGGGATAAGCCTTCTTGGAAACGGTGCAGGAAATATGATGAATACTACAATGTCAGCAGTGGGTTCCATAGTCAGTGGATTGGCAACCTTTTTTATTGCTTTTTCATTTGCCTGCTATGTCCTTTTTCAGAAGGAGAAGTTGCATGTGCAGATCCGAAAAGTATTTTTTGCCTTTCTCCCAAAGAAAAAGGCAGATGCTTTTCTTAAAGTCTGTTCTCTGACTTATCGGACATTTGCAAATTTTCTTGCAGGTCAGTGTCTGGAAGCTGTGATTCTCGGTTGCATGTTTGTTGTGATACTGAGTATTTTGAGGATGCCATATGCACTTTTGATCGGAGTTTTGATTGCGTTTACCGCATTGATTCCGATTTTCGGGGCCTTCATCGGGTGTGCGGTGGGAAGCTTTCTGATCTTTATGGTAAATCCGAAACAGGCAATTTTATTTATTATAGTATTTCTGGTGCTGCAGCAGATCGAGGGAAATCTGATCTATCCTCATGTTGTGGGTGAATCCGTAGGACTTCCGTCGATCTGGGTTCTTGCAGCAGTTACGATCGGCGGAAACCTTATGGGAATTGTAGGTATGCTTGTTTTCATTCCGCTGCTTTCCGTGTTCTATACTATCTTTCGGGAATTCGTATATCTGCGCCTGAAGAAAAAGCATATCAAACAGGTGACAAAGACAGAAATAGAGGAATATACGGCGGAGGAAATTGTAAATAGTGACATATCAGAGGGGAAATGATATGATGGACTTGTATTGGGATAGTTAAGAAGATCTTATATTTAAGGGGGGAGTTACTATGTGGTTTGTGTTTGCCTTGCTGTCTGCTGTATTTGCGGCGCTGACCTCCATACTGGCCAAGATAGGTATTGCCGGTGTTAATTCGAATCTTGCAACAGCGATTCGAACGATGGTGGTGCTGGTTATGGCGTGGGGAATGGTTTTCCTCACAAATACCCAGGGCGGGATCGCAGCGATCAGCAAAAAAAGCTGGCTGTTTCTGATCCTTTCAGGTCTGGCAACGGGTGCTTCGTGGTTATGCTATTATCGTGCTCTGCAGATAGGCGATGCATCCAAGGTTGTGCCGATAGACAAGCTGAGTGTTGTGATCACACTGGTACTGGCATTTGTTTTTTTGCATGAGAAATTCACAGCAAAATCGATGATGGGATGTATTTTGATCGGTGTGGGAACATTATTGATGGTTTTGTAAAAAGGCATAAGAAAACTATATACAAAAGGAGAGTGTTATGAAAACACGAAAGAAAATTTCAGCAAAGCTGCTGGCGATCATGCTTATTGCTGCATTGCTGCTTCCTCTTGCATGGAATGTCCCGGTGGAAGCAGCCGAGACAAAGCAGATCGATGTTTTGTTCAGCCATGATACACATTCGCATTTGAACAGCTTTTCAACCATCGTAGATGGAGAGCAAAAAGAAGTTGGCGGATTTGCAAGGATCAAAACCCTGATCGATGAAAAGAAGCAGGAAGATCCGGACACCCTGGTGCTGGATGGCGGCGATTTTTCCATGGGAACACTGATCCAGACCGTATACGAAACGGAGGCGGCAGAGCTTCGGATGCTGGGATATCTGGGGTATGATGTGACGACTCTGGGGAATCATGAATATGATTATCGTTCAAAGGGACTGGCAAATATGCTGGAGGCTGCGAAGGCTTCCGGTGAGACAGTGCCGGCACTGGTAGTGTGCAACGTGGACTGGGACAGCATGGAGCAGGATGGATTAAGCGATGGTCAGAAGCAGATCCGGTCGGCATTTGAAGCCTACGGTGTGAAGGATTATGTAGTAGTTCAAAAAGGAGATGTAAAGGCTGCGGTAGTCGGTGTGTTCGGTAAGGATGCCCTGGAATGTGCACCGACCTGTGAATTAAAGTTCAAGGATCCGGTTGAGGCCGTAAAACAGACGGTAGAAGAGATCCGAAAAAATGAAAAAGTGGATATGATCGCTTGTGTGTCCCATGGAGGAACCTGGGAGGATGAGAACAAATCGGAGGATGAGATCCTTGCAAAAGAGGTGCCGGATATCGACTTGATCATCAGCGGACATACGCACACAGAGCTGAAAGAGGCAATTCAGCATGGGAACACATATATCGTATCCTGCGGCGAATACGGAAGAAATCTGGGATCACTTTCCATGACACAGAAACAGGACGGACGGTGGGAGCTGACATCCTATGAGCTGATCCCTGTTTCTGAGGATGTAAAACCGGACCAGGCGACACAGGAACAGATCGATGCCCTGATGGATACGGTGGATAAGAATTATCTTGCCGATTTCGGCTATACAAGGGAAGAGGTTCTTGCTGAAAATGATGTTGAATTCAACAGTCTGGAAGAAATGGGCACGAAGCACGAAGAGTTGAATCTTGGTGATATCATGTCCGATGCATACATATATGCAGTGGAAAATTCCGAGTATTATGATGGTGATCCGGTTGATGTTGCCGTTGTTCCAAGCGGAACCGTGCGGGATACATACACAAAGGGCGATATCACAGTAGAGGATGTTTTTAATTCCTTTTCACTGGGAATCGGAAAGGATGGTGTTGCCGGATATCCGCTGATCAGTGCATACCTGACCGGAAAAGAGCTGAAGCTGGCAGCGGAGGTGGACGCTTCTGTATCGGATTTTATGACAACGGCAAGGTTATATTGCAGTGGATTGAATTTTGCATACAATCCACATCGGATGATCCTGAATAAGGTGACAGATTGTTATCTCACCAGGGCAGACGGAGAGCGGATCGAGATCCAGGATGACAAGCTGTATCATGTTGTGACAGATCTGTATACCGGCCAGATGCTTGGTTCTGTGATGAAAATGTCCTATGGACTGCTGTCTCTTGAACCGAAGGACAGGGATGGGAATCCCATTGAAAATCTGGAAGATCAGGCGATCATGGAGGATGACAGGGAATTAAAGGCCTGGGATGCGATCGCAAGATATATGCAGTCCTTTGCGGATACAGACGGCGACGGAATTGCCAATGTGCCGGAATATTATGAGACGACACATGGACGTAAGGTTGTGGAGGACAGCAGAAATATCATTGATCTGGTGAAGCAGCCGAATAAGTTTTCGGCAATGATCGCAGGTATTTGTCTGATCTTTATCGTGATCATTGTGCTTGTGGTATTTCTGATCCGAAGGATGATCCGCAGGATCAAAGTCAGAAAAGGAAAGAGAAATTCAAAATAAATATACGGCTGAGAAGAAAGCTGTCGCTTTAGCGGTTGATAGATCGCAAAGCGGCAGCTTTTATTGAGATGAATTGCAATTTTTTTTGTAAAATTGTAGAATGAAAGAGTTTATGAAAAAGAGTCATGAAAGAGAGAATCAGGAAATGAATGATAAAATCGCAGTCTGTCTTGGAAAGGGCGGACAGAGAGATATGGCGGAAGCCTTTTGCAGGAGGACCGGAGCGCAGCTTCAGGATAAGCCGGGAGATTTTCTGACGGTGCGGTTTGATTCCAGGGGCGTTTCGCTGTCCGGTTTCGGGCTGACCTATCAGGGGGATTTTGTGGAGACGATGCTTCACAGAGTTACCAGAGGCAGACTTCAGCATGAGATGCTGGTGAAGGCGGTGAAGTCAGATAAGGAGGGAAGGAAGGCCATCGATGCTACGGCAGGAATGGGTGAGGATGCCTTTCTTCTGGCAGCCCAGGGCTATGAGGTGACGCTGTACGAGCAGAATCCGGTGATTGCAGCCCTTCTTAAAGATGCCATTCGCCGTGCCAAGAAAAATATGGATCTGAAAGATATTGCCGGTCGTATGAAGGTAATCGAGGGAAACAGTGTAGAAGGTATGTCAAAGCTTCTTGATCCTGTAGACGTGATCTATCTGGATCCCATGTTTCCGGCAAGACAGAAATCCAGCCTGATCAACAAGAAACTTCAATTGATCCAGAAGCTGGAACCACCGTGTTCCGGGGAAAAGGATCTTTTTGATGCAGCTATCAGAGCAAATCCGGATAAGATCATCGTCAAGCGTCCGCTGAAAAGTGAATGTCTTGCCGGCCGGGAGCCGTCTTATACATTGAAGGGGAAGGCAATACGATATGACTGCTATGTATTATAAAGTCAGACATTATCAATACAAAAATCGAATCGGAAATCTTAAGTCTGAAGCTGTAGGCGTGGTAAGCGGGGAAAAACATTTCCCCATATTTCCTGGAAATATGATTTTCAAGCCACTGACGAAATCCAAACCATTTTCCACGCCACTGTATGCTTATGCAGAGGTGTTCTGGTCAACGATCATTAATGAATATTTTATGCCTGCGCCCAGATATGAACTGGCCATCTGTGAAGGGTATGAGGCAGTAAATGAAAAATATCTTGACTACGGAACGGCAGTACCCATGGCCTATAAAGAAGGGGAATCCCTTTTGAATCTTCTGGAGTTTTTCAGGAAATATCCGGATGAAAAGGTAGATATAGATAATTATGTAAACTATTGCCAGATGTTTTATGATTATAGAGATATTTTTGAAGCTGATTTTTTGCAGGAGCATCAGGAAATGGCGGAACAGCTTGCCATGCAGGTACTGATCTCTGTCCTGAAGGGAGACCAGAATTATCATTATGAAAATGTAGCATTTCTCTGTGATAAAGATGGCGGGATCATAAGTCTTGCACCTATGATCGATCATGAATTTTCTACGTATTTTATGTTTCCGGACGATATTTCCCGTCATGTATACTGGCTGATGGAATTAAGCAAATCCATCCGCGGATGGGAAGTCCGGCCTGGGGAATATGATAATTTCAAAGATCCGGAAGAACGGAAACTAATGGAAAAAAGTGCCACCTGTATTCATAAAAATCTCCTCTATATAAAAGAACATTATCCGCAGACAACGGAAGAATTTCTGGATAAAGCAGAAAAACTGAAAACAGCATTGACGGAAGCTTCAGAGGATTTTCTGATCCGGGGAAATACGGAATATCCGGACTGTGCGGATTCCAGTGCCTGGCTGATCGGAAAAGCCCGATACAAGGATAAAGATGAAGAGAAAGCCAGCGCTTATGAGGCGGAATTATACGGAAAGGGGAAAAAGCTTGATTTCCGGGACGTAAGTATCAGTGCAATAAATGAAATAAAAGCTGTGATCAGTCAGATGGAAGAAGTTTTGAGAAAGAGAGAATAAACAAATGGAACAAACAAAAACAATATTAAAAAAAACCTGGGTGGTGGCAGCGCTTGCCTGCGTCTGCTGTCTTCTCTGGGGGAGTGCGATCCCGCTGATCAAGACAGGATACCGTCTGATGCAGATGGATTCTGCAGATACGGCAAGTCAGATCGTTTTTGCAGGAGTGCGTTTTGCACTGGCAGGAATCCTTGTACTGATCTTTGCATCTTTGCGTGAGCGCAAGGTTCTGCTTCCGGATCGAACTGTTCTGAAATATGCGGTGCCTGTATGTATGGCTCAGACGGTATGTCAGTATTTCTTCTTTTATATAGGTGTGGCACATACCTCCGGTGTAAAAGGCGCTATTATCACAGGTCTTGGGAATTTTATTGCGATCCTGCTGTCCTGCCTTGTTTTTCACAAGGAAAAAATGACCGGGCGAAAGATGCTCGGCTGTATCCTCGGTTTTGCCGGCGTGGTCGTGATCAATCTCATGGGAAATTCTCTGGATGCAGGTTTTAGGCTTACAGGAGAAGGATTTATTCTGATCGCGCAGTTTTCTTACGGAATGTCCACGGTGCTGATCAATATTTTTTCCAGAAAGGTATCTCCGGTGGTACTCAGCGGAACGCAGTTTACCATGGGCGGGATCATTCTGTTCCTGATCGGAAAAGGGATGGGAGGACATTTCGGAGTGGTAAATGCCGCCGGTATCGGGATCATCTTTTATCTGGCAATGGTGTCTGCAGTGGCCTATACACTGTGGTCAGTGCTGCTTGCCTGGAATGATGTATCCAGGGTAGCGATCTTTGGTTTTGTAAATCCTTTGTTCAGTGTGATCCTGTCTGCACTGGTTCTGGGAGAGGTACGTCAGGCATTTAATATGGGAAGTCTCATCGCACTGTTTCTTGTCTGTGTGGGAATTTATGTGGTAAATCAAAAAAAATCTTCATAAGTGGTATTGCAGTTATTGTTCCCAGGCAATATTTTTTGAAGCGTGTTGCTGAGAACGGAGTGAACAGTAACGGTCGCAGAATGAACAGTAACGATGCCGGGGTTTTGAAATTGATTTCAATACGGCATTGTGTTAAAATGGCTCCATAAAAAGTGTGAACATAAAAATCCGTGCCGGAATAACTGCAGGATTCGGAAGCAGATCCTGCACCGGACAGATAAGGAGGAAAAATATGGAATTTCAGAAACTGATCGAAGAGAGAAGGACCATCCGTAAATACAGCCCGGAGAGCAGGATCACAAAAGAAGATCTTCTTGCAGTGATCCGGGCCGCTCAGGAAGCACCCAGCTGGAAAAACTCCCAGACCGGAAGATATTATTGTGTAATGTCCGAAGAGATGGTGGAGAAGGTCAGCAGAGAATGTCTGCCGGAAATGAACCAGGCAAAAGCAGAGAATGCCTCCCTGATCGTTACAACCTTTGTACATAACCATGCCGGATTTCAGAAAGACGGAACACCGGATAATGAGCTTGGAAACGGCTGGGGCTGCTATGATCTGGGACTTCAGAACGAGAATCTGATCCTGAAGGCAAAGGAGCTTGGATATGGAACCCTGATCATGGGACTTCGTGCCGGAGACAAGCTCCGTGAGATCCTTTCCATTCCGGAAACAGAAACGGTAGTGGCAGTGATCGCCATCGGAAAAGCAGCCGAAGAGCCTGCAAGACCGAAACGTAAAGATGTGGAAGATATTGTGAGATTTTATTAAATAATAGAAGAAATGCCCGGTACATATCAAAATGTTCGGGCATTTTTTAATGGAAGTTAAAGAGCAAAATGGTCTGAAAAGGATTGCCTGGAGGAGTGAATTCTGTTATCCTGTAAGAAAACAGCTGTGACAACATGGAAGGGTTTTGAAAAGCAGAGTTTGGGAGAAGCAAAAAAGCAATACAGTAAAAGCAAGGGAGGTTTTTAACCAATATGCAGATCATACATGAAAATGAATACGAAGAAACCATGAAAAATATCGTAATGCCATATCTTCTGTCTCACAGAAGGGAACTTTATGTACCGGGTGCGGATTATCCGTTTCGTAACGAAAGCAAACGGATCACAGGTAAGATCCATATGCTGCAGTATCTGTCTGATATTGATATGCCTAAAGGTGTGGTAGTCATCAGCCACGGATTCACAGAATCAGCAGTAAAATATGATGAAGTGGCCTATTATTTTCTTAAGGAAGGCTATCATGTATATATTCCGGAGCATTGCGGCCATGGCCGCAGCTATCGTCTTACCGCAGACCCGTCTCTGGTCCACATCGATACATGGAGAAGATATATCCGCGATTTTCTGAAAGCATGCCGCTACATAAAGAAAGCACATCCGGATCTGTCACTTAACTTGTATGCACATTCCATGGGTGGTGCCATCGGTGGTATTGCTGCAGCCTGGGAGCCGGACTGGTTTCACAAGGTGATCCTTTCTTCTCCGATGATCCGTCCTCTTACAGATAATGTTCCGTGGCCGGCAGCCACCGGCATAGCTCTGGAGAAATGCATTTTCGGAAAAGATGAGGAATATGTAGTTGGCCGAAAGCCTTACGATGGCAGCGGTTCTTTTGAGACAAGCTCCGCAACATCAAAACCAAGATACGAGCGATACAAAAATCTCCGTGCAAAACATAAGGAGCTCCAGACCTGGTCTCCATCCTACGGCTGGCTCTGGGCTTCTGCGGAAATGAGCTGGTATCTGCGTCTCTACGGATGGAAAAAATATACGGCACCAATGCTGCTCATCCAGGCCCAGACTGAAGATCTGGTGTCTGTCCGTGCCCTGAAAAATTTTGCCGGAAAGATCAATCGCCAGGGAAAAACAAGCTGTGATTATATCCATATGATTGGAACAAAGCATGAGATCTATGGAAGCAGAGGTAAGATCCTGGAGAAATACTGGGGATATATATTTACATTCCTAGACGATACGGAAAATGATATTGATCACAGATAAGTATTTTTACTACAGGTATATCACATATTTAACAACAGGATTGGCAGCTTTTATTCACTTTCTTTCTTTATCATAGTAAAATTATAAAGCTTTTCTCTTATACATTCGACAAAAAATGTGATATAATCTAACGAATCGTCTTTTTGTACAGACAAACGTACAATCCAAAAAGACAAAATTAAATAAGGGAAGGATTATAGAATGTTATCTGTTATTGAATCAGTGAATGCTGCCGTAAACAATTTTATCTGGGGCGTTCCTGCGATGATCTGTATTATTGGTGTAGGTCTTTATTTAAGTATCCGCACGAATTTTCTCCAGATTCGGAAATTTCCCTATGCCATCAGGGTCACTATCGGACGTATGCTTCGGAAAAGAGAAGCTTCCGATGGAAGTCTGACACCGTTTCAGGCTGTTTGTACGGCGTTAGCTGCTACCGTGGGAACGGGAAACATTGCAGGTGTGGCAGGTGCTATTGCCATCGGAGGACCGGGAGCCGTATTCTGGATGTGGATTTCTGCACTTCTTGGAATGTGTACAAAGTTTTCAGAAGTAACACTTGCGGTACATTTCCGCGAAACCAATGCCAATGGAGATCTGGTTGGAGGACCAATGTATTACATTAAGAATGGTCTAAAAAAACACTGGCACTGGCTGGCATATCTGTTTTCCGCTTTTGGTGTGCTTACTGTTTTCGGAACCGGAAATGCAACCCAGGTTAATACCATTACAACAGCTATTGATTCTGCACTGATCAATTACAATGTGATCGCTGCAGACAATACTTCTACGGTAAACCTTGTTATGGGGATCATCCTTGCGATCCTTGTGGCAATGATCCTGCTTGGCGGAATCAAAAGGATCGGCCAGGTTACAGAAAAGCTGGTACCGTTTATGGCATTGTTTTATATTATTCTTGCCGTCGGTGTAGTTATCATCAACTGGAAAAATGTTCCGGGTGTTTTCAGCGCTATCATCAGAGGGGCATTTAATCCGGCATCTGTGACAGGCGGCGTAGTAGGAAGCTTTTTCATGAGTATGAAAAAAGGTGTTTCCAGAGGTATTTTTTCCAATGAGGCAGGTCTTGGTACCGGTTCCATCGCACATGCCTGTGCAGACACCAGAAAACCTGTAAAACAGGGATTTTTCGGGATCTTTGAGGTATTCACGGACACGATCGTGATCTGTACGCTGACAGCGCTTGTCATCCTTTGCAGCGGGGTGCCGGTTGGTTATGGCGCAGCAGCAGGAGCGGAGCTTACCATCAGCGGTTTTACCAGTACATACGGAAACTGGGTTTCCATCTTTACAGCAGTTGCCATGTGCTGCTTCGCATTTTCCACTATCATTGGATGGGGACTTTACGGAGCCAGATGTGCGGAGTTCCTTTTTAAGGAAAAAGCTATCAGACCTTTTATGGTACTGTACTCTCTGGTAGCAATCATCGGCGCAACTGTTGACCTTGGACTTCTCTGGAGTATCGCAGAGACTTTCAACGGTCTGATGGCGATCCCTAACCTGATCGCAGTATTCCTGCTTTCCGGTGTGGTTGTAAAGCTTGTGAAGGAGTACTTCGCCGGAGAAGGAAAGAACGCCTGAAGGAGTTTTTGAAAAAAAAACTTGACTATCAAAACAAACAGAGTTAGAATTGGTTTAACTCATTAAAGAGTTAACACATAACAGAAGTAAATTCCATGAAGGGAATCAGTAGAGACAGAGGAACCGTCTTCAGAGAGCTGTGACTGGTGTGATGCAGCGTCGGAACTGCCTTGAATATCATCCCTGAGAAGGAAAGCCGAAAGTTTCAGACAAGTAAGTAGGTTTTCACGGGTGCTTCCCGTTACAGAAGTCGCGTATGCCGGTACGTTGCAGAATCGTGCTTGTTTCAATGGAGAAACAGGGTGGTTGCGGAATTTTATATCCGTCCCTGAAAGGGGACGGATTTTTTTTATCAAAAACATTTTAAACCACGCGGTAAGGATCTGAAACCGGAAAAATATACAAAAGGGGAAAGAGTATGAAAGTGTACAAAAAACTCATGAACGCACTTGCAGCAGTAGAAAAAATCGTACTGGTCATTTCCACATTGCTGATCCTTGTGCTGACTGTGGGAAATGTATTTTCCCGTAAGGTCATCCATCGCTCATGGTCTTTTACAGAAGAGCTTGTTGTAGCGGTGTTTGTTCTCATCACACTTTTGGCAGCAGCACTTGCCTGCCGTGAAAAAGGAGGACTGGTAAGTCTGACACTGGTTACGGACCGTCTTCCGAAAAAACTGGAAAAACCATCTGTGATCCTGATCACGGTCCTGAGCATTGTTTTTTCCGCAATTTTATTTAAATATGGAATGGACAAAGTTCTTACACAGCTGGCAAACGGCAAGAGAACTTTCGTACTGAACTGGCCGGAGTGGATCTTCTGGTCCTTCGTGCCGATCGGAGCAGGCTGTATGATCCTTCATTTTATTGAGTACTGCTTGGACTTCTGCCTGAAAAAAGATGATGAAAAGGAGGACAAATAAATGATCAGTGCAATCTTATTTATCTCCTTCTTTGTTTTCCTGATCCTGGGACTTCCCATTGCGATCTGCTTAGGTCTGTCATCTGTATGTGCCATCCTTTATTCCGGTACATCTCTGACGATCGTAGCTACAAATATGTACTCCGGAATCAGTAAATTCCTGCTTCTTGCTATCCCGTTCTTTGTTCTGTCCGGAAACATTATGGCAAAAGCCGGTATTTCCAAACGACTGATCAACTTCGTAGATACCTGCGTAGGACATAAAAAGGGCGGTATCGCCATTGTATGTGTTATCGTAGCCTGCTTCTTCGGAGCGATCTCCGGTTCCGGTCCTGCAACGGTTGCGGCACTTGGAGCAGTTCTGATCCCGGCTATGGTTGAGCAGGGCGGTTTCTCCGCACCGTTTTCCACGGCATTGATGGCAACCTCCAGTTCCATCGCCATTGTCATACCGCCGAGTATCGCATTCGTTGTATACGCTTCTATCACAGGGGTATCTATTGCAGATATGTTTATGGCTGGTATCGTTCCGGGACTTCTGATGGGTGTTGCTCTTGTGATCATCGTTATGATCGAGGCAAAGAAACATAACATTCAGCCATCCCGTGAAAAAGCTTCTGCAAAAGAGCGCTGGGATACATTTAAAGATGCATTCTGGGGATTCCTGATGCCGGTTATCATCCTCGGAGGAATTTACGGCGGTATCTTTACACCAACTGAGGCTGCAGCCGTATCTGTTGTTTACGGTCTGTTTGTTGGTATGGTGATCTACCGTGAGGTTAAGCTCAAAGATCTGTTCGACATTCTTGTGGATTCTGCAAAGACAACCGGTGGAATCATGCTGATCGTAGCGAGTGCTTCCCTGTTCTCTTTTGTATGTACCAAGTTTGGTATTGCAAATGCGGCATCTGAGCTTCTTGCCGGCATTGCACATAATCAGTTTACCTTCCTTCTGATCGTAAACATCATTTTCCTGATCGCAGGATGCTTCATTGATGCAAACTCTGCGATGTACATTTTTATACCGATCATGCTTCCGGTATGTAAGGCTCTGGGCTATGATGTGGTAGCATTCGGTGTTATGGCAACAGTTAACCTTGCGATCGGACAGGTAACACCTCCGGTAGGTGTAAATCTTTTCGTTGCCATCAGTATCAAGATCAAAAAAGGTCTGGAGGTTACTCTTCAGCAGATCTCCAGAGCAGTTATGCCGATGATCGCTGCATCCGTTGCAGTTCTTCTGATCATCACTTATATTCCGACTGTTTCCACAGCTCTTCCGAAGGCTCTTGCAAAAGAGGGCTCCTATACAGGAGACCAGTCTTCTGACACAGAAAGCCAGAGTTCCAAGGATTCCGGAGACGGAAGTGATTCCTTTAATACCATCGCGGATTACAGTGATCTTGACTGGCCGGAGATGACATGGAACTTCGCATGCTCTACAACTGAAACAAGTACCTGGGCTGACGGAGGACGTAAGTTTGGTGAGCTTATGGAAAAAGCAACCGGCGGAAAAGTCAAGGTTAATATTTACGCAGCAGATCAGCTGACAAACGGAAATCAGTCCGAGGGAATCCAGGCACTGATGAACGGAGACCCGGTACAGATCTCCATGCATTCCAATCTGATCTACTCTGCATTTGACCCGAGATTCAATGTAGTATCCCTGCCGTTTATCTATGATTCTTACGATGACGCAGATGCAAAATTTGACGGTGAGGCCGGAGAAAAGCTGAAAGAGATCCTTGGTGAGTACGGACTTCATTGTATGGGAATCGCAGAGAACGGTTTCCGTGAGCTGACAAACAGCAAGCATGAAGTAAAAACAGTAGACGACATGAAGAACCTGAAGGTTCGTGTGGCCGGTTCCAACCTTCTTATGGAATGCTATAAGAGATGGGGGGCAGATGCCACAAATATGAACTGGTCTGAGACATACACAGCACTTCAGCAGAATACGGTAGAGGGTGAGGAGAACCCGTTGCCTGCGATCGACGCAGCCAGTGTACAGGAGGTACAGCCGTACTGCTCCATGTGGGATGCAATCTATGATTGTCTGTTCTTCTGTATCAACCAGGATATCTATGACAGCCTGACACCGGAACAGCAGCAGGTTGTTGATGAGGCAGGCCAGAAGGCTGTTGAGTATGAGCGTTATATCAACCGTTCCGGCGACGAGGAGATCATGAGCCGCTGGGAGAAGAGCAACGGTGTGACCTTTACAAAGAAAGAGGATATGGATATCGATTCCTTCAAGAAAGCAGTAGACGGAATCGACGACTGGTTTGTAAAGGAGCTTAAGAGTGAAGGCTATGACGATGCACAGGATCTTGTAGATCTGTTTACAGAGGATTCGGTAGATACCGTGGAGGATTACAGTGATCTGAACTGGCCTGAGACAACCTGGAACTTTGCATGCTCCACAACGGAGACAAGTACCTGGGCTGATGGAGGACGTAAGTTCGGTGAACTCATGGAAAAGGCTACCGGAGGAAAGGTCAAGGTTAACATTTACGCAGCGGATCAGCTGACAAACGGAAATCAGTCCGAGGGAATCCAGGCATTGATGAACGGAGACCCGGTACAGATCTCCATGCATTCCAATCTGATCTATTCTGCATTTGATCCACGCTTCAATGTGGTATCCCTGCCGTTCATCTATGATTCCTACGATGATGCAGATGCGAAGTTTGACGGAGAGGCCGGAGACAAGCTGAAGGAGATCCTTAACGGCTACGGACTTCACTGTATGGGTATTGCAGAGAACGGATTTCGTGAGTTGACAAACAGCAAGCATGAGGTAAAATCTGTAGATGATATGAAGAATCTGAAGGTTCGTGTAGCAGGCTCTAATCTTCTTATGGAGTGTTATAAGAGATGGGGGGCAGATGCTACAAATATGAACTGGTCCGAGACCTACACAGCACTTCAGCAGAATACGGTAGAGGGCGAGGAGAATCCGTTGCCCGCCATCGATGCGGCCAGTGTACAGGAGGTACAGCCATATTGCTCCATGTGGGATGCAATCTATGACTGCCTGTTCTTCTGCATCAACCAGGATATTTATGATGCGCTGACACCGGAGCAGCAGGCTGTTGTTGACGAGTGTGGTCAGAAAGCTGTTGAGTATGAGCGTTACATCAACCGTTCCAGTGATGATGAGATCAAAGCACGCTGGGCAGACAAAAACGGTGTGACCTTCACAGAGAAAAAGGACATGGATATCGATTCCTTTAAGAAAGCAGTAGACGGTGTAGATGACTGGTTTGTTCAGGAACTGAAAAAACAGGGCTATAATGATGGTCAGGATCTGGTAGATCTGTTTACAAAGTAATCTTCATATATGTTTATAAAAAGATAAAATAGCCGGAAAGAGGCAGTTCTGAGAGGATTTTTCAGGACCGCCTCTTTTCTTTGCGGAAAAAAGATTATATACTGATAGCAGTCCGGCATTTGTCGGGCAGGAGATTATTGAAATATGACCGGAACATAAGTAAAGCATATATTCGCATTTATTTTACTGTATGCTCCGGAGAGTTGATAAAGTAAAGGAAGAAATATGATAAAGATCGATCTGATAACCGGATTTCTCGGATCCGGAAAGACAACATTTATAAAAAAATATGCCTCCTATCTTCTGAAAAAAGGCATGAACATCGGGATCTTGGAAAATGATTTCGGGGCAGTGAATGTGGATATGATGCTGCTTCAGGATCTAATGGGAGACAACTGTGAGCTGGAGATGGTTTCCGGGGGCTGTGATGCGGACTGTCACAGACGGCGATTTAAGACAAAGCTGATCGCCATGGGAATGTGCGGTTACGACCGTGTCATCGTAGAACCATCCGGAATCTTTGATGTGGATGAGTTCTTTGACGCCCTCCATGAGGAACCGTTGGATAAATGGTATGAGATCGGAAATGTGATCGCCATTGTGGATGCGAAGCTGGCAGAGGATCTTTCTGCGGAAGCGGATTATCTGCTGGCTTCCGAGGTGGCAGATGCAGGCTATGTATTACTGAGCAGGAGCCAGGAAGCCACGGTGGAAGAGATCAGCAGCACAAAAGCGCATCTCAACCGTGCACTTGGCCAGATTCAGTGCAGGCGCCGTCTGGACAGTGAGATTCTCACCGGAAACTGGGATGATCTCACAGACACAGACCTGGAAAAGATCCTGGATTGCGGGTATGTGGCAGAGGATTACGTGAAGGAATCCTATGCGGAAGGCGGCGGATTTGATTCTCTGTTTTTTATGAACGTTCATAAAAGCGAGGAGGAACTTCATGAAACTGCAGAAAGGATCCTGAATGATCCATCTTGCGGAGATGTTTTTCGCGTAAAAGGTTTTCTCAGAAAAGAAGATGGACAGTGGCTGGAGCTGAATGCTACCCGCCATGAGATCTGCATCCGGCCGGCAAAGCTGGGACAGGAGATCATGATCGTTATTGGGGAGAAACTGAATAAAGAGGTAATTGATGGATACTGGAAATAATACTGCAGGAAAAACAGCACCGGAGAGATATGTCTCAGAGAAGGCATTTGAAGAGTTGCCAGATACCTTTCAGAAGCTAGCAGAGCTGCTTGGAGAAGATCAGTTTGAACTGGTGGCAGTGAATGATGAGGAAGATCCTCAGGATCAGAAAGCAGCTTCAGAGAGTGCTTTTTCGGAAGAGATGGCGGAAAAGCCCGATGACAATATATACAGAGTGGATTCTTATGTAAAAAACGGAGAAATCCGCCTTGTGTATCTTATGAATGATGCGGTAGAAAGCTTTCTTGTTTTTGGAAATGCCCGTATGACAGGTGTATACAAACCGGATTACGAGGGCGAGATCCTGGCAGATTTAAGCCGGCAGGGTAGAGAATATATTCTTGTGGTCCACCAGGATGATTCGGTGGTGACTTTGTTTTTTGAAACCCTGTCTCTGGAAAAACATCTCTACGATTACAGCCGGATCGGTCATTTCTGGGTAGAAGGGTATGAATACTTACGGCAGCTGGAATATCGGCTGGCGATCCTCCGCGACAAATATGATTATATAGGCGGGGACAGCTGCAACGCTCTGGAGGAGAAGCTTTCTGCACTGGTGGAATTTCCGCCATTGAATTACTGCTGTTATCCGGCTGTTCCGGAAAAGTATATTGTTCCCAAGGAAAATCCGTGGATTCCCTCGGAAAAGGCATTTGAGGTAATGGGAGAGATCGCAAGGCAGGCAGGAGACCGTACCTTTGTCAGGTGGCTTGAAATTTATCGGAAACTTCCGTTTAAATGGGTAGCACGGAAACTGGCAGGAATGCTTCACCGTACAAAACACATCCAGGTAACGATGTGCCTTTCTGAAAAGCTGCGGGAAGCTTCATCCGGATATGGGAATCGTTCTTTTGGAAAAGAAGCCGATGAAGAGCTTAGAGTTCTTACAGAAAAAGCCAGGACAAAGCAGGCAGAGCTGAAAGAGCAGGGGATGGGATCCGA
Source organism: Blautia sp. DFI.9.10 (assembly GCF_024461705.1). Classification (NCBI taxonomy): domain Bacteria; kingdom Bacillati; phylum Bacillota; class Clostridia; order Lachnospirales; family Lachnospiraceae; genus Blautia; species Blautia sp. DFI.9.10. The sequence continues at coordinate 96,085 of NZ_JANGAA010000012.1, forward strand.
AGTACTCAGGGAAGAACCGTTTACCATTGCCAGAGATTCTCTGGGATTTAAGGTTTATCTCATGAAATGGAACAAAGGAAGAAAAGACTGTACCGTTGAAATTGAAGAAATATGACGAAATATATATAGATCCGTAGAGAATATCTGTGAAGTGTTTTTGCCCGGCAGGGATTGCTTTTTTAAAAACACTGGGGTATAATCTAACGGAAAGAGTTAAGAACAGCCCTTTAATAAGAAAGGAGACTTTTAAAATGAAAGTAACACATATTACAGATATTGATAAATTTTTTGAGGTAATTGACAGCTGCAAGGGCAGAGTAGAGCTTGTAACAGGAGAGGGAGACAGACTGAACCTGAAATCCAAGCTTTCCCAGTATGTATCTCTTGCAAACATCTTTTCCGCTGGTGAGATCCCGGAGCTTGAGATCGTTGCAGCAGAGAAAGAGGATATCGACAAGCTTATGAGCTTTATGATCAACGGCTGATAGGAAGAACGATTTTCAGGGATGTGAGCTTTTCACATCCCTCTATTAATCTGAATGTAAAGCAGAATAGGAATGTCTGTTTTGTAAAATGGATATAATGACAGCAGATACAGAAACAGGTAATTTTTTCTCTGTCATCATGAGCATAACAGGATACAACCAGGGGGTATAATACTTCCTGGTCAAACTACGTTAAAAGGAGTGTATACAAAATGGTTAAAATTGATATTATCTCCGGTTTCCTTGGCGCCGGAAAAACAACTCTGATCAAAAAGCTTCTGAAGGATGGATTTCAGGGTGAGCAGGTAGTTCTGATCGAGAACGAGTTCGGTGAGATCGGTATTGACGGCGGCTTCCTGAAAGAGGCAGGGATCCAGATCCGTGAGATGAATTCCGGATGTATCTGCTGCTCTCTGGTAGGAGATTTCGGAACCTCTCTGAAAGAGGTTGTTACCAAATATGATCCGGACAGGATCCTGATCGAGCCATCAGGAGTTGGTAAGCTTTCTGATGTTATCAAGGCTGTACAGGGTGTTCAGGACGAGGTTGACATTAAACTGAACAGCTATACAACTGTTGTTGATGCAAAAAAATGCAAAATGTATATGAAGAACTTCGGTGAGTTCTTTGATAATCAGATCCAGTATGCAGGTGCTATCATCATGAGCCGTACCGATATTGCAAGTGAGAAAAAGGTTCAGGAGTCCCTGGAGCTTCTCCGCAGCCTGAATAAGGATGCTGCTATCATTACAACTCCGATCGAGAATCTTGACGGTAAGAAGCTGGTAGAGGTTATGGAGCATCCGGTATCCCTGGAGCAGGAGATGCTTGAGGAGGAGCATGAGCATCATCATCACCACGACGGAGAGTGTGGCTGCGGCCATGATCATGAAGAGCATGAGCATCACCATCACCACGACGGAGAGT